>NZ_JBEYYF010000001.1:102888-429022 GCF_040645415.1 Pseudonocardia sp. NPDC046786 | reverse complement strand
GTCAGGAACAAGATCGACAGCCATGTCGAGCGACTCTGCCGCAGCTCAGTGAGTGTCTACAGCAGACACGCCGAACTCATTCTGAAACCATCTCTTAATGGGTGGACTTCGATCGCATCCATCGCGACGTCGCCCAGGTAGCGTAAGCAAGTTTCAATCCAGTCTTTGGCGAACTCGTCCTCGACGAAGACGACGAGACGAGAGTCGACGTTTCCAGTAATAGCGCGGAGCGCTTCGATGTCTAGTTTCCCTTGTTGGACACGTCCATCAAGTGCAGCCCACACGGCATCGTCGGGCAGCGAACGAAGTGCATCTTCTGAGTGAGTAGTGAAGATGACCTGGATCTTCTTGCGTTCGGCGGCAGATATAAGGTACTCAACCATCCGTCTCGTCGCCACGGGATGTAGACCGTTCTCGATCTCCTCGATGAGCACGAGCGAATTGTCCGATGCGGCCTCGATAGAGGCGATCATGCGAATAATGCTAGACTCGCCAGCGCCAAAGTGAAATTCAGAGAAGCTATTTCCGTCGGTGCTGGTGCCTGCGAGGAGAGACACTCTTCCGCGAGAGTCAACCACCATCTCAGAAAACTGGCTCACATCTCGAGCCAGAATTGAACCAACGGCTGAAGCCGTATCTGCAGAAAGTGGCGAGACGTTCTCATCAGCAACGCTGAACTTGTTTGCAATGCATCTTTGCAGTTCAGGCCTCTCGTTTGCCGGAACTGTTCGTGAAACACCGAATATCAACACTTTGCGGTCGAGTCCCTCGCGGCGCCACCTTTCGGCTTTAAATGTCGCCGTGCGTTGCACAGTGCCTTGGGTGCGGATCTCTTGTCGACCAACTCGTACTCGCTCTGCCAATTCGCCATAGAGTCGTCGAGCTTCCCACTCTTGGCAAAAAATCGTTTAGGTGCGACATCTTTATATGCGCATGCGGCCGCACCGAGCACGGTAGACTTGCCGCCACCATTCGGTCCCACGATTGCGGTTACGGGAAAATCAAACCTAACCTCAGTATCGGCAAGCGATCGCATTCGTTTAATTTGCACACCTAGTAGATACTTTGCATAGTTTCGCTGTTGTACCTTATTTCGAAGCTCTGAGAGCTGAGATGCTCGGATTTCGGACTTCACTCGCAGCTCCCTTAGGACGAGATCGCCTGGCGCAACCAAGATTGGAATCCTACCGCCTGGCTCGGGCTAGGCGCGCTCCTCTCTTAGGCCGTCCCTGGGCCGTCGGAGGTGGACGGAGGTCTACGACCAACCATCGTTGATGAAGATAAGAAGCGCTGGTCAGCTATGCTGCAGCCGGCAAGGTCGCACGTGTGGATCGCTTGGTCGGAAGATCTACGACATCTTCGAGGGGACCGAGCAGATCCAGCAGCTGGTCATCGCCCGGGCGATCTCGGGGATGCACCTGTCCTGAGGTCAGAGCGGTGCCGAGGGGGCGCCGCGGGTGGCCGTCACCAGCCGGTAGCCCAGGTCGGTCGACGCGAGGCCGCGCAGTTGCCCGTGCCGCGCGTCCCACCGGCCGCCGGCCAGGTCGTCGGACAGCCGTCCGATCGCGTCGCGCACCGCTGCGGCGGGCAGCCGGACGAACGCCGAGATCGCCGCCCGCCGGTCCGGGTCCAGATAGCACTTTGGCCGGTTCCAGTAGGCGCCGAGGAAGCCGTCGGTGCAGTCGGCGGGCACCGGAACGGTCCCGACCGTCACCGACCCGCCGGGGGTGGTGAGCCCGGCGACGACCCGGTCGACGGTGGCGAGGCCGGCCTTGGCGGCCGCGATCCCGGGGAGGTGGTCCGCGATCAGCCAGAACCGGGCCATGACGTCCGGGTCCCAGGTCAGGACGACCTGCCGGGGTGCGAACCGGCGCAGCTCGGCGAGCCGGCCCCGGCGCCGACGGTCACCACGGTCCGGGCGGTGCCCAGGGCCGCCTCGATGCGCTCCGCGCTCCGCGGGTCGGGCCGCCGCCGCTGCGCGTAACCGGTGCTGAGCCCGGCGTAGACGTCGCGCACCGGCCCGGGGACCCCGGGGACCCCCACCCGGGCAGGATAGTCACCCGGCGCACCGGCGCGAACCCCGTTGCCGGGTGGCCGGGTGCGCGGTGGGCTGGTCAAGATGGTGCACGAGCCGGGCCCACGAGGTGCCCGGCCGTGCCGCGAGGAGGACGAGTGCCGAGCCTGACGTTCCGCGGGCGCACCTGGAACCGTGACCGAGCGATGGTGATGGCGATCGTGAACCGGACGCCGGACTCGTTCTACGACCACGGGGTCACCTTCGCCGAGCAGGCCGCCCGGGACCGGATCGCCGCGGTGGTCCGCGAGGGCGCCGACGTGATCGATATCGGCGGGGTCCCGGCCAGCCCCGGGACCGAGGTCACCGAGCAGGAGGAGATCGACCGGGTCGTCCCCACCGTGGAGTGGGCGCGGCACGCCTTCCCGGACGTGGTGATCAGCGTCGACACCTTCCGGGCCGGGCCGGCCGAGGCCGTCTGCGCGGCCGGGGCCGATCTCGTCAACGACAACTGGGCCGCCGCCGATCCGGCGATCCTGGACGTTGCCGCCCGCTACGGCGCCGGGTACGTCAGCGCGCACACCGACCACGTCACGCCGCGCACCGAGCCGCACCGGCCGCGCTACCCGGACGTCCTGGCGTCGGTGATCGGGCAGACGGTGGCGCTCGCCGAGAAGGCGGTCGCCGCCGGGGTCCCGGCCGCCGGGATCCTGATCGACCCGGCGATCGACTTCTCCAAGAACACCCTGCACAGCCTGCAGGTGCTGCGCGACATCGACGAGATGGTCGCGACCGGGTGGCCGGTGCTGCTGGCGATGTCGAACAAGACCGTGGTCGGGGAGTCGCTGGACGTCCCGCTCGAGGAGCGGCTCACCGGCACCCTCGCCGCGACCGCGCTCGCCGCGGACCGGGGCGTCGCGATGGTCCGCGCCCACCAGGCCCGGGCCACCCGGGAGACCTGCGAGATGGTCGCGACGGTGCGCGGCGAGCGGAACCCGGCCCGTGCGGTGAGACTCCTCGCGTGACCGCGATCCACCAGATCTTCCCGGCCGCCGACGCCGGCCCGCTGAGCACCGAGGCACTCGAACGGCTCTACGCCTACCCCGACGACGGCCGGCTGCGGGTGTGCGTCAACTTCGTCTCCAGCGCGGACGGTGCGCTGGAGGTGGAGGGCCGCTCGGCCGGCCTGTCGACCCCGCCGGACCGGGTGGTGCTCGGCCTGGGCACCGATCTCGCCGACGTCGTGCTGGTCGCGGCCGGGACCGCGGTCGCCGAGGGTTTCACCGGGGTCCGGCCGGGGGAGCGGATGGCACAGCGGCGGCACCGGTTCGGGCTGTCCGAGGTGCCGTCGACGGCGGTCGTCACCGGATCGGGGCGCTCGCTGCCGCCGACCGCGCCAGTGCTCACCGACGTGCTGGTCCCGACGATCGTGCTCACCTGCGCGGCGGTGCCCGAGGACGTGCGGGTGGGCTGGAGCGACGCCGGCGCGGAGGTCGTCCTCACCGGCGACGGGACGGTGGACCTGGCCGCGGCGCTCGCCGAGCTCGACCGGCGCGGACTGCGCCGGATCAACTGCATGGGTGGTCCCGGCCTGTTCGGCAGCCTCGCCGAGGCCGGCCTGGTCGACGAGCTGCGCCTGACCCTTGCGCCGTTCCTGGTGTCCGGCGAGGCGGGCCGGATCGCCCGCGGTGCCGGCATGGACCCGGCGCGGTTGAGCCTGGTCAGCGTCGTCACGGGGGACGACACGCTGCTCATCCGGTACGAGGTCGCGGAGCCCCCGGCCCGCTAGCACGCGGCCGATCGGGTCACCGGCCGGGGATCGCCGGTCACGGACGGCGACGGGTGCTGCAAGATGGATTCGTGGCCCGGCCCTCGAACACGTTGGCGGACGGCGTGGTCGTCCTCAGCCCGCTCGGCTGGGATGACGTGGAGCCGTACCTCGCCGGGGAGGACGCCGAGCTGGTCCGCTGGCTGAACGGCGGCCGGGGGAACAGGGCGACGGTCCGGGCGCACGTCCGGCGGGCGATCGAGCGGTGGGCCGACGACGGGCCCAAGCTCAGCTTCGGCATCCGGGTGGACGGCGGCTCGGTGCTCGCCGGGACGATCGACGCCGAACTCGACCGGGGCGCCGGCCGGGCCGGGCTGGCGTACGGGATCTACCCGGCCTTCCGCCGCCGGGGGCTGGCGACGCGCGCGGTGCGGCTGGCGTCCCGGTATCTCGCCGAACGCGGTGACGTGCACGGGATCTCGATCGACGTCGATCCGGCCAACGTCCCGTCGATCGGGGTGGCGCGCCGGGCGGGTTTCCGGTTCGTCCGGCACGTGGTCGACGACGAGGGCGACTTCGACCGGTACGAGCTGGTGGTCCGTGCCCCGGTGGTGCCCGCCCCGCCGCCGTTGCCGCGGCACGGACGGCGCTGACCCGGACGCGCCGGCCCGGGCTGGGGTGACCCGGACGGTGCCGACCGGATTGCGCTGACCTGGGCTGCGCTGACCTGGGCTGCGCTGACCCGGGCTGGGCCGATTTCTGGCTGGGCCGGGTGGAAACGGCCGCGGCCGCCCGCGCCGCCGTCCCGAGGGGGTGGGACGGTCGGTGCGGACGGCCGCGGGTGCCGGTCGGGGAGCCCGGCGACCGACGGTCGGGGGACGCCGACGGTCAGATGGTGATGCCGGGGGCCTCGATGTACATGACGCCCGGGATGTCGAGCGTCGGGAGGGCCTCGGTGTTCGGCAGCGGCAGCGCGTCGGCCGAGGGCAGCGCGTCCAGCGGCAGGCCGTCGAGCGGGGCGTCCAGCGGGAGCGCGTCGGTCGGCAGGCCGTCGGTCGGCAGGGCGTCCAGCGGCAGGGCGTCCAGCGAGGGGGCGGGCAGCGTCGACGCGGTCGGCAGCTCGGGCAGCGCGTCGGCACCCGGGATCGCCGGGAGCGCGTCGGTGCCCGGCAGCGCGTCCGGCGACGGCAGTGAGTCGGCCGAGGGCAGCGCGTCGGTGGACACCGCGTCCAGCGACAGCGCGTCGGCGGAGGGCAGGGCGTCGGCGGAGGGCAGTGCGTCGGCGCCCGGGATCGCCGGGAGCGCGTCGGTTCCGGGCAGCTCGGGGAGTGCGTCGGCGGACGGGGCCTCCGGCAGGCCGTCGGTGGACGGCAGCTCCAGCAGACCCGTGATCGAGTCGGTGGAGGGCAGCTCCGGCAGCCCGGACGCCTGCAGCTCCGGACCCTGCAGCTGGCCGAACGTCACGTGGGCCGATCCGCTGGAGACGGTGCCGTCCTCGTCGGGCGTCGGCAGGGCGTCAGTCAGCGACGAGGCGTCGGGGACACCGGGCAGGTCGGGGAGTTCGGCGGCCGAGGCCTGACCGGCGACGCCGGCACCCAGGACCGCGATGCCCGCACCGGCCATGGAGAGCCGGAGCGCGTTGCGGGCGAGCGAGTTCATTCGCACGTCCTTCCGTACAGAGTGTTGGGGAGCGAAGGGCTGACCCTCCGATGGCGCAACGAGAACCTCGGGACCCGGTTGCGTAACGGAGCGATCTTGATCCGATGAATCACCCGAAGGAGTGACAACCCGAGAGTGCTCTCGCACGTACAGGCCAGCCCCACGGTGACGGTGCGTGCCCTCGCCGCTCGGCGTGCGGGTGGCCGGAGCGGAGGAGCAGGATGGCTCCGTGCGCCCATCCCCGACCCGCCGTCCGGTTTCCGGTTACGCATCGGCCTCCGTGCTGGCCGGCGTCCTCGGCGGGGCCGGGGGCGCGGCCGCCGCCGTCAGCTGGCACTACTCGACGCTGCTGCTGCACCCCTCGGTGCACCCGGGCCGGCCCGAGCGGGTGCTCGCGACCGGCCCCGGCGTCGTCGAGCTGGCCGCGAACCGGCTGACCTGCCAGCCCGGGGTGTGGGGCCTGCGCGGGCCGGCCGGGCTGAGCGTCGTCGGGCCGGTGCTGGACCGGGGCCGCAGGCGGGTGATCCGCGAGCTGCGGGACGGCCCGGTGCCGCAGACCGGGCCCGCCGTCCTCGACGCGGGCCCGTTCGATCCCGATCCGGGTGCCCGCGACCTCCCGTTCGACGACGTCGTCGTGCGGACCCCGGTCGGCCCCGCCCCGGCCTGGGACGTCCCCGCCCCGGCCTGGTCCGACGGCCGGACCTGGGCGATCTGCGTGCACGGCCGCGGCGGGGCCCGGCGGGAGGCGCTGCGCGCGCTGCCCGCGCTGCACGCCGCCGGCCTGCGCGCGCTGGTGATCAGCTACCGGGGCGACGGCACCGCGCCACCCTCCCCGGACGGCCGGTCCCATCTGGGCGACACCGAGTGGCACGACGTCGCCGCGGCCGCCGCGCACGCGCTCGCCGCGGGCGCCACCCGGTTGGTGCTGGTCGGCTGGTCGATGGGCGCGGCCGTCGGCGGGGCCTTCCTGGACCGCTCCGAGCACGCCGCCGCGGTGGCCGCGGTCGTGTGGGACGCTCCGCTGCTCGACTGGCGCCGCACCCTGCGCCGGCAGGCCCGCAACCGGGCCCTCCCGCCGTCCCTGGCCGGGGTGGCGGCCCGGTTCACCGAACGCCGGATCGGGATCGACCTGGACCGCTTCGACCTGCTCCGCCACCCGCCCGCGGTCCGGCCGCCGACGCTGCTGCTGCACAGCGACGGCGACACCGCCGTCCCGGTGGACCTCAGCCGCGACCTGGCGGCCGGCGCGCCGGCACTCGACTGGCCGGTGACCTACCGCGAGTTCGGCGGCACCGAGCACACCGGCAGCTGGAACGCCGACCCGGACGGCTACCGGGCGGCGGTCACCGGCTTCCTGCGCGAGGCCCTCTGACCGGGCTCAGCTCGCGCCGCCGCCCTGCCCGATCGGCTTCCCGTGGATCTGCGAGTCGGCGGGCGGGACGGTCGGGACCGGGGTGCCCGGGTCGACCGGGCGGTCCCGGCGCAGCAGCGTCACCCAGGCGTACGCGGCCAGCCCGCTCAGCAGCACGACGGCCAGGATCCACGGCGCCCGCCGGGTGCGGGCCGGCGCCGGGTCGATCGCGGCGGCGAGCGCCCGGCGGGCGTCCTCCACCCCGTGCGACACGTTGTGCGACAGGCCCTGGGACAGCTCGGAGACCCGCGCCGAGGCCGTCGAGACGGCCGCCCCGCCGGCGATCCGGCCGGCGTCCGCGAGGGTGTGCACGGCCTCGGCCGCGTCCTTCCGGGCCCTGGCCCGCTTGCGCTCGGCTCTCATTATCGGACCTGCTTCCCACGGATGCGGCTGCGGACTGGCACGATGGTAGCCGTGACGGAACCAGGAAACGCCAAGACGACGGCCGTCCTGCACACCAACGAGGGCGACATCCGCGTCGAGCTGTTCGGCGACCACGCCCCCAAGACGGTGGCGAACTTCGTGGGGCTCGCAGAGGGGTCCAAGGACTACACGGGGCCGAACGCCAGTGGCGGCGACTCCGGGCCGTTCTACGACGGTTCGATCTTCCACCGGGTGATCAGCGGCTTCATGATCCAGGGCGGCGACCCGACCGGTACCGGTCGCGGCGGCCCGGGCTACCAGTTCGGCGACGAGTTCCACCCGGAGCTCAAGTTCGACCGGCCCTACCTGCTCGCGATGGCGAACGCCGGCCCCGGGACGAACGGGTCGCAGTTCTTCATCACCGTGGGCCCGACCCCGCACCTCAACCGGCGCCACACCATCTTCGGTGAGGTCGCCGACGCCGAGTCGCGGGCCGTCGTGGACGGGATCGCCCAGACGACCACCGGGCAGGCCGACCGCCCGCTCAACGACGTGGTCATCGAGAAGGTCGAGATCGAGCGGAGCTGAGTCCGCCCTGACCGAGCGACCTGAGTCCCCCGGTCCCGGTACGCCCCGGGGGCCGCACGAGCCCCCGGGTCCGGCCGGCACCGGCGGACAGCCGTACTACCCGGCCCCGCCCGGCTACCCGCAGCCGCAGTGGGGCCCGGGCGGCCACGGGCAGAGACCGTCCTGGCCGGGCGCGCCCGGGCCGACCCCGCCGCCGGGCGCCCCGCCGCCCGCGCAGGGCGGTCCGCCGGTGTGCGCCCGGCACCCGGACCGGCCGACCGGGCTGCGCTGCACCCGGTGCGACCGGCCGGCCTGCCCGGAGTGCCTGCGGCCCGCATCGGTCGGCCAGCACTGCGTCGACTGCCTGGTGCAGTCCTCCCGGGCGGTGCCGCGGGCCCGCAACGTCGCCGGTGCCAGCCGTACCGGCCGGCCGGTACTGGTGCCCGGCCTGATCGTCGCCAACGTCGCGATCTTCGCGCTGACCGTGGCGATGGCCGGCAGCCTCAACGCCAACTACGACTCCTGGCTGTTCCGGGCCGGGGCGCTGGTCCCGGCCGCGGTCGGGCAGGGCGAGATCTGGCGGATCCTCACCTCCGGCTTCCTGCACATCGGCCCGCTGCACCTGGCGTTCAACATGTTCGCCCTGTGGATCATCGGCCGGGAGGTCGAGGCGGTGCTCGGCCGGGCCCGGTTCCTCGCCGTCTACGGCGTCTCGCTGCTCGGCGGCTCCGCCGCGGTGATGCTGCTCAGCAACCCGATGGGCTTCACCGCAGGCGCGTCGGGTGCGGTGTTCGGGCTGATGGGCGCCCTGGTCGTGCTGCTGCGCCGGCTCCGGATGCCGGCCGGACAGGTGCTGACCCTGATCGCGGTCAACGTCGGGATCAGCCTGGTCATCCCGGCCGTCTCCTGGCAGGGGCACTTCGGCGGGCTGTTGTTCGGTGCCGCCGTCACCGCCGCGCTGCTCTACCTCGGCGCCGGCTCGCCGAACCGGCGCCGGGTGCAGGCCGCCGCGGTCACCGGGCTGACCCTGGTCACCGTCGCCCTGATCGCCCTCGGCGCCGTCCTGATCTGACCTGGCCTGACTTGACCCGGCCCAATCCCGCGCCGGGTCACGGCCGCAGCTCGGCCAGCGCGTCGGCCACCTCCTGCGGGTCCTCGCCCAGCTCGGGACGGCCCAGCACGACCAGCCGCTCGTGCCCGTCGGCGTCGCGCAGCTCCAGCTCCAGCACCGTGGACCCGCGGCCGAGCCGGAAGGTCCGCAGCACGCGCACCTCGTCCACCCGGCCCCACGGCACGTGCCGGGTCCAGGTCAGCCGGCGCACGGTGATCCCCTCCGGCCCGGCCTCCAGCCGCGGCCGGGCCCGGGTGCCGGACGCGGCGGCGAGCGCGAACCCGAGCGCCGCGACGCCGGCGATCAGCCAGCCGGCCGGATCGGCCCCGGTGCCGACGAGCGCGGTCAGCCAGCCGGCAGCGGCCGCGGCGAGCAGCCACAGCAGCGCGACGACTCCCGCCGGCGTCGACCAGGACCGCCGCCCGAGATGATCACCCAGAGTGCTCAACGTGAGTTGTCCACAGCCGCCATCCACAGTGAGGATAACTCACGTCGATGTGTTTCTGCAGTTCAGCGCCACCGCATGGTCATCAGGAGGCCGATCACGATGAGTGAGAACCCGATGATGAAGTTGCCGTTCCCCAGCGCGGCCATGAACGGGATCGACGGCGCGGCCAGGTAGTTGACCACCAGCCAGCCCAGGCCGAGGATCCACATCGCGACCATCACGGCGAGATACGCCGGGTGCGTCGGCCCGGCCACCTTCTGCGGGGTGCGGCTGACCGGGGGCGGGGTGTACGCCGCCTTCTTGCGGACCTTCGACTTCGGCATTGTCGGACCTCGTGCAGTTCGTCGGTCGGGCAACAGTGTCCGGCCGGTGCGCCGGCCGGGGGCGGGACCTGCGACGGGGCGGCGCACCGGGGAGCGGCCGACCCGGACAGATCCACCACCACGGTAGCGCGGATACCGGCCGGACTGCGTCACACGGCCGAAACGAACGGATGCCTGTCGGGCATCTCAGACGTCGGCGACCAGCCCGGCCATCTCGTCCGACAGCCGCTGCACCACGTCCTCCGGCACGGCGTGCCCGGCCTGCCGGAGCCAGTTCGCCAGCATCCGGTGTCCGCCCTCGGTCAGCACCGACTCCGGATGGAACTGCACGCCCTCGATCGGCAGGTCCCGGTGCCGCACCGCCATGATCAGCCCGGTCTCGGTGCGGCCGGTGACCTGCAGCTCGGGCGGCAGGCCGTCCGGCGCGATCGTCAGCGAGTGGTACCGGGTCGCGGTGAACGGCGACGGCAGCTCGCGCAGTACCCCGACGTCGTCGTGGAACACCAGCGACGTCTTGCCGTGCAGCAGCTCCGGCGCGCGCTCGACGACACCGCCCCAGGCGGTGGCGAGCGCCTGGTGACCCAGGCAGACGCCGAGCAGCGGGGTGCCCCGGCCGGCGGCCCGCCGGATCACCTCGACGCTGCGGCCGGCCCGTTCCGGGGTGCCCGGGCCGGGGCTGACCAGCACCGCACCGACTTCGTCGAGCTCGTCGAGCTCGATCTCGTCGTTGCGCCGGACCACCGGATCGGCGCCGAGCTGGGCCAGGTACTGGACCAGGTTGTAGACGAAGCTGTCGTAGTTGTCGACGACGAGGACGCGCACCGTTCCACCCTCTCCGATAGTGCCGGGATCAGTCGAACGGGAAACCGCGCGAGGTCTCGCCGGTGTCCCCGCCGTCGCCGGTGTCGCCACCGGACGCCCGGCCGACCGTGAGCGTCACCTGCTGGCCGTCGGAGGCCTGCGAGCCGCCCGCCGGGTCCTGGCTGAGCACCACGCCGTTCTGCGACGGGTCGGACACGTCGGTGGTCTGGATGGAGAACGACAGCCCCGCCTCGCGCAGCGTGTTGACCGCGTTGTCCACCCGCTGGCCGACGACGTTCGGGATCTGGGTCTGGTTGCCGCGGCTGACCTGGATGGTGATCGTCTGGTCGCGGGCCACCCTGGTCCCCGCGGACGGGTCGGTGCCCACCACCGAGCCGGCGTTGCCGCCGCCGTCGACCTCGCTGGTCTCGATCGAGCTGAAGCCGGCGTTGCGCAGCGCGGACCTGGCCTCCTCCGCGGAGCTGCCGGACACGTCCGGCACCGCGATGGTCTGCTGCTCGCGGCCGATCACCAGCGACACCGACGAGTTGCCGGGCACCCGCTGGCCGGGGCCCGGGTCCGAGGAGATGACCCGCCCGACCTGGCTCGCGTCCGAGGTGTCCTGCTCGGTCCGCCCGCCGATCTGCAGCCCGGCCTCGCGCAGCTGCGCCTCGGCCTCCTCCGGGGTGCTCCCGGCGAGCGACGGCACGGTCACCTCGGCCGGCCCGGTCCCGACGAACACTGTGACCCGGCTGTTCTCGGCGACCTGGTTGCCGCCGCCCGGGTCGGTGCGGACCACCCGCCCGACCTGCTCGACGTCGGAGGGCTGGTTCTCCTGGGCGAACAACAGTCCGGCGCCGGTGATCGTGACCCGGGCCTCGTCCGGCGTCTGGCCGAGCACGTCGGGCACCGCGACCTGGTCCGGCCCGGAACTGGAGAACATCTGGTAGCCGACGAAGCCGAGCAGGCCGAGCACGGCCAGCACGACCAGCCACAGGGCGATCTTGCGACCGCGGCCGGAGCGTGGTTCGTCCTCGTAGTCGTCGTAACCGCCGGGCATGACGTGCCGGCCGGTCGGCGGGCCGCCTCCGCCGTCCATCCACCGGGTCGCCATCGCGGTGGTGGCGTCGTCGTGCGCCATCATCTGGGTGCGCTCGTACTCGCTCATCACCAGCGGCGCGTGCACCGGCTCGCCGTTGCGCACCCGCACCAGGTCGGCGCGCATCTCGGCGGCCGACTGGTAGCGGTTGGCCGGGTTCTTGCTGAGCGCCTTCAGCACCACCGCGTCCAGCGCCGGGGGCACCGACGGGTTCAGCTCGGACGGGGCCCGCGGGTCCTCCCGGACGTGCTGGTAGGCGACCGCGACCGGGGTGTCGCCGGTAAACGGCGGCTCGCCGGTCAGCAGCTCGAACAGCACGCAGCCCGCGGCGTACACGTCCGACCGGGCGTCCACGGCCTCGCCGCGGGCCTGCTCGGGGGACAGGTACTGGGCGGTGCCGATCACCGCGGCGGTCTGCGTGACGTTCTGCCCCTCGCCCAGCGCGCGGGCGATGCCGAAGTCCATGACCTTCACGGCGCCGACGCCGTTGATCATGACGTTGGCCGGCTTCACGTCCCGGTGGATGATGTTGTGCCGGTGCGAGAAGTCGAGCGCGGCGCACACGTCGGCCATCACCTCGACGACCCGCTGCTGGGTCATCGGGCCGGTGGTCTTGACGATCTCGCGCAGCGTCTGCCCGTCGACGAACTCCATCACGATGTAGGGCAGCGGGCCGAACTCGGACTCGATCTCGCCGGTGTCGTAGACGGCGACGATCGCCGGATGGTTCAGCGAGGCCGAGTTCTGCGCCTCCCGCCGGAAGCGCAGCTGGAACTGCGGGTCGCGGGCGAGGTCGGCGCGCAGGACCTTCACCGCGACGTCCCGGCCGAGCCGGGTGTCGAGGCCGCGGTGGACCTCGGACATGCCGCCGTAGCCGAGCGGGTCGCCCAGCTCGTAGCGCTCGGAGAGCAGTCGCGGTGTCGTCATCGGTTCAGGGTTCCCGTAGTCATCGAGCCGTCGGAGGCGTACTCATCATGCAGGTCGGTCGAGCGGATCACCGTGGTGCGGTCGTCACATGCGCCGGACCGTCCGTTCCGTGGGGTCACCGGGGGACCTCCGGTCTCCCGCGGGACGGCGCGGCGGTGAGCGGGGTCCGGTCGCCCGCCGGTCCCGCCCGGCCCGCCTCCGGTCCGGCGGCCTCGGCGACGGTACCCGGGCCGACGCCCAGCGAGCCGGTTCGGTCGCCGCCCGGCGACGTCTCGCGCAGGATCATCACGGCGATCAGCACGGCGGCGACCGTCAGCAGCACGAACAGCACCGCCAGCCAGGCCTTCGCCCGCCCGGACCGGCGCGGGGTGAGGTCCAACGGGCCCGACGGGTGCTGCTCGACCGGCCGGTCCGCGGCGTCGTGCCTGCGCACCGGGGGCCGGGACGGCACCGGTCGCTGCGGCCCGGGGGTCGCCGGGCCCGGCCGGCCCGGCTGCTCGTGCCCCGGGTACCCCGGCCGGCCGGGACCGGCCGGCCGCACCGCGTGCTGCGGCCCGCGGACCGGCGCCCCGTACGGCGGCGAGCCGGGCTGGGCGGGCGGCGGCACCGGCAGCGGCCCGGAGCCGGGCCGCTGCTGCGGACCGGAGGGCGGTCCGGGCGGGCGGGCCGACGGGTCGGTGACCGGGCGCTGCTGCGGCCCGGACGGCGGCTGCCCCGCCTGGGCCTGAGCGGAGGCGGCCTGAGCCGAGCCGGTCTGACCCGAGCCGGCCTGACCCGAGCCGGTCTGACCCGAGCCGGCCTGAGCGGGGTGGGCCGGACCGGACCGGGACCGGCCGGCCGGCCGGTCCCGCTCGGCGGCGGCACCCGGGTCCCGGTCGATGCCGTGCCGCGGCGAGCGGGGCCCCCGGCCGCTGTCCGGGCCGGGCTCGCGCCTGCCGTGCCGGGGCGCCGGATCGTGCTGCTCGTCGTCCCGGCGGAACCCGGGGGCGTCCCCGGCGGGTGCCGGGATGCCGGCCGGCGGCGGCCGGTGCCCGCGGCGCACCGCGGCGACCGCGTCGGCGAACTCGGCGCCGTCGGCATAGCGCTCGGTGGGGTCCTTGACCAGCACCGACGCGATCAGCTCGCGGACCCGCTCGGGGATCTCGCCGGGCAGCGGCGGCGGCTCGTCGCGGACCTGCATCATGGCCACCGCGACGGCGCTCTCCGCGCGGAACGGACGGACCCCGGCGAGGCACTCGTACCCGACGACGCCGAGCGAGTAGACGTCCCCGGACGGGCCGGCCTCCTCGCCGGACGCCTGCTCCGGCGCGATGTAGTGGGCGGTGCCCATGACCATGCCGGACCGGGTGACCGGGACGGCGTCGGCGGCCTTCGCGATGCCGAAGTCGGTGAGCTTCACGATGCCGTCGGTGCGCAGCAGGATGTTGCCGGGCTTGACGTCGCGGTGCACGAAGCCGCGCTCGTGCGCGGCGTGCAGCGCGCGGGCGGCCTGCTCCAGGATGTCGAGCGCCTCGTCCGCCGGGATCGGCCCGCGGCCGATCCGGGTCGACAGCGGCTCGCCGCGGACGAGTTCCATCACCAGGTAGGCGGTCCGCCCGCCGCCGGGGGCGTCGTCCTCGCCGTAGTCGTGCACCGACGCGATGCCGCCGTGGTCGAGCGAGGCGACCGTGCGGGCCTCGATCCGGAACCGGTGCAGGAACTCCGGGTCGTCGGACAGGTCGGACTTCAGCACCTTGACGGCCACGCTGCGGCCCAGCCGGGTGTCCGAGGCCTCCCAGACCTCGCCCATCCCGCCGACCGCGATCCGCCGGTCCAGCTGGTACCGATCGGAGATCAGCTGTCCGGCTGCCAGCGCGCTCACGGCGCCGCCGGGGGCCTGCGCCGTGCCGGGCGCCCGGCGCGACCCGGGCTCACTGGGCATCCCGCAGGGCTTCGGCGATCACGGCCCGGCCGATCGGCGCGGCGATCGAGCCGCCGGTCGCCTCCTGCGCCCGGTTGCCGCCGTTCTCCACCAGCACGGCGACCGCGACCCGCGGGTTCTCGGCCGGGGCGAACGCCACGTACCAGGCGTGCGGCGGGGTGTTCTTCGGGTCGGTGCCGTGCTCGGCGGTGCCCGTCTTGGAGGCGATCTGCACGCCGGTGATCTTGCCGCCACCCTGCGTCCGGTCCTCCGAGCCGATCATCAGGTCGGTCAGCGTCCGGGCGACGTCGGCGGGCACCGCGCGGGCCAGCCGGTCCGGCTCGGTGGTGTCGACGGCGTCCAGCGACTGGCTCTGGATCTCCCGGATCAGGTACGGCGCCATCGTCTGGCCGCCGTTCGCGATCGAGGCGCCGATCATCGCCAGCTGCATCGGGGTCAGCCGGACGTCGCGCTGGCCGATCGCGGACTGCTGGGTGGACGGCGTGTCCTCCATCGGCCCGACCTGCGAGGCGGTCACCGGCATCGGGATCTGCAGGTTCGACCCGCCGATCCCGAACGCCTCGGCCTGGGCGCGCAGCGCGTCGGCGCCGAGCTCCTCGCCGAGCTGGGCGAACGCGGTGTTGCAGGAGCGGGCCAGCGCCTCGGCCAGCGAGGCGGTCTCACCGCTGCCGCAGGCCGAGCCGTTGTAGTTCTCCAGCGTCGTCGTCGAGTCCGCCAGCTGGATGTTGCGGGCCGCGGTCAGCCGGCTCTCCGGGGTGTAGCCGTTCTGCAGGGCGGCCGCGGTGGTGATCAGCTTGAACGTCGACCCGGGCGGCTCGATCTCGTTGATCGCACGGTTGGTCAGCGGGTTCGGGTCGGCGTTGTTGTACTCGCGCCAGGCGGCCTGTTGCTCGTCGGCGTCGGCGGCGGCGAGCCGGTTCGGGTCGTCCGACGGCGTGGACGCCATCGCGATGATCTCCCCGGTCTGCGGCTCCAGCGCGACGACGGCGCCGGTGAACCCCTGGTCGTTCAGCCGGTCGTAGGCGACCCGCTGGACGTCCGGGTCGATCGTGGTGACGACGTTCCCGCCGGCCGGGTCCCGGCCGGTGATCAGGTCCGACATCCGGCGGACGAACAGCCGGTCATCGGTGCCGTTGAGCACCTCGTCGGCGGAGCGCTCCAGGGCGCCCTTGCCGTACACCGTCGAGAGGAAGCCGGTGATCGGGGCGAACGCCGGGCCCGCCGGGTACTCGCGGGCGTAGCGCAGCCGGCCGCCGGACTCGACGCTCTGCGCGAGCACCTCGCTGCCCGCGGTGATCTGGCCGCGCTGGCGCGAGTACTCGTCGATCTGCGAGCGCTGGTTGCGCGGGTCGTCGCGGTACTGGCCGGCCATCACCACCTGCACGTAGGTGATGTTCGCGAGCAGCGCGACGATCATCACCATCACGGCGAGGGCGACGCGGCGGACCGGGCGGTTCACGGGTCGTTCCTCTCCGGGGACGCGGGGGTCGGGCTGGTTCCGTTCCCGCCTCCGCTGCCGCCGGGCCGCCGGACGAGCTCGGTGCTGGCCTCGGCGATCGGGGCGCGCGGCTGCGCGGGCCGCTTGGGCAGCGGCGCCCTGGCGACGTGCGAGATGCGCAGCAGGATCGCCACCAGAGCGTAGTTCGCCAGCA
This sequence comes from Pseudonocardia sp. NPDC046786, assembly GCF_040645415.1. Taxonomy (NCBI): domain Bacteria; kingdom Bacillati; phylum Actinomycetota; class Actinomycetes; order Pseudonocardiales; family Pseudonocardiaceae; genus Pseudonocardia; species Pseudonocardia sp. NPDC046786. The sequence continues at coordinate 412,958 of NZ_JBEYYF010000001.1, read as the reverse complement.
GCGACGACCCGCCGTAGGACAGGAACGGCAGGGTCAGGCCGGTCAGCGGGATCAGCTTGGTCACCCCGCCGATCACCACGAAGATCTGCAGCGCGATCGAGAACGACAGGCCGGTCGCCAGCAGCTTGCCGTAGGAGTCGCGCACCGCCAGCGCGGTGCGCAGGCCGCGGGTGATCAGCACCAGGTAGACGATCAGGATCGCGGCCAGCCCGATCAGGCCCAGCTCCTCGCCCAGCGAGGAGAAGATGAAGTCGGACTCGGCGAACGGCACCAGATCCGGTCGACCCGCGCCCAGCCCGGTCCCGCCGACCCCGCCGGTCCCGAGCCCGAACAGCGCCTGGGCCAGCTGGAACCCGCCCCCCTCGTAGTCGGCGAACGGGTCCAGCCAGATCTGCACGCGCACCCGGACGTGGCCGAACAGCTGGTACGCGATGGCCGCACCGACGGCGAACGCGGACAGCCCGATGACCATCCAGGAGATCCGCTCGGTGGCGGTGTAGAGCAGGACCAGCACCAGTCCGAAGATCAGCAGCGAGCTGCCCAGATCGCGCTGGAACACCAGCACGCCGACCGACAGCCCCCATGCGGCGAGCAGCGGCGCCAAGTCCCGGGCGCGGGGCAGCTCCATGCCGAGGAACCGGCGGCCCGCGGTGGAGAGCAGGTTCCGCTTCTGCACCAGGTAGGCCGCGAAGAAGATCAGCAGCAGGATCTTGGCGAACTCGCCCGGCTGGATGCCGGGGCCGCCCGGGATGCGGATCCACAGCTTCGCACCGTTGACCTCGGAGATCGACGACGGGAGCATGCCCGGCAGCGCGAGCAGCACCAGGCCGACGAACCCGGCGGTGTAGCCGTAGCGGGCCAGCGTGCGGTGGTCGCGCAGGAAGAACAGGACCAGCGCGAACAGGCTCAGCCCGGCGACCGTCCAGGTCATCTGCGCGCCGATCAGCCCGGACGGGGCGTCCCGGCCGAGCAGCTCGGCGCGGGCCGCCCGGGCCAGGTCCAGCCGGTGGATCATGACCAGGCCGATGCCGTTGAGCAGCGCGACCGAGGGCAGGATCAGCGGATCGGCGTACGGGGCGAGCCAGCGCACCGCGAGATGGGCGAGCGCGAACAGCACCAGGTAGGCGAGCCCGACGAACAGCAGGTCGGTGGTGAGCGACTGCTCCTGGTTGGCCTCGACGAGCACCAGCGCGCCGGTCGTCAGCACCGCGGCCAGGCCGAGCATGAGCAGCTCGATCCCGCGGCCGGTCGGGGTGGTCGGCTCCACGACGGAGCCCTCCCTGGCCATCAGCCGTCGAGCCGGCAGTTCCGGCCCGGCTCGGGGGTCACGGTCGGCAACGGTGTGGTGGTCACCGGCGGGGCCCCCGGCTCGGGGGGCGGCGCGACGACCACCGGTGCGGGCGGCGGGTTGAGCGTCGAGCAGAGCGGCAGCATCCGCTCGCGCAGCCGGTCCACGGTCTCCCGCGCGCCGGCCTCGCCGTCGTCGGACAGGATGCCGTCGGCGATCTGGCTGCGCACCGGCTGCGGCAGGTCGTCGAGCGCGATGTCCGAGCGCTCCGCGACCCGCTGCAGCGGCACGCCCAGCACGTTCCCGCGCACGCCCTGATAGATGGCGACCTGGCCCTGGTCGACGGCGACGTAGTACTGCTGCATCACCATCGCCCGGGCGATGAACAGGCCCGCGACCAGCACGGCGAGCACCGCCAGCAGCGCCAGCACGGTCCGCAGCCCGCGGCGGCGGCGCGGCTCCTCGGTGCGGGCAGGCTCCAGCCGGACCGGCTCGGTCCGGGGCAGCGTCGTCGCCGCGGCGCGCTGCGCGGAGGAGTGCGGCACCCGCTCGTCGCGCTGGTAGTCGCCGTCGCCCGCGCGCGGGTTGCGACCGGCCGAGCCGCCGATGATCGGCGCGTCGTCGGCGTAGTCCACGTCCACCACGTCCGCCACGATGCACGTGATGTTGTCCGGCCCGCCACCGCGCAGCGCGAGCTCGATCAGCCGGTCGGCGCACTCGCGCGGATCCGGGTAGTCCTCGAGGGTCTGCTTCAGGGTCTCGTCGCTGACCGGCCCGGACAGGCCGTCCGAGCAGAGCAGGAACCGGTCCCCGGCGCGGGCCTCGCGGATCGACAGCGAGGGCTCGACGTCCTGGCCGGTGATGGCGCGCAGCAGCAGCGAGCGCTGCGGGTGCGTGTGCGCCTCCTCCTCGGTGATCCGGCCCTCGTCGATCAGCGACTGGACGAAGGTGTCGTCCTTGGTGATCTGGGCGAACTCGCCGCCGCGCAGCTGGTAGCAGCGCGAGTCGCCGACGTGCACCATGCCCAGCCGCGACCCGGCGAACAGGATCGCGGTCAGCGTGGTGCCCATGCCCTCCAGGTCGGGGGCCTCGGCGACGTGCCGGGAGATCGCGTCGTTCCCGTCGTGGGTGGCGTCGCGCAGATCGGCGAGCAGGTCGTCGCCGGGCACGTCGTCGTCGAGCGGGGCGAGCGCGGATATCACCAGCGAGGAGGCGACCTCGCCGGCGGCGTGCCCGCCCATGCCGTCCGCGAGCGCGAGCAACCGTGGGCCGGCGTAGACGGCGTCCTGGTTGTTCTGCCGGACGAGTCCGCGGTCGCTGCGGGCCGAGTAGCGCAGAACCAGTGTCACGGGGCGGCTCCGGCTTCGGTCGGGGCACGTCGGGGCGATCCCGCGCCGCGGGACCGGTCGAGCGGCCGCGGCACCGGGGGAGCGGGGGGTCGCGGCGGTTTCGTCATGGTCGTTCGCTCATCTGCAGTCCGAGCGCGTCACGATCGGAGCTCGATCACCGTCTTGCCGATGCGGACCGGCGTCCCCAGGGGGACCCGGGTGGGCCCGGAGACCTTAGCCCGCTCCAGATACGTGCCGTTCGTCGACCCGAGATCCTCGACGTACCAGTCGTCCCCCTGCTGGGAGATGCGGGCGTGCCGGGTCGAGGCGTAGTCGTCGTCCAGCTTGAGCGTGGAGTCATCGGCGCGGCCGATCAGGATCGGCCGCGAGTCCAGGGTGATCCGGCTGCCGGCCAGCGGGCCCTGGGTGACCAGCAGCTGGCGGGCGACCTTGCCGCGGCCGGTGCCGCGGACCCGGCCGCCCCGGCCACCGCCCCGCCCGGGGACCGCGGCCTTGAGGCCGGACGCCGCGTACAGGTCCGAACGGACCACCTGCAGCGCGAGCAGCACGAACAGCCAGAGGAGAGCCAGGAAGCCACCTCTGGTCAGCTGCAGCACCAGTTCCGGCACTTCGCCCGTTCGCCCTTCTCGCGGTTATCGCACGGACCGCCCGCCCGGATCAACGCCGGGCGGGCGGCCGATGCCGTCCGTCGTCCAGTCTGACGTGCCCTCGCGGGGCGCTCAGCCCTGGGTCCGGAAGACCAGGCTGGAGTGCCCGACGCGGACGACGTCGCCGTCGGTCAGCTGGCAGGACTGGACCGGCGAGTTGTTGACCGTGGTGCCGTTGGTGGAGCCCAGGTCGTTGAGGGTCGCGACCTGGCCGTCCCAGGTGACCTCCAGGTGCCTGCGGGAGACCCCGGTGTCCGGCAGTCGGAAGTTGGAGTCCTGGCCGCGCCCGATGACGTGGGTGCCCTCGGTCAGCTGGTAGTTGCGGTTCGACCCGTCGTCCAGGATCAGCATCGCGGTCAGCTGCTGCGGGGCGCCCCAGCCGCCCTGGGCCGGGTAGCCGCCGTCGTAGCCCTGGTCGTAGCCGCCCTGCTGCGGGTAGCCGGGCTGCTGGCCGTACCCCGGCTGGCCGTAGCCGCCGTCGTAGCCCTGGTCGTAGCCGCCCTGCTGGGGGTAGCCGGGCTGGGCGTAGCCCTGCGGCTGGCCGTAGCCGCCCTGGGGCTGGCCGTAGCCGTCGTAACCCTGCTCGTAGCCCTGCTGCGGGTAGCCGGGCTGCTGCTGCGGGTAGCCGCCGCCGTAGCCCTGGTTCGGGTCGGCGTACCCGCCCTGCTGCGGGTAGCCGCCCTGCTGGGGGTAGCCGGGCTGGCCGTACTGGTCGTACCCGCCCTGCTGCTGACCGTACTGCCCGCCACCCTGCTGCTGGTACTGGTCGTACCCCTGCTGCGGGGGCTGGCCGTAGCCCTGCTGGCCGTACTGGTCGTACCCGCCCTGCTGCTGGCCGTACTGGGCGCCGCCCTGCTGACCCTGCTCCTGGTCGTACCCCGGAGGCGCGTAGGTCTGCTGGCCGTATCCGCCGGGGGCGCCCCGGTCGTATCCGTACTGCCCGTTGTCCTCGGGGTGGCCCGGTTGCTGGCTCATGGGTGCTTCTCCTGCGGTGCGTGCTCTGGTGGCGGCCCGACGGGAAGCGTCGGGGTCGACAGCGGAGCGGGTGCGGAACTGTCCCGTGTGCAGCGCCTCGGAGCGCTCCAGAAAGACTACGACCTCACCGTAGGTGTCCCATCCCTGGTCGGTGAGTTCTTTCGCCACGTGCGACGACAGGGATCGGATGACCCCGTCCTCGTCGCCAGCCATCCGGTCGAGATCGCTGGGGCTGAGCAGCACCGTGAACCGGTTGGGTGCCAGCAGGCGACCCCCGGCGAGCTGCTCCACGTTGTCCTCGGCTTCCCTCAGCAGCGCCTGTGCGACTTCCTGTGGGACGACGCTGCCTCCGAAGACCCGCGCGAACGCATCGCCCACGAACCCCTGAAGACGGCGCTCGAAGCGATCCACGCGGCCCAAATGATCTCCTCCGTCCGCATCGGCGTGTCGGTGATGTGTCGCCGATCGTATCTGTGCTAACCGGAGGACCCGGCGGCGCCCGACCGAACCGGTCGCGGGCGTCCCCGCGGTCCTCCCTCCGATGTACCCCTGCCGGTTGCGCGGCGCATCCGCGGATCCCCGCGCGGACCCCCCTGCACGGCCCGTCCGGACGGGGTGCTAACTTTCCCTCGTCGCTCAGGGCGAGTGGCGGAATGGCAGACGCGCACGGTTCAGGTCCGTGTGTCCGAAAGGACGTGAGGGTTCAACTCCCTCCTCGCCCACACTTTCACCTCCTGGTGGAGATCTTCCTCCCCGGGCGTCACGATCGCCATCGCGCGATCGGTATCGCAGCTCACCCGATCCGGTTCCGTCCGGTCCAGGCTCCACACTGCGTCGCCGCGGCCCGTCCGGCCGGGCGCCGCCGTGCGCCGGTCAGGCGTCCCGCAGCGCCGGGCGGTCCGGATGATCGGCCATCACGAGCACGTCCGCCTGCCCGCCCGGGTCGGCCTCGTCGTCGTAGCGGGCGTAGGCGGGTGCCGTCCACGCGTCGTCGGGACCCAGCCGCCGCTCCAGCGCCGCCCGGCCCATCCGCAGGTGCACGGTCAGCTCGGCGGGCAGGCCGCGGCCGAGCAGCCGCCCGCCGGCCAGCAGCACGACGCCGCCGTCGCCCAGCGGCACCGGCTCCGCGCGGAACGCGCGGTCCCGCACCCGGTCCCGCAGCCGCGGCAGCACCCGGCCCGAGCCGTCCGGGCCGCCCGGCCCGAGCACCTCGCGGCGCAGCGCCGGCTCGTCCAGCCAGCCGTCCAGGAACATGCCGGTGTCCGTGCGGCCACGTTCGAGCCGGAGCGAGGCCGGGCGGAGGAAGTCGTCGGCGTCCACGGCGAGCGCGTCGCGGCCGCGGGCGCGCAGCAGCTCGGCGACGGCGCGGGCCAGCGGGAGCGGACCGGCCGGCGGCGGACCGTCGAGGAGCACCCGCAGCCGTCCGGGACGGTCGGTGAGCCGGTCCGCCAGGAACCCGGCGAGCCCGGTCCGGTCCACCGGGCGGAAGCCACCCGCCACTCGTCCTCCCGGTCGCTGGTGCCGATCGGTCCCGGCGGCGAGACTAGGCCGGTGGTCTCCGAGTCCTCCACCGCGGCCGGGGTGGCGCTGCGCCGCGCGCTTCGGGTGATGGAGGCCGTCGCGGAGGCCGGCGACGGGGTGACTGCCAAGGCACTCGCCCGCCGCCTGGAGCTGCCGCTGCCGACGACGTACCGGCTGCTCGGGACGCTGGTCGAGGAGGGCTACCTGGTCCGGCTGCACGCGGCCCGCGGCTACGGGCTGGGCTACCGGGTGGTCGGGCTGTACCGCGGCATCACCGACCGGATCGCGCCGCCCGAACCGGCCCGGGAGATCCTCGCCGAGCTGCACACCCGGATCGGCGCGGCGGCGGTGCTCACCGTGCTGCGGTCCGACGACGTCGTGGTCGCGCACACCGAGACCTGCGCCGCCCATCCCGGGCCCGGCGCGATGCCGGGGGAGCCGCTGCCCGCGCACGCGACCGCGCCGGGCAAGGTGCTGCTCGCCGGGCTGGAGCCGGGCCGGCTCGCCGAGGTGCTCGGCCCGGGGCCGCTCGCCCCGCTGACCCCGCACACGCTGGTCGACCGCAGGCTGCTCGACCGGGAGCTGCTGCGGGTGCGCTCGGCCGGGGTCGCGGTCGAGGTGGAGGAGCACGCCCGCGGGCGCGCCGGGCTGGCGGTCGCGGTACCGGCGGAGCGGGCCGCGGCGCTGGCCGTGCTGGTCAGCCGGGCGGACTTCGCGGGGCGGCGCTGGGAGCTGGAGCAGGCGGTGCGCGAGGCCGCCGGGCCGCTCGCCCGGCACCTCGCCGCCGCGCCGGGGGTGGCGGCGTCCGGCTGAACCGGGCCGCGGCCCGGCCGGTCCCGGCCCGTCGACCGGGCTTCCATATTCCGGAAGTCGGGTCGGCGGGCATGCGCACCCGGCGATACGTTCGCCGGCATGACGGAGACAGCGCAGTCCTCGCAGGCACCCACCGACACCGCGCCGTTCCGGGCCGACCACGTCGGCAGCCTGCTCCGCCCGCCGGAGCTGCTGGCGGCGCGCGAGCAGCACGCCGCGGGCACGCTCGACGACGCCGGCCTGCGCGCCGCCGAGGACGCCGCGATCACCGACGTGGTCGCCCTGCAGGAGTCGGTCGGGCTGCGCTCCGCGACCGACGGCGAGTTCCGCCGCACCTCGTGGCACATGGACTTCATCTACGCGCTCGGCGGCATCACCAAGACCGACGGCCGGGTCGAGGTGAAGATGCGCAACTCCTCCGGGGAGAACAACTTCACCTCCGCCGGGATGGCCGTCGACGGCCGGGTGCACCTCGCCGAGCCGATCTTCGCGACGGCGTTCGACCACCTCGCGTCGCAGGTCACCACCGCGACGCCGAAGCTCACCATCCCCTCGCCCAGCATGGTCTACGCGCGTGGCGGGCGGGCGGTCATCGACCAGGACGTCTATCCCGGCGACGACGGGGTCGAGGCGTTCTGGGCGGACCTGTCGGCGGCCTACGCCGACCAGCTGTCCGCGGTGTACGAGCGCGGCTGCCGCTACCTGCAGCTCGACGACACCGCGCTGGCCTACCTCAACGACCCGAACCACCGGGCCGAGCTCGCCGCGAAGGGCGACGACCCGCAGACCCAGCACCTGCGCTACATCCGCCAGATCAACGCCGCGATCGCCGACCGGCCGGCCGACCTGCAGGTCACCACGCACATGTGCCGGGGTAACTACCGGTCGTCCTGGGCGGCCGAGGGTGGCTACGACCACGTCGCCGAGGCGCTGTTCGGTGAGCTGACCGTGGACGGCTTCTTCTGCGAGTTCGACGACGAGCGCTCCGGCGGCTTCGAGCCGCTGCGGTTCGTCCCGCCGGGCAAGAAGGTCGTGCTCGGCCTGGTCACCACCAAGACCGGTGAGCTGGAGGACGCCGGCGAGCTCGTGCAGCGGATCGAGCAGGCGGCGAAGTACGTCCCGCTGGAGCAGCTGTGCCTGTCCCCGCAGTGCGGCTTCTCCTCCACCGTGGAGGGCAATGCGCTCACCGTGGACGACCAGAAGCGCAAGCTGGAGCTGATCGTCTCGGTCGCCGAGCAGGTCTGGGGCCGCTGATCCCGGCCCGCTGATCCGGTCCGCTGTCGGTGGTCCGGACCATACTCCGGCCATGGCCTACGACGAGGGGCTCGCCGCCCGGATCCGCGCCGGCCTGGCCGCGGAGCCCCGGGTGGCCGAGCGGCGGAAGTTCGGTGGGCTCGCGTTCGTGGTCGGCGGGCACATGGCGGTGGCCGTCTCCGGATCCGGCGGGCTGATGGTGCGGGTCGATCCACGGCGCTCCGGTGAGCTGCTGGGGAGGCCCCGGGCGTCGCCGATGGTGATGAACGGCCGCGAGCTCACCGGCTGGCTGCGGGTGGTCGGCGAGCCCGATCCGGACGACCTGGACGGCCCCGAGCTCGCGGACTGGGTGGCCGAGGGCGTCGGGTGCCCTGCTCGCGCTGCTGCTGCCGGTCTACCTGATCGGGCTGGCCCCGCTGTCCCAGCTCGGCGGGAACCTGCTGCGCGGCGCGGCGCTGGCCGCCGTGCTCCTGGCCCTGTCGACGGCGGCCGGCCGCCGAGGCCCGCTACGGTCCGAGCGTGACCGAGACCACCGCGTCCCCCCTGCACGAGCGCGTACTGGCCGGGGCCGCGCCCGGTGCCCGGCTGCTCGACGTCGGCTGCGGTGCCGGTGAGCTGCTGGTGGCCGGGCTCGCGGCCGGGCTCACCGTGTCCGGCGTGGACGTCGAGCGCGGAGCCCTGGCGATGGCGGAGCGGGCCGCAACGGCCGCGGACCTGCGTCCCGGCGACGCGCACGAGCTCCCGTTCGACGACGACGCTTTCGACCTGGTCACCCTGGTCCAGGTGCTGGAGCACCTGACGAACCCGGTGCTGGCGCTGCGCGAGGCCGGGCGGGTGTGCGCCCCTGGTGGTGCGGTGCGGGCCAGCGTCTGGGGCACGCCGGACGAGTGCGACGCGGCCGTGATCGGCGTGGCACTGGCCCCGCTGACCGCGGTGGCCCCGGCCCCGCGGCAGGACCCGCCGCGCGCCGGTGCGGGACCGGGCCCCGGGGCGGGCGGTGCCGCCGCGGTCGTCCGCCCGGGAACCGACCGCAGCGGTAGCGGGGCGCCGCCGCTGACCGACCCGGAGCGGCTGGCGAAGATCGCCGGGACGGCCGGGCTGGTCGTGCGGGGGATCGCCGTCGTCCGGGTGCCGACCGACCATCCCGACCCGGACGACCTGGTCGCCGGGGTGCTGGCGTCCGGACCGGGCAGGCACGCCGCCCGGTCGGCCGGGCCGGGTGCCGTGCGCGACGCGCTGCTGGCCGCGCTGGAGCCGTTCCGGGTGGGGGAGGGGTACCGGCTGGTCGACACCGTCCGGGTGCTCGACGCCACCCCTGGCTGAGCCTCACCCCGGGCCCGGCACGCACGTGGGCCGTGCCCCCGGCGGCGGGGCACGGCCCACGTGGTCGGCGGTCCCGGCAGGGTCCGGTTCCGCTCAGCTCCCGGCGGCGGCCGGGGCCCGATCCGTGTAACGAATCTTGAGTAGCGACTTGCAGTACTCCCCGTTGGTCTCGATCCCGACCCGCTGCAACCGCGCCCGGCGCAGGTGGAGTGGGACCTGTTCGACCGTCACCGGTGACCCGTCGGAGTGCACCAGCAGTGGGGCGTCGTCGGCGGCCGGGAGGCCGATGGTCTCCCGGCGGCGCCGCATCCGGGTGAGCTCGTCGGTGTCGGCCTCGGTCCCGGCGAGCTCGCCGAGGGTGAGCGCGGCCAGCTCCTCAGGGGTGCGGCCGGCGTCGACCAGCGGCCGGGCCACCCGGTCCTGGCCGGCCAGCGCGGCCTTGGCCAGGAACGTGTGCCGCAGCTCGTCGAGCTCGGCAGCGGCCTCGCCGTTGATCGAGCCCTCGAACGACTTCACGAAACCGGCGTGCGCCGCGACCCCGCCGTTGATCTCGTCGGAGGCGTGGTGGTCCGCCAGCGTCACCTGCGCCCTGCTCACTCCCGGGACGGCCGTGACCGCGTCGTAGGCGTCGGCGACCATCAGGAACGAGAAGTTCGGCGCGCAGAAGAACGTCGGCAGCCGGAGCCCGACGGTCACGACGCTGCCGCCGTGACCGTCGGGCGAGACGGTGCAGGACTCGACGAAGTCGAGATCCGTGATGGGCTCGTCCAGCTCCGGATCGAGCACCGTCCCCAGCGCGGACCACACGGCCTGCCGGTCGACGACGCCGGCGGTGCCGGTGACGGCGCCCGTGTCGTCGAGGGTCTCAGCAGGTCCGCCAGCCATTACGCCTGAGCCCCGGCCTTGTTGTCGACGAGCTCCTCGCCCGGCGCCATCGCCTCGTCGGCCGAGGTGTCCGGCAGCTCCAGCCCGGCCGGGACCGGGATGTCGTAGAGCTTCGCGGCGTTCAGGCCGAGGATCTTCTTCTTGCTGTCGGTGGTGAGCCGCGGGTAGTCGGCGAACTGGTCGTCGTCGGGCATCTGCCAGTCGACGAAACCCTCGACCTGCCACTTCGGCGTCCAGATGTTGTAGTCGCCGCCGAAGGTCATCTTGTCCTCGCCGACCCAGAACAGCAGCTCGCCCATCACCTTGGCGAAGAACTTCGGGCGGGCGTGCATCAGGCCGCCGATGACGACCGAGAGGCCGGCGTAGACGTTCGGCTCCTGCACCGCCATGAAGCAGAAGTCCTCGATGCGCGGCAGCCCGACGTGCTCGACGATGAAGTTGAGGCCCTGGAAGTCGGTCGCGGCGTGGTCGACGTCGGCGACGTCGAACGCGTCCTTGTCCAGCGGCCAGATCGTCGGGCCCTTGTGCACGTGGATGTTCTTGATCCCGAGCTCCTGCGCGGCCTGCAGGAACCGGTACGCCTCGGGATCGGTCAGCTTGTAGCCGCGGGAGTCGCCGTTCCACTCCGCGGTGTAGAGCTTCACGCCCTTGAGGTTGAACTTCTTCGCGTCGGCCTCGAGCTGCTTGAGGCCCTCGTCGCCCTCGCGCGGGTCGAACCGCCCGTTGACGATGACCTTGTCACCGAACCGCTCCAGCAGCGCCGAGTTCTGCTCGGTGGTGTTGAAGCCCTTCGTGTACCACTCCTTCAGGTACGTCGACTGGAAGATCGCGTAGTCGACGTGGCCCTCGACGAACATGTCCCGCTCGAAGTCGTCGACCGAGACCTTGAGGTACTTCTCCCAGTCCCAGTGGGTCTCCGGCGGGCCCAGCTGGTGGTAGCCGTAGAAGCAGTCGATCCAGCCCTTGGCGTACTGCTCGCGACCCTCGCGCCAGTTCTCCCGGGAGGCGTCCCAGAAGTGGCAGTGGGAGTCGACGACGAAGTACTTCTCGCCATCCTTCTCGTACATGGTTCCTCCTGCGCCGGCGTCGTCGCCGTTCGGTGGTGGTCAGGAAAGACGTTCGTCGTGTACGTACGTGTGAACCGGGGCTAGGGGACGAGGATCGCCCGGCCGCGGACCTTGCCCGCGTCCAGGTCGTGCAGCGCGTCGATCGCCTGGTCGAGCTTGTACTGCACGGTGTGCAGGGTGACCTTCCCGGCCTGCGCCAGGACCATCAGCTCGGCGAGGTCGTTGTAGGTGCCGACGATGTTGCCGATCACGTTCTTCTCGCCCGCGACGAAGTCGAGGGTGGGGGCCTTGAACTCGCCGCCGTAGCCGAGGACGAAGTTGTAGCCGGCCGGGCCGGTCATCGCCCAGGCGTCGAGTTCGGCGCCCTCCTCGGCGACGAAGTCGAAGGTGACGGTAGCGCCGCCGCCGGTGAGCTCCTGGACGGCCTCGACGTGGTTGCCGTCGGCGACCACGGTCTCGTCGGCGCCGATCTTCTTGGCCAGCTCCAGCGCGGCCGGGTTCTTGTCCACCACGATGATCTTCGTGGCGGTCAGTGCGGCGAGCGCCTGGATTCCGATGTGTCCCAGCCCGCCCGCGCCCTGCACGACGGCGGTGGTGCCCGGGTAGAGGAACGGCACCGACTTGCGCACCGCGTGGTAGGCGGTGATGCCCGCGTCGGCGAGCGCGGCGACGTCGGCCGGGTTGGTGTTCGGGTCGAGCTTCACGCAGGCCCGCGCCGAGGTGCGCAGGTACTCGGCCATGCCGCCGTCGTTGCTGGACAGGCCGGGGAAGAACGCGTCACCGGTGCACTGCATGTCCCGCCCGGACCGGCAGGCCAGGCAGAGCCCGCAGGACGGCTGCGGGTGCAGGATGACGGTGTCGCCGACCTTCACGTTGGTGACGGCGTCGCCGACGGCGTGCACCCAGCCGGCGTTCTCGTGGCCGATCACGTAGGGCAGGTCAGGGTTCTGGATATCGGCCCAGTCGCCGTTGACGATGTGCAGGTCGGTGCGGCAGACACCGGCCCCGCCGATCTTCACGATGACGTCCAGGGGGCCCTGGATCTTGGGTTCCGGGATGTCGTCGATCTGGGGGTCCTGCTGGTACGCGTGCACCCGCACGGCTTTCACTCGGGTACCTCCTGGGTCGGACGCGCGTCGCTGCGCGTCGGATGTGGTGGGACTACGCGGCGTTCCTGTCGTGGCCCGTCGGCGGCGGTCGGTGACCGCGGTCTCTGTGCCACCCGTCACAGCGATCAGAACCCCGCCGCGGACCGCGGACAAGAGGGTCCCTTCTCGCTGGTCGATAATTCAGACAAAACGGTCCGCTTTCGCGGTTGGTTACCCGTGAGTAGCATGCGGGCATGGCAGACGACGTGAGCTGGGTGGCCGACGCGATGACGCAGGCGGTCCCGTGGGTGTCCACCGCCGGGATCTCCTTCGGCCGGATCAGCACCGATCGGGTGGAGGCCTTCCTCCCCGACCGTGCGGACCAGCACAACCACGTCGGCGGTCCGCACGCCGCGGTGATGTTCGGGCTCGGCGAGACGGCGTCCGGCGCGGTCGGGCTGGCTGCCTTCGCGGCGGCCGGTGACCGGGCCGTCCCGCTGGTCGTCCGGTCCGAGATCCGCTACCTCAAGCTCGCCAGGGGCGACCTGCGGGCCGAGGCCGTGCTGACCCGTCCGGCGGGTGAGGTGCTCGCCGAGCTGGACGCCGGGACCCGTCCGGAGTTCACCGTGGACGTCACGATCACCGACGCGGACGGCGTGCAGACCGGTGCGATGACGATCGTCTGGACGCTCAAGCCGCACCGGTAGCGCCGGGCGGCTAGCGTCGTCGTCATGGATGTGGTCATCGCCGGAGGACACGGACAGATCGCGCTGCGGCTGTCCACCCTGCTCGCCGGGCAGGGGCACACGGTGCGCTCGATCGTGCGCAATCCCGACCACCTGGACGACGTGCGCGCCACCGGGGCGAGCGGCGTGCTCGCCGACCTGGAGTCGACCGGCGCCGCCGAGCTCGCCGGGCACCTCACCGGGGCCGACGCGGTCGTGTTCGCCGCCGGGGCCGGGCCGGGCAGCACCGCGGCGCGCAAGGAGACCGTCGACCGGAACGGTGCGACGCTGCTCGCCGACGCCGCCGCGACCGCCGGGATCCGCCGGTACCTGCTGGTCTCCTCGACCGGGGCGGACGCCGAGCCGGATCCGGGGCTCGGCGAGGTGTGGGCCGCCTACATCCGGGCGAAGAAGGCCGCCGAGGAGGCCGTGCGGGCCGACGGCAGGCTGGCCGCCACGGTCCTGCGCCCGCACCGGCTCACCGACGACCCGGGCACCGGGAAGGTGCAGCTGGTGCCGCCGCCGCTGGACCGGGGCGAGATCACCCGCGACGACACCGCGGCCGTGCTGGCCGCGCTGCTCACCGCCGATCACACGATCGGGTCCACCCTGGAGCTGCGCTCGGGTGACATCGCGGTGGCCGACGCGGTGGCGGCGCTGGGCGGGTGAGAAATCCGGCCCGGGCGGGAATGCTGGGGCCATGAGCGAGCACGAGTACGACGTCGTCGTGATCGGGGCGGGTCCGGTCGGGGAGAACGCCGCAGGCTACGCGGCCGCCGCCGGCCTGTCCGCCGCCCTGGTGGAGGACGAGCTGATCGGCGGCGAGTGCTCGTACTGGGCGTGCATCCCGTCGAAGGCGCTGCTGCGCACCCCGCAGGCGGTCGCCGACGCCCGCCGGCTGCCGGGGGTCACCGCCGAGTTCGATCCGGCCGCGGTGCTGGAGCGGCGCACGTACTTCACCGGCAACTGGGACGACTCCGGGCAGGAGGAGTGGGCCCGGGGCGCCGGTGTGGTGGTGCTGCGCGGCCGCGGGCGGCTCACCGGGGAGCGGCAGGTGCAGGTCACCGGGCACGACGGGGCGCTCACCCCGGTCACCGCGCGGCGCGCCGTCGTGCTGGCCACCGGGAGCGTCCCGGTCACGCCGACGGTCCGCGGGCTCGACTCGGTGCCGTTCTGGGGGTCCCGCGGGGCGACCTCGGCGAAGGAGATCCCGGACCGGCTCGGGGTGCTCGGCGGCGGCGTCGTCGGCTGCGAGCTGGCGCTGGCCTTCGCCCGGCTCGGCTCCCGGGTCACCCTGTTCCAGCACGGCCCGCGGGTGCTGCCGAACGCCGAGCCGGTCGCCTCCGAGCGGGTAGCCGACGGGCTGCGCGAGGCAGGCGTCGACCTGCGGACCGGTACCGGCCTGGACTCGGTCGAGCCGGCCGGCCGCGGCTCCGGCCCGGGCACCGACGCGGTCCGGCTGCACGGCGGCGGGGACGTCGTCGAGGTGGACCGGCTGCTGGTGGTGACCGGCCGGCGTCCGGCGTCCGGCGATCTCGGGCTGGACTCGGTCGGGGTGCGCACCACCGACCGGGGCGCCGTCCCGGTCGACGACTCCGGACTGGTCGAGGGCGGCGGCGACTGGCTCTACGCGGTCGGCGACGTCAACGGCCGGGCACCGCTCACCCACCAGGGCAAGTACCAGGCCCGGATCGCCGCGCACGCGATCGCCGCCCGCGCCGGGGGCCGGCCGCTGGACGCCGGGCCGTGGGGTGAGGACGCCGCCACCGCCGACCACGCGGCCGTCCCGCAGGTGGTGTTCACCGATCCCGAGGTGGCCTGGGTCGGCCGGACCGCCGACGCCGCCCGCGCCGCCGGGCTGCCGGTCCGGGTGATCGACATGGAGATCGCGGTGGCCGGGTCGTCGCTCACCGCGGACGGCTGGTCCGGCCGGGTGGTCGCCGTCGTCGACACCGAGCGGGAGGTGCTGGCCGGCCTCACCTTCGTCGGGCCCGGCGTCGCCGATCTGCTGCACGCCGCGACCGTCGCCGTGGTCGGCGAGGTCCCGCTGCGGCGGCTGTGGCACGCCGTGCCCGCGTTCCCGACCGTCAGCGAGGTCTGGCTGCGGCTGCTGGAGGCCTACCGGGCGGGCTGAGCGGCGATCAGGACCGCACGCCCAGGTGGTCCAGCAGCTCGACCTCGATCCGGTCCAGGTCGCGGGAGATCGTGCGGTAGGCAGCCTTGCGGCGGGCGACCGGCATGTTCTCCGCCGCCCGGACGGCGGCCGCGAGATCGTGCAGCCGCGGCTCGGTCTCGTCGGCGAACCGCTTCGCCGCGGCGTCGGACTCGGTGGTGCCGTCCTCGCGCAGCTCGGTGATGGTGCGCGAGATCCGGGACAGCCGCGCGTGCAGCTTGCCGCCCGGCCCGGAGTAGCCGCCCAGCTCGTCCGGGGAGACCCCGAGCCGGCGCGAGCGCTGGTCGTCGAGCCGGTGCCGCAGCGATCCGGCGGCCGCCATCGCGTACGGCGCCAGCAGCGGCGCCAGGAGCTTGGCGATGCCCAGGTAGCGCTGGACCTTCTTGGCGTTCCACTCGCGGGCGACGCGCTCGCGCTCGGCCTGCTTCGCGGCCCGTGCCTCGCTCTTGAGCCGGCCCTTCTCCGCGGTGAGCGACGCCTTCGCCTCGGCCTTGCGGGCGCTCGCGTCGGCCTTCGCGGCGGCCCTGGTGACCTTGCGGTCCGCCGAGCGGGCCTTCAGGTCGGCCTCGCTGAGCAGGCCCTGCGCGGCCGAGGCGACCCGGTCGCCGCCCTTGCCGAGGGCCCGGCGGGTGGTGCGGGCGGCCCGGCGCCCGGCCTTGTCGGCCCGGCGGCCCGCGGCCTCCGCCCGGCGGCGCGCCTTCGCGGCCCTGCGGTGCAGCTTCTCGGTCGCCCGGTCGGCCGCGTCCCGGGTGCTCCCGGCCGCGTCCTGGACCCACTCCGACGCGTCGACCGCCGCCTCCCTGGTCGCCGCGGCGGCCCGCTCGCCCGCGCTCGGCTTCCTGCGCAGCAGTCCCATGTCGTGTCCTCCAGGTCCGGTCGACCGCACGTGATCGGCATTATCGTCGCCGCAGCCTAGGGCCCGCGCCACCGGGCGCGCAGGCCCGACACCGGCGAGTGACCTGACCGGTGGCCGATCGGCACTCGTCGGAAGTGTCGGGGGTGGTCTCTACCCTCGATGTCCGTGAGCACCCCGACCGGATCCCGTACCGCGCCACGCGTCCTGCTGGACGCGGCGGCGCTCAGCGGGTGCCGCAGGCGGGTGCACCTGGATCACGACCCGGCCGCCGCCGGTGCGCCCCGCGCGCTGCCCGATCCGGCGATCGAGCAGCGCCGGGCGGACGCGGCGGCGCACCGGGTGCGGATCGGCGAGCTGCTGGCCGAGGTGTGGGGGGCCGACTGGGCGAGCGCCTGGCCCTCGGGCGCGGCCGGGCCGGAGCCCGGGGAGGGCGGCGCCCGGGCCGCGCGCGCCGCGCGCACCGCCGAGCTGGTCGCGGCCGGGGCGGCGATGATCTGGGGGGCGGTCCTGCCGCTCGACGGCGATCGGCGCGGCGGCGCCGAGCTGCTGGTCCGGGTGCCCGGCGGCGGCTACGTCCCGGTGCTGGTGGTCCGCCGCCGGATCACCGATCCGGGCGAGGGCGCCCGCACCACCGCCGTCACCGATCCGTGGCCGCAGCGCGCCCGGCACGACCCGGACCGCAAGGTCCGCTCCCAGCCGCGCGACCTGCTCGCGCTCGCCCAGCTCACCCGGCTGCTGGAGGCGGCGGGCTGGGCGCCGCCGGAGTCGGCGCCCCGGCTGGGCGGGGTGATCGGGCTGGATGCCGACGTCGTCGTGTGGCACGACCTGCGGGCCGGTCACTGGCCGGGCGGGCGGCACACCCTCGACGAGTACGACGTCCGGTTCGCCGACCGGTCCGCGGTGGCCCGGTCCGCCGCCGCCGGTGGGCCCGCGCTGGCCGCGCCGTCCCGGATCACCGAGTGCCGCCGCTGCCCGTGGTGGCCGACCTGCGAGGCCGAGCTGGCGGCCGTCGACGACGTGAGCCTGGTCGCGCACGGGGAGACGGCGCGGCTGCTGCGCGGGGCGGGGGTGAGCACGGTCGCCGACCTGGCGGCGCTCGACCCGGCCGCGCCGCCCGCCGCGCTCGCCGTGCCGCTGCCCGGGCCGCCGTTCACCGACCTGGTGGCGCTGGCCAGGGCCCGGGGCCAGGGGCTCGCGGTCGCCCGCCGGGTGCCGCGGGTGCCGGTCCCGCGCGGCGACGTCGAGATCGACATCGACATGGAGAGCTTCGGCGAGTCCGGCGCCTACCTGTGGGGGGTGCTGCTGTCCTACCCGGGCGGCCTGCGCGACGGCGATCCCGAGCCGGGGTACCGGGCGTTCGCCACCTGGGAGCCGCTCCCCACCCCCGACGAGGGGCGCTCGTTCGGCGAGTTCTGGACCTGGCTGTCCGGGATCCGGGCGATCACGGCCGGGTCGGGCCGGTCGTTCGCCGCGTACTGCTACAACGAGCAGGCCGAGAACCGCTGGATGCTGTCCTCGGCGCAGCGGTTCGCCGGGATGCCCGGCGTGCCGACCGAGCGGGCGGTGCGCGAGTTCATCTCCGACCCGTCCTGGGTGGATCTCTACGGCGTGGTGTCGCGCTGGTTCCTGTGCGCGCACGGCAAGGGCCTGAAGAAGATCGCGCCCGCCGCCGGGTTCGGGTGGCGCGATCCGGAGGCCGGCGGCGAGAACTCGATGCGCTGGTACCGGGACGCCGTCGCGCTGGAGGGCGGCGAGCCCGATCCGGTGCAGCGCGAGCGGCTGCTCCGGTACAACACCGACGACGTGCTGGCCACGCAGGTGCTGCGGGAGTGGATGTCGTCGGACCGGGTGCTGGAGGTCCCCCTGGTGAGCGAGCTGGCGCCGCCCGCCGTGTGAGGATGCGGGCGTGGCACCCCGTACGTACGACCGGATCGGGCCGCGCGGAGCGGTCAGCAGCACCCACCATCTGGGCACCGCCGCGGCGGCGTCCGTGCTCGCCCGCGGTGGCAACGCCTTCGACGCGGCCGCCGCCTGCGGCTTCGTCCTGCAGGTGGTCGAGCCGCACCTCTGCGGGCCCGGCGGCGAGCTGCCCGCCGTGTTCGTCACCGCGGCCGACCCGACCCCGACGGTGCTGTGCGCCCAGGGCGTCGCCCCGGCCGCCGCGACACCGGAGCGGTTGCGCGCCGAGGGGTGCGAGATCGTCCCCGGAACCGGCCTGCTCCCGGCGACCGTGCCGGGCGCGTGGCACGGCTGGCTGACCCTGCTGCGCGATCACGGCACCTGGGAGCTCGCCGATGTGCTGGAGCCGGCGCTGGGCTACGCCGCGTCCGGGTTCCCGCTGCTCCCGCGGGTCCCGCAGGTGCTGGCCGCGGTCGCCGAGCACGTCACCGCGCACTGGCCGGGAACGGCCGCGACCTGGCTGCCGGACGGCCGGATCCCCGGGCCGGGCGAGATCGTGCGGCTGCCCGCGCTGGCCGCGACCTGGCGGCGGCTGCTCGACGCGGCGACCGGCCCGTCCCGCGAGGCGCGGATCGACGCCGCCCGCGACGCCTGGTACCGCGGCTTCGTCGCCGAGGAGATCGACCGCTTCGTCCGCACCCCGGTCCGCGACGAGACCGGCTGCGACCACGCTGGACTGCTGACCGCCGACGACCTGGCGTCGTGGTCGTCGCACTACGAGCCCGCGGTCGTCGCCGACGCCGGGAACGGCTGGTCGGTCGCCAAGTGCGCGGCGTGGTCGCAGGGCCCGGTGCTGCTGCAGCAGCTGCGCCTGCTGTCCGGTGTGGACCTGGAGCTGCCGGGTGGGGTGGCGACCGCGGAGACCGTGCACGTCGCGGCCGAGGCGGCGAAGCTGGCGTTCGCCGACCGGGAGGCCTGGTACGGTGACTCGGCGCCGGTGCCGCTCGACGAGTTGCTCTCCGACGGCTACACCGACGCCCGGCGCGCCCTGATCGGCCCGGTCTCCGACGGCACGCTGCGCCCCGGCTCGCCCGGCGGGCGGGAACCGCGGATCGGGGACTACCCGGCCACCCCGGGCGCCGGCCGGTCGACCGGCACCGACGGCCCCGGCTCGGGTGAGCCGACGGTCGGCAGGCAGGGCGTCACCCGCGGGGACACCGTGCACGTCGACGTCGTCGACGCCGCCGGGAACATGGTCTCGGTGACGCCGTCCGGCGGCTGGTTGCAGTCCTCGCCGACCGTGCCGGCGCTCGGCTTCTGCCTCGGCACCCGCGGGCAGATGTTCTGGCTGGAGGAGGGCCTGCCCAGCTCGCTGGTCCCCGGCCGGATGCCGCGGACCACGCTCAGCCCGTCGCTGGCCTTCCGCGACGGCGAGCCGGCCGCGGCGTTCGGCACGCCCGGCGGCGACCAGCAGGACCAGTGGCAGCTGTGCTTCCTGCTCGCGATGATCCACGGCGGACTGGACCTGCAGGCCGCGATCGACGCGCCGGCCTGGCACTCCACGGCGTTCCCCGGCTCGTTCGCACCGCGCGGCTGGGGGGCGCACGGCCTGGTCGTGGAGTCCCGGCTCGGCGCCGCCACCCTGGCCGAGCTGTCCCGGCGCGGGCATCTGGTGGACGACGCGGGCCCCTGGGAGCTGGGCCGGATGTGTGCGGTCGGCCGGGGCGCGGTGCTGCCCGGCGGGGGAGGGGCGGGGGCGCTGCACGCCGCCGCCGATCCCCGGTCCGGGGTGGCGGCGGCGATCGCGCTGTAGCCCGGCGCCGCGGAGCCTCGCGGTCGTCGGCTGCGACTGTCGTGTGCTCGCGCGTGCTCACGTGAGCTCGTGGTCGCGCGTGACCCGTGGTGGTGCGTGCTCGTACCCCGGGTGCGCCGCACCTCCGGCCCGCGACCTCGCACCTCTGCCTCGGCCTCGCACCTGTTCCAGCGGGTGCGACGCAGAGGCAGGGGTGCGAAGCCGGGCGGAACCGGCCGGCGCTACCGGGCCCCCTCCGGCGGCCGCTCCCCGACGTGCCGTCCCTTGCCGTTGCGCCCGACTGCGTCCCCCAGTGGCGGCGGGAACGCGACGTCGGAGTGCGTGACCCGGCCCGGCTCCAACGACACGACGGCGGCCACCGGCGGGTACCCGCTGGTCGCGAGCGTGTAGCTGCCCGGGGCCAGGCCCTCGAAGGTGAACGTGCCGTCGGCCTCGGAGAGCCGGGACCCGACGACCGCCCCGTCGGAGTCGATCAGGGTCGCGATGGCCTGCGTCACCGGCATGCCGTCCGGGGCCGCGGTCACCCGCCCGGTCAGCCGGGCGCGCTCGGGCAGTCGCACGTCCTGCGTCACGCCTCCGTCCGCCGGGACGTCCAGCCCGATCGCCACCGGATCGACGCTCTCCCCGGCCGCGGCCAGGACGTAGTGCCCCGGTGGCACCGCGTTGAGCGTGTACCGGCCGGAGTCGGCGGACTCGGCCGCGGTGACGACGTCGCCGTCGCGGTCGATCAGCGAGACCGTCACCCGGGCGACCCCGGTGCCGGACGGGTCCAGCACGGTGCCCCCGATCCCGCTCCCGGCGGTGAGCCGCACGTCGTGCCGGACGACGGTTCCCGGCCCGGTCGTGACCGTCGCGGCGTGCGGCGGCAGCGTCCCGGCGGCGACGACGACCAGTACCCGGCCGGAGTCGTCGAGCGCGAGCCGGTAGTGGCCGTCGTCGTCGGTCCGGGTCCGGCCGATCTGCTCGCCGGACAGCCGCAGCGCGGTCACGGTGGCCGGGCCGCCCGCACCGGTGTGTGTCACGCGGCCGGCGATGGCCGGGGACGGGTCCTCCCGTTCGTGCCGGGGGCTCCGGCCGGCGGGCGCCGGTGCCGGTGCCACGGCGGAGATCTCGCCGGTGGGCACGGCGGCGTCCGCCTCGGCCTCGGCCCGGGCCGCCTGGGCGCCGGACATCGTCCGCAGCGGCAGCTCGCGCAGGAACAGCACCAGCACGAACGCGGCCGCCGCGACGCAGCCGGCGATCAGGAACGCGAGCGTCATCGAGCTGGTGAAGCCCTCCTGGAACGGCGCGGCCAGTCGCGGGTCGATCTGCTGCAGGAACGACGAGTCGCTCAGCACCGCTGCGCTGAGCCCGCCCGGCTGCCCGCCGGTCAGCCCGTCGACGACGGCGCGGTTCGCCGGATCGGCGACGACCGCGGGATCGGTGAGCGCGGCCCGGAACGTCCCGGTGCCCAGCGCGGACCGGATGGCGTCGCCGATCCGGTCGCCCGCGGTCGAGAACACCACGGACAGGAACACCGCGGTGCCCAGCGTGCCGCCCATCTGCCGGAAGAAGGTGACCGACGAGGTGGTGACGCCCATGTCGCGGGCGGGCATCGCGTTCTGCACCGCCAGCACCAGGGTCTGCATGCACAGGCCGAGGCCGAGGCCGAGCAGCGCCATCGTCAGGTCGAGCTGCCAGATCGGGATCTGCGGGCTGACCGTCCGCCAGAGCAGCAGCATCGCGATCGTCATGAACGCGGTGCCGAGCACCGGGAAGATCTTGTAGCGGCCGGTGCGCGAGGTCAGCTGGCCGGAGGTGATCGAGGCGACCATGATCCCGCCCATCAGCGGCAGCATCATCAGGCCGGCCTCGATCGGCGTCGCGCCGTGCACGATCTGCAGGAACTGCGGGAGCAGCGCGATCCCGCCGAACATCGCCATGCCGATCAGCAGGTTGATCACGCTGGCCAGCGAGAAGATGCCGGTCCGGAACAGTCGCAGCGGCAGCAGCGCCGCGTCGCCGTAGGTCCGCTCGGCGAGCAGGAACAGGCCCAGCCCGATCACGCCGACGACGTAGTAGACGATCGACGTCGGGGAGCCCCAGCCCCACTCGCGGCCCTGCTCGGCGACGATCAGCAGCGGCACCAGGCACAGGGTCAGCGCGAGCGCGCCGGGCCAGTCGATCCGGGCCGGTCGCGGCACGTGCGGGACGTTGAGCACCCGCTGCACGACGACCAGCGCGATCAGCCCGATCGGGACGTTGACCAGGAAGATCCACCGCCAGCCGTCGATCCCCAGGATGGTGTCCACCCCGGACAGCAACCCGCCGACGACCGGTCCGATCACGCTGGACGTGCCGAACACGGCCAGGAAGTAGCCCTGGTAGCGGGCCCGTTCCCGGGGCGGGACGATGTCACCCAGGATGGTCAGCGCCAGCGACATCAGGCCGCCCGCGCCGAGTCCCTGCAGCGCCCGGAACGCGGCGAGCGAGTACATCGACCAGGCCAGGGTGCAGGCGACCGAGCCGATCAGGAAGATCGAGATCGCGGTCATGAACAGCGGCTTGCGGCCGAAGATGTCGGACAGCTTGCCGTAGAGCGGCGTCGTGATCGTGCTGGTGATCAGGAACGCGGTGGTGGCCCAGGCCTGCATGGACAGGCCCTGCAGGTCGTCGGCGATGGTGCGGATGGCGGTCGAGACGACCGTCTGGTCCAGGGCGGCCAGGAACATGCCCAGCATCAGCCCGCCGAGGACGGTGAGGATCTGGCGGTGTGTCAGCTCCCCGTCCGCGCGGGACGCGGCGGCGGCTGTGGACATTCAGGACTCCCGTGCTTCGAAGGTCTGGTAGTCGTCGAGGAACCGGCCGAGCAGGCCGGTCAGCGCCTCGCGGTCGGGGGCGTCCCACCCGGCGAGCACCTCGGCGATGACCCGGGCCCGGCGGCGTCGCTCGGTCTCGATCACGCGGAAGCCCTCGTCGGTGGCGGCGAGCAGGGACGCCCGTCCGTCGCCCGGGTCGGCGCGGCGCTCCACCAGCCCGGCCTTCACCAGTGCGGTGACCTGGCGGCTGATGGTCGACGGATCGGAGTGCAGCGTCGCCGCGACCTCGACGGCCCGTTGCGGCCCGCCGAAGCGCAGGTGGGCCAGCAGGTGGTAGCCGGCCATGTCGACGATCATCTCGGGGCGGTGCCGCTCGGCCGACCGCTTCACCTGCCGGGTGAGCAGGAACAGCTGGCGGACGACGGTGTCGGCGAGCGCCAGGTCGGGATCCCCCGTTTCCGGTGTGGTGGCCGGATCCCGGGAGGCGGGTGCAGCGGTGGACATCGCAGCTCTCCACTTGCATGTATCACGCAACTAGTTGACCCGCGCAACTATCCGCTCCGGCATTGCACAACGCAACTCGATTGCGGTGACGTGTGTCACGCAGGGGTGCGGCCCGGTGTCCCCGGGCGGCGGGCACTAGCCTCGCGGCGATCCGCCTCGCTCCCCGGGAGGACCGCCGTGCGCACCCGTCCCCGTCCCGCCCTCGCCGGACCGGCGCTGCTGGTCGCTGTCGCGGCCCTGCTCGCCGGCTGCGCCCAGCCCGGGCAGCTGGGGCACGAGTCCGCCGGTCCAGCAGGCGCCGGATCGCCGGCCGCACCCGGAACGACCGAGCCCGCGCCGCCGGGCCCCGGCAGCCCGGACGGCCCCGGCAGCCCGACCGGCACCGCGCTGCCCGGGGTGCCCGGCGCACCGGTCGCGCAGGCCGGCTCGGACACCCGGGGTGTCCTGGAACGGCCGATCGAGATCAGCACACCCGGGCCTGCGGAGCTGCTGGTGCGCACCGAGGTGCTGCAGCCCGGCCAGGTCACCGGCTGGATCCGGCACCCCGGCACGGCGACCTCCGCGGTCCGGTCCGGCGAGCTCACCGTGCAGCGGGCCGGGCGGTGCGAACCGCAGACCTTCCGGACCGGCGAGGCGTTCTTCATCGGCGACGGCGAACCCAACGAGCTGCGCAACGACGGGCCCGAGCCGGTGGTGCTGACCCGGTCGCAGCTGCTCGCGCCCGGGATCCCGGAGCGGGAGCCGGTCGAGCCGGCCTGCTGACCGGGGAACGCGGTCGTTCCCCGGGCTCCCGGCTCCGTAGCCTCGGCACCCGTGCGTACCGCCCGCGAGGCCACCCCCGCCGATCTCGACGGTTGCGCGGACGTGCTGTCCGACGCCTTCGCCGACTACCCGTTCACCCGGCACACCATCGCCGCCGACGACCATCTCCGGCGGCTGCGCGGCTGCCACGAGCTGCTGATCCGGGAGGTCGGTCTCCCGCACGGGCAGGTGCACGTGGTCGACGGCCCGGACGGGATCGACGCGGTCGCCGTCTGGACGGTGCCGGGCCCCGCCGTGGAAGAAGCGCTGACCCGGTCGGCGCCGCGGCTCGCCGAGCTGGCCGGCGACCGGGCCGCGGTGGCCGCCGACGTCGAGGACGCGCTGGCCCGGCTCCGGCCCTCCGGGGAGTTCTGGTTCCTGGCCCCGGTCGGCGTCCGGCCGTCCCGGCAGGGCCTCGGGTACGGACGGGCGGTGCTCACCCCCGGGCTGGCCGCCGCGGACGCCGCCCGGCGGGCGGCATTCCTGGAGACGTCCTTGCCGGTCAACGTGGACATCTACCGGCGGCTGGGCTTCGCCGTCACCGCCGAGCTCGACCTGCCGCACGGCGGTCCGCGCACCTGGGCGATGGTCAGGCCGCCCCGCTGACGCGCGTCGCTCGGTTCTGTCGGTGCGCTGTGGGAACATCGGCGGTGGCACGGGGCAGGGCTGGAACCCGGGACGGGATGGATGGCGACGAAGACGGTCATCGCGGCGGACTACCGCGAGTGGCAGGTGCAGCGGCGGATCGAGTGGACCACTCCCGCCGTCGGCGACGAGTTCGAGCACGACGTCGACGCCGGTAACGGCGCGGTCGTGCTCATCCTGTCCGCGCTCGCCCTGTTCTGGCTGGTTCTGCTGGTCTGGGCGCCGAGCGCCGTGGTCTTCCCCTGGTTCTACTGGCTGGTCGTGATCGTCGGGCTCGGCTTCTTCCCGGTCCGTTGGCTGCTGCGGCGCCCGTTCACGATCACCGCGAAGACGCAGGGCGGCTACGACCTGCCGCCGGAGAAGTGGACCGGGATGGTCCGCGGGCTCGCCACCGCCCGCGAGGAGACCAAGGTCGTGATCCGCAGCCTGAGGAACCGGTCCACCCCGGGCCACGCGGACAGCCCGCTGCAACCCATCAACTAGGAGCCGACGAGCCCCGAGGAGTCACCGTGCCCGAACTGCCGGAGGTGGAGGCCCTCGCACACCACCTGCGCGAGCACGCCGTGTACCGCCCGGTGGCCCGGGTGGACGTGGCCTCGATGAGTGCGCTGAAGACCTTCGACCCGCCGGTCTCCGCGCTGACCGGCCGGGTGGTGACGGGCGCGTCGCGGTTCGGGAAGTTCCTGTCGGTGGACTTCGCCGACCGGCCGGACGAGCCGGTGCACCTGGTCACGCACCTGTCGCGGGCCGGCTGGCTGCGCTGGCACGGCACCGCGGGCGCCACCCCGCCGAAGCCGGGCCGGGGCCCGTTGCAGCTGCGGGTGCACCTCGACGCGGTCGGCGGGCCGGGTTTCGACCTCACCGAGGCAGGCACCCAGAAGCGGCTCGCCGTGTACCTGGTGACGGACCCGGCGCAGGTCCCCGGGATCGCGCGACTGGGGCCGGACGCGCTGGAGCTGACCCGGGCCGGGCTCGGCGAGCTGCTCGACGGCGACAACCGCCGGCTCAAGACGCTGCTCACCGACCAGCGGACGCTGGCCGGGATCGGCAACGCCTACTCCGACGAGATCCTGCACACCGCGCGGCTCTCGCCGTACGCCGTCGGCGCCCGGCTCGACGAGTCGGCCCGGGACCGGCTGTCCGCCGCGTTGCACGGGGTGCTGACCGACGCCGTCGAACGGTCCGTGGGGCAGGGCGCCGCCGAGCTGAAGGGCGAGAAACGCTCCGGTCTGCGGGTGCACGCCCGCACCGGACTGCCCTGCCCGGTGTGCGGCGACACCGTCCGGGAGGTGTCGTTCGCCGAGAGATCGTTCCAGTACTGTCCGACCTGCCAGACTGGTGGCAAGCCGCTTGCGGACCGCCGGTTGTCCCGGCTGGTGAGGTAGGTCGTCCCAGGAGGCGCAGCGGTGAGCAGCACGGTCGGGGGAGCGGTGGATCTCGCCGTCGCCGTCGTCGACGGGCAGACGGAGCTGGCTCCGTCCCTGGTGCTGCTGCTGATCGTCGCGGTGGTGGTGCTGGTCATCGCGGTGTTCGTGTTCCTGTGGCAGCGCAACCGCCGCAACAACATGGTCTCCCCGCTGGCCAAGGCCACTTTCTCGGCGCTGCACACGGTGGCGCTCGCCGCCCCGGTGCTGCGGGAGGGGCTCTCCCGGCGCTCCGCGTCGCAGGCGCTGCCCTACCTGCGCCAGCTGCTGGAGAGCACGGCGATGGCGATGACCGACTCCCGGGCCACCGTGCTCGGCTGGGACGGCAGCGCCGACCAGCACCAGCAGGACGTGCAGACGCTCGCCGACCGGGTCATCTCGACCGGCCGGATGGAGCTGATGAGCCACACTTCGATCAAGTGCAACCAGCCCGGCTGCGAGGTGCGCGGCATCGTCGTGGTGCCGCTGGAGAGCGACGGCAACATCATCGGCACGCTCGCCGCGCTCACCCCGGCCACCGCCGGGCCGCCGGTGCTGCGGGCGACCGGCGAGGTCGCCCGCTACGTGTCCAGCCAGCTGGAGCTCGCCGAGCTCGACGACTCCCGGGCCCGGCTGAACCGGGCCGAGGTGCGGGCGCTGCGGGCCCAGATCTCGCCGCACTTCGTCTACAACGCGCTGACCACCATCGCGTCGTTCATCCGGACCGACCCGGCCCGGGCCCGCGAGCTGCTGATCGAGTTCGCCGACTTCACCCGCTACTCGTTCCGGTCGGCAGGCGAGTACACGACGCTGATCGACGAGCTCACCAACATCGAGCGCTACGTCCGGCTGGAGAAGGCCCGGTTCGGCAACCGGCTCAACATCCGGCTGCAGATCGATCCCGAGGTGCAGAACGTCGTGCTGCCCTTCCTCGCGCTGCAGCCGCTGGTGGAGAACGCGGTGCGGCATGGGCTGTCCGGCAAGCCGAACGGCGGCACGGTCACCATCCGGGCGGAGAACGCCGGCTCCGAGTGCGTGATCGTCGTCGAGGACGACGGCGTCGGCATGGACCCGGCCCGGCTCAACGAGGACCTCGACGACGCCCACCTGTCCGGCGCGCACGTCGGCCTGGGCAACGTCGACGACCGCATGCGGTCGGCCTTCGGGGACAACTTCGGCCTGGTCGTCGACACGAACATCGGCGCCGGTATGAAGATCACCCTGCGGGTCCCGAAGTTCCGGGCCGGCATCCGCGCCTGAACGGCGGTGGCGCTGGGCCGCACGGGTGCGCGGCGACACGCCGCGATGTGCCGAACCGGTCACGCCACGTCACGGAGCGCTCCCGCGTACGGTGGGATCGCATGGACGTCCTGCGCATTCCCGCCGCGGTGACCTCGCGGCTGCCGGGCCGACTCGGTGAGTCCGTCGGCGCGGTCGGCCCCCCGGTGGTGTCCGTGGTGCGGCTGCACGGTGTGATCAGCGCCCAGGCGGCGCCGGTCCCCCGGCAGGTGCTCAACGCCGCGTCGGTGGAGAAGGTGCTGGAGCGCGCGTTCGCACCGGACCGGCTCGCCGCGGTCGCCCTGGTGATCAACTCGCCGGGTGGGTCGCCCACCCAGTCGCAGCTGATCGGCGACCGGATCCGGGCCCTGGCCGCGGAGAACGACGTGCCGGTGCTCGCGTTCTGCGAGGACGTCGCCGCGTCCGGCGGGTACTGGCTGGCCTGCGCGGCCGACGAGATCTACGCCTGTTCGACCTCGATCGTCGGCTCGATCGGCGTGGTCAGCGCCGGATTCGGGCTGGACGGCCTGATCGACCGGTGGGGCGTCACCCGGCGGCTGCACACCGCGGGCGGGTCGAAGTCCCGGCTGGACCCGTTCCTGCCGGAGAAGCCCGAGGACGTCGCCTGGCTGACCGGTCTGCAGGGACAGCTGCACGAGCGCTTCGTGAGCTGGGTCCGGGACCGGCGCGGGGACCGGCTCGCGACCGGCACCGAACTGTTCGACGGCGAGGTGTGGCTGGGCGAGCGGGCCCGCGAGCTCGGGCTGATCGACGGCATCGGCGCCGCGCACGAGGTGCTCACCGAGCGGTTCCCGGAGGCGGAGCAGCGCCCGGTCGAGGCGCGCAAGCCGTTGCTCGCCCGGCTGGGCGCGGGCGGCGCCGCGTCGCTCGGTCACCCGGGAGTGGATCCGGCGGTGATCGGGTCGGAGCTTCTCGCCGCGATCGAGGCCAGGGCCACCTGGGCGCGGTTCGGGCTGTGAGACAACCGGTCGGCGGCACCGCCCGGGGACGTCGCCACGTGTCCGGACGGTCACCGATCCGGTTCGTGCCCTGGCACTCCGCGCGTCGGCACGTCACCATGGTCGCGGCGCAGGGCGATCATCGAGGTCGATCGGATCCCGGTCCGGGACCGGAAGCAGGATGAGGAGATCGTGGACAGCAACGACACCACTCGGGGACTGGTCGTGCTCGCGGTGGACGACGAGCAGCCCGCGCTCGAGGAGATGGCATTCCTGCTGAACGAGGACGCGCGCGTCGCGACCGTCCTCAAGGCCGGTGAGTCCACCGAGGCACTGCGCATCCTGAACGGGCGGCGGGCGGGTGCCCCGGCGGGCGGGCCGTCCGGTGGACCCGGCGACGTCGCCGAGCAGACCGACATCGACGCCGTGTTCCTCGACATCCGGATGCCCGGGCTGGACGGCCTGGAGCTCGCCAGGGTGCTGAAGAACATGGCCGTCCAGCCGGCGATCGTGTTCGTCACCGCACACGACGACCGCGCCGTCGACGCCTACGACGTCGGCGCCATCGACTACCTGCTCAAGCCGCTGCGCACCGAGCGGCTCTCCGCCGCGCTGGACCGCATCCTGTCGACCCGCCGGACCGGGCCGGTCGAGCAGGCCCGCGACGACTCCGGCGACGACGAGGTGATCCCGGTCGAGCTGGCCGGCACCACGAAGCTGGTGCCGCGCTCCGCCGTGCGCTACGTCGAGGCCCAGGGCGACTACGCGCGGCTGCACACCACCGACGGCAGCCACCTCGTGCGGATCCCGCTGTCGGTGCTGGAGGACCGCTGGCGGGACGCCGGTTTCGTCCGGATCCACCGCTCGTTCCTGGTCGCGCTGCCGCTGGTCACCGAGCTGCGGCTGGCCGGTTCCGGGTACGTCGTCCGGATCGGGTCGGGGCCGGAGACGGCCGAGCTGCCGGTCAGCCGCCGGCACACCCGTGAGCTGAAGGACCGCCTCGTCCGCGCGACCAAGCAGGCGTGGAGCCAGAGGTGAGCAGGTCCACCGGCGGCGTCCAGCCGTCGGTGCGTCCGGAGTCGCAGGAGCAGAATCCGGACGATCACGACGGGTCGCCCGGCCCGGACGGCGGTGCACGGGGCAACGGCGCGGTGTGGCCCAACCGTGCGGCCCGCAACGCGGGTGCCGCCGGCCCGTACCGCAATGGTGGTTCGCCCGCTGCGCCGCAGGTCTCGGCGGCATCGCCGGTGTCGGCCGTGCCCTCCGCGTCGCAGGTGCCGCCGGTGTCGGCTGTGCCATCCGGGCACCCCGGGTCGGCCGGGCAGCCGGGGTCGGCCGGGCAGCCGGGGTCGGGCGGGCAGTTCGGGCAGCCCGGGCACCACGGGTCGCCCGCGCCGGCCGGGATGCAGCCGGAGGCGCCGGGCCCCGGTGCCCCTGACGGTCGGCACCCGCACGCCGGCCCGGTCGCCCCGCGGCCGCGCAGCCCGGCGTTCTCCGGCGGCGTTCCGCGGCCGGTGGACCCGCCGACCGTTACCGAGCAGGCCGCGGCGGAGCGGGAGTGGACCGGGTACCCCGACACCGGGACCGGGCAGGCCGGGGGCGCGCACCCCACCGCCCACCCGGCCGCCCACCCCGCAGTCGACCCCACTGCGCAGCCGGCCGCGCAGCCGGCCGCGCAGCCGGCCGCCGCACCCCGGACCCCCGAGGCGAGCGGGTCCGCGGACCGCCCCCGGCGTCGCGCCCGGCGCGAGGCCGCCGGGGCCGACGCCGACGAGGGCGCGAGCTGGCTGCAGCAGGAGATCGCGCGCCGGGTCGCGGACCGCGCGGGCGGATCCGGAACGGCGGCCGGGTCCGGCAGGCACGCCCGGGTCGAGCCGGCCGCCGAGCGTTCCGGCGCCGAGATGGCCGAGGCGGCCGAGCCTGCCGCGCTCCCCGGCGCGGCGCCGGACGGCGGAGTCACCGGTACGGACCCGGAATCCGACGGCCCGGCCCCGGCCGGCCCAGCGCCCGACGGCCCGGCGCCCGACGGCTCAGTGACCCCCGACGGCTCAGTGACCCCCGACGGCTCAGTGACCGGCGGCTCAGTGAACGACGCCCCGGCGACCGACGAGGACCACCGCGAACCGCAGCACCCCCGGGCGCGCGCCGCGCACCCGCGGCCGCGTTCCACCATGGTGCCCGATCCCTATGCCCCGGCCGGCCTGCGCGACTCCGCCGCCGAGGGAGTCTGGCCGCAGTCCCGCCCCGCCGACAGCGGCAAGCAGTGGCCGCCGGCCGCCGGCGCGGCCGGGCTGCCACGGCGCATCCCCGGGGCGACCTCGGAGTGGAGCCACGGCTGGGCCCCGGACCGCGGCGCGTTGCTCGGGGTGGCCGGTGCGGCCCCCGCCGACGCGAGCCCCGCCGACGCCGACCCGGACACCGCCGCCGAGGAGCACCCGGAGACCAGGCCGGTCCCGACCCGCTGGACGGCCGCCGGCCGCCGCAGCAGCGAGGTGGCCGCCGAACCGGCCGGCACCGCTGCGCCCGCCGATCCCGGCCTGCCGGTGGACGACGACCCGGCGGACGATCCGGACCTGCACCCGGATCTGCACCCGGAGCTCGATCCGGACTTCCGTCTCGACCCGGACCCGGACGACGAGCTGCGCGGCCCGGCCGCCGAACGCACCGAGGTCATCTGGCGCGCCCCCGGCCTGGACGCCCCGGTCGCCCCTGCCCCGGCCCCGGACCCGGGCGCCGACCTGGCGGCCACCTCGTTCGCTCCCTACACCGGCGCCCGGCCCCGCCGGTTCGCCGCGGCGCCGACCGACGCACCGGAACCGGACGGCACCGGCACCGACGACGGCCCCGGCAGCAACCGGGTGCGCATCGTGCTGTCCGAGCGCCGGTCCACCGCGCACTCCTCGCGCGGGCTCTCCGACGTGCAGGACCCGGGCGCGGTCGGCACCCTGCTCCGCAACTCGCTGGTCCGGACCCAGCTGCTGCTCGCCCTGCGGGTGAGTCTGGTCGCCCTGTTCACCCTCGGCATGCTGCCCGCGCTGTTCATGGCGCTGCCGGTGCTCGGTGAGATCGAGGTGGTCGGCATCCGGCTGCCGTGGCTGCTGCTCGGCCTGCTCGTCTACCCGTTCCTGCTCGGCCTGGGCTGGTGGTACGTGCGCTCGGCCGAGTCGGTCGAACAGGACTTCGCCGACGACGTGGCGGACCGGTGAGCCTGACCGCCATCGCGTCGCTGGTCGCGATCGTCCTGGTGGCCGTGGTGTCCGCGGTGATCGGCTCGATCGCCCACCGGACCCGGCTGACGTCGGACTTCCTGGTCGCCTCCCGGACCGTGCCGTCCCGGTTGAACGCCGGCGCGATCTCCGGCGAGTACCTGTCCGCGGCGTCGTTCCTCGGGATCGCCGGGCTGATCCTGGTCAACGGCGTCGACGGGCTCTGGTACGCCGTCGGCTACACCGCCGGATACCTGCTGCTGCTGTTGTTCGTGGCGGCCCCGCTGCGCCGCTCCGGCGCCTACACGGTGCCCGACTTCGCCGACGCCCGGCTCGCCTCACCGGCGCTGCGGCGGGTCTGCGCCGCCGTCGTCATGGTGATCTGCTGGCTGTACCTGCTGCCCCAGCTGCAGGGCGCCGGCCTGACCCTCGGCATCGTGACCGGGCTGCCGGACTGGATCGGCTCGGCCGGGGCCGGTGTGATCGTGCTCGCCACCGTCGCGTTCGGTGGCATGCGGTCGGTGACCTTCGTGCAGGCGTTCCAGTACTGGTTCAAGCTGACCGCGCTGGCCGTCCCGGCGGTGATCGGGCTCGCCGTCTGGTTCGGCGACGGGCACACCTTCGCCCGCAACGAGCCGCCCGAGTTCCGCGAGCCGACCACCGTCTCGGTGACGACGCCGGTCGTCCTCGACATCCGGCTCTCGGTCGACGTGACCGTCCGTGGCACCGTCGACGGGGTGCCGGTCGACGGCCCGCTGCGCTGGGTCGCCGGGTCCTCGCACGCCATCGCACCCGGCACCGAGCTGGACTTCGCGGCCGGCGAGCCGGTGCCGGTGACCAGCGGCGCGCCCACCGACGACGAGAGCTGGCTGCGCCCGTTCGCCGGCTCCGGCGAGCACCAGCTGCTGGGCACCTACTCGCTGATCCTGGCGACCTTCCTCGGCACCATGGGCCTGCCGCACGTGCTGGGCCGCTTCTACACCAACTCCGACGGCCGGGCGGCCCGGCGCAGCGCCGTCGTCGTGCTCGCGATGCTCGGCGGCTTCTACATCCTGGTGACGCTGCTCGGCATGCTGTCCCGGGTCTACACGCCGCAGCTGCTGGTCACCGGGCGGTCGGACGCCGCGGTCCTGCTGCTGCCCAACGCGATCCTGGGCAGCGGGCTGCTCGGTGCCCTGGTCGCCGGGCTGGTCGCGGCCGGGGCGTGGGCGGCGTTCCTGTCGACGGCGTCCGGCCTGCTGGTGAGCCTGGCCAGCGTCGTGTCCACCGACGTGCTGCCCGGCAAGGGGCGGATGGCGCGGCGGTTCCCGCTGGCGACCGTGCTCGCCGGGATCCCGCCGACGGTGGTGGCGCTGGTGCCGACCGGGCTGAACTTCGCCGAGGCCGTCGCACTGGTCTTCGCGGTGGCGGCGTCCACCTTCTGCCCGCTGCTCGTGCTCGGCATCTGGTGGCGCGGCCTCACCGACGTCGGCGCGATCGCCGGGGTCCTGGCCGGCGGGATCATCTCGGCCGCGGCGGTGGTCGCGGCGCTCGCCGGGCTGGACACCGGATTCCTCGGGCCGGCCGCCGGCTGGGTCGAGGTGCTGCTGTACCGGCCGGCGATCGTGAGCGTGCCGCTCGCGTTCGCGACGATGATCGCCGTCTCGCTGCTCACCCGGGCGCGCCGTCCCGAGGATGCCGGTCAGGTGATGTTGCGACTCCACGCACCCGAACGGCTGGGCCTTATGCGTGACAGGCTGGACGACCGGACCTGATCGGGGCCCCGTCCCCGATAACCCCGCGTGACCGGATCGGCCGAATGGTTGGTCCGGACCGGGCAACTTACCGCCGTTCGGTGCGTTCGATCGTCGCTCCGGGCGTCCGTCGTCGTTGTGCGAGGTAAGGGTGTCCCGCGGCCCACCGGCCGCGGCGCGCCCGGCTCCCCCCGCCAGCACGACGCGAAAGGCCGGTGAACGGCGCCATGAGCAGCCCCGCTGAGGGCCCGGCCGGGACCGTGTACCAACAGGTCCAGGCCAGCCCGGAGTTCCGGGCCTTCCGTACCCGGCTGCGCCGGTACGTGTTCCCCATGACGGCGATCTTCCTGGCCTGGTACCTGGCCTTCGTCGGACTCGCCAGCTACGCCCCCGGGTTCATGTCGATCCGGGTCGGCGAGACGATCA
Source organism: Pseudonocardia sp. NPDC046786 (assembly GCF_040645415.1). Lineage (NCBI taxonomy): Bacteria > Bacillati > Actinomycetota > Actinomycetes > Pseudonocardiales > Pseudonocardiaceae > Pseudonocardia > Pseudonocardia sp. NPDC046786. Next base: position 379,529 of record NZ_JBEYYF010000001.1, on the reverse strand, counting down.
CGGTCGGCCTGCTCGTCGGCCTCGGCCAGTTCGTCAGCACGTTCGTGATCACCACGCTGTACGTGCGGTTCGCCGAGCGCGAGATCGACGGCCCGGCCGCCGAGCTGCGCGCCCGGATCGAGACCGGCCTCGCCGGGACCCCGGAGGTCCGGGCATGACCGGCACCGTGCTGGCGCAGGCCGAGTCGGTCGGCAGCGTCACCGCCAATCTCGGGTTCTTCCTGCTGTTCGTGATCGTGACCCTGATGATCGTGCTCCGGGTCAGCCGCACCAACGCGACCCGCGCCGACTACTACACCGGCGGGCACGCGTTCACCGGCCCGCAGAACGGCACCGCGATCGCCGGGGACTTCCTGTCCGCCGCGTCGTTCCTCGGGATCGCCGGCGCGATCGCGCTCTACGGCTACGACGGGTTCCTCTACTCGATCGGCTTCCTCGTCGGCTGGCTGATGGCGCTGCTGCTGGTCGCCGAGCTGCTCCGCAACACCGGTCGCTTCACGATGGGCGACGTGCTGGCGTTCCGGATGCGCCAGCGCCCGGTCCGCGCGGCCGCCGCGACGTCCACCCTGGTCGTCTCGCTGTTCTACCTGATCGCGCAGATGGCCGGCGCCGGCGGACTGATCTCGCTGCTGCTGCAGATCCCGAAGGACGACTCGTTCTCGCAGTCGATGGTGATCGTCGTCGTGGGCGGTCTGATGGTCGTCTACGTGCTGTTCGGCGGGATGAAGGGCACCACCTGGGTGCAGATCATCAAGGCCGGCCTGCTGCTCGTCGGTTCCGCCGTGATGACGACGTGGGTGCTCGGCCGGTACGGCTTCGACCTGTCCACGGTGCTGGACCGGGCCACCGAGAACTCCGAGCACGGCGAGGCGGTGCTCGACCCGGGCCTGCAGTACACGAACAAGGTCGACTTCATATCGCTGGGGCTGGCGCTGGTGCTCGGCACCGCGGGCCTGCCGCACATCCTGATGCGCTTCTACACCGTGCCCTCGGCCAAGGAGGCCCGCCGCTCGGTGGTCTGGGCGATCTGGCTGATCGGCACGTTCTACCTGTTCACGCTGGTGCTCGGGTACGGCGCGATGGCGCTGCTCCCGCCGGGCACGATCTCCCGGGAGAACCAGAACGACGCGGCGCCGCTGCTCGCGTACGCGCTCGGCGGCGAGATCATGCTGGGCCTGATCGCGGCGGTCGCGTTCGCGACGATCCTCGCGGTCGTCGCCGGGCTGACGATCACCGCGTCGGCGTCGTTCGCGCACGACGTCTACGCGAACGTGATCCGCCGGGGCGACGTGACGCCGGACGCCGAGGTGCGGGTCGCCCGGACCACCGCGCTGGTGATCGGGCTGGTCGCGATCGGAGGCGGCATCATCGCCAACGGCCAGAACGTCGCGTTCCTGGTCGCGCTGGCGTTCGCCGTCGCGGCGTCGGCGAACCTGCCGACGATCCTGTTCTCGCTGTTCTGGAAGCGGTTCAACACGACCGGGGCGCTGTGCAGCATCTACGGCGGCGTGCTCATCTGTGTCGGGCTGATCGTGGTCTCGCCCGCGGTGTCCGGTTCGCCCACCTCGATGATCCCGAGCGCCGACTTTGCGGTGTTCCCGCTGTCGAACCCGGGCCTGGTGTCGATCCCGATCTCGTTCCTGCTCGGGATCGTGGGCACCTTCCTCGGCGGCACCGAGCGGTTCGCCGCCGTCCGCTACGCCGAGATGGAGGTCCGGTCGCTGACCGGTGCGGGCGCGGTCCGGGCCACCACGGCTCCGAAGGAGGAGCCGAAGCGGCAGCCGGTGACGGCCACCTCGGTCGGTGCGATCCCGACCTACCGCGGTGACGACGGCGGCCGCGCCGGGCGGGCGGTGCCGGGGATCTCGCCGGAGCGCAGGCAGCCGACCAGCAGGCAGGCCGGGGACCTGTTCGGCGGTTCCGGCGTGACCGGCGCGTACCGGCCGCCGTCGGTGCGTGGCGACACGGTGGGCGGGCACGGGCCGGTCCCGGCGAACGCCGGGCCGGTCGAACCCCCGCTGGACCCGAACGAGATGACGATCCCGCACGGCTCGCTCTACCGCGACGATCCACCGCGGTAGGACGCCGCCGTCTCTCACCGGGTGTTGACGGTGCAGCGTGGCAGGATGGCGGACATGTCCGAGCCGGTGCCCACCGTCAGCGTGTCCGATCTGCCCCCCGACGCCCCGATGCTGGACGTCCGCGAGCTCGACGAGTGGACGGCCGGGCACGCCCCGTCCGCCCGCCACCTCCCGATGTCCGAGCTGGCGGGGCGGGTGTCGGAGGTGCCGGGAGACGATCCGCTCTACGTTGTGTGCCGGTCCGGCGGCCGTTCCGCCCGGGTGGTGGCCTACCTGAACCAGCAGGGCTTCCCGGCGGTGAACGTGGCCGGCGGCATGCAGGACTGGGCCGCCGTCGGGCGTGACGTGATCACCGACGACGGCAGCGCGCCCCGGATCGCCTGAGGCGTTGGCGCAGCCACCGGCGCCGCCGCCCTGCCCCCGGTGCGGCCGGCAGGCCGGGCCGGGGAGCGGCGCGTTCTGTCCCTGGTGCGGCCGCTACCTGTCGGCGCTGGACTGGGTGGCGACGCCACCGGATCCGGCGGCGCTGCCGGACTCGCTGCGGCCGCGCCCACCGGACGCGGCCCCGGGCCGGTACACCGGCCCGCCGCGCTACCGCTCGGTGCCGCGCTGGGGTCTCCCGGTCGGGCCGTGGCGGATGCCCGCCGTCGCCTTCGACGGCGACCCGGCCGGCCCGTCCACCGCGCTCGACCGGGTCCGCTGGCTCGCCGGGCAGCTCGTTCCGGTGCTGTGGGTCGTGGTCGTGATGAGCCTGGTCGCGGCCGCCGCCGAGGTGTGGCGGTACGCGCTGCTGCTGGAGAGCCGGTCGGACGCGTTGTCCCCGGTCGCCGTCGCCTGGTCGGACGCGATGGTCTGGTTCGGCGGCTGGTCGTCGGTCGCCGCGGTGATCGCCGCCGGGTTGCTGACGATCTCCTGGAGCCTCTGGTCCTACCGGGCGGCCGCCGACCGGGCGAGGACCCGGCCGTGGCGCAGCCGTCGCCGGATCATCGCCGGATGGCTGGTCCCGGGCTGGAACCTCGCCGCGCCCGGATCGCTGCTCGCCGAGACCGAGCACGCCGCGCTCGGGCTGCCCGCCGACCGGCGGCCCGCACCGTCGCGGGAGATCCTGGTCTGGTGGGTGCTGTGGGCGGCCTGCGTGCTGCTCGCCGGGCTGGCGCTGGTCGGCCGGTTCCGGACCGGCACCCAGGCACTGGCCGACGGGGTCGTGGTGCACGCCTGGGCCGACGCCGTCGCCGCCGTCGCCGCCTACCGGACGATCCGGGTCGTGCGGTGGATCACCGGTCTGCTGGAGCCGGAGCCGCGTGGTCCGCGGGAGCTCCTGGTGCGGACGGGCCCGGTGGCGAGTGCTCCCACGCCCCCGGACGCTCCGGCCGCCGGGACCCCTCTTGCTGCCCGGACCCGTCCGGCTGCCCGGACCCCTCTTGTGGCCCGGAACCCTCTTGCCGCTCGGCCCTTTCAGTCGGATCCGCTGTCGGAGCCGCAGCCGGACCCGCAGCCGGACCCGGAGCCGGATCCGGGGCCTGACCTGCAGCCGGACCCGCCGGGATCGGCTGTGCCTGGTTCGCCCTTGTCGGATCCGGCGCCGGGTCCGGCAGCGGATCCGGCGCCGGACCCGGATCGGCGGCCGGGCTGAGCGGGGCGACCGCCCGGGACGGCAGGGTGGCCTCGACGTCGCCGCCGGATCCGGGATCCGGCCGCGCATCGGCCGTCGCCGGACCGGCGTGCGGCGCGGCCGGGCCGGTGCCGGGGCTCCTGGGTGCGGGCAGCGCGACCGCGGGCGCTCCGGCGTAACCGCGGCCGGGGATGCCCGGATCGGCGGCGGAGTCGCCGCGGAACCGACCGGCGGGATACCACCCGCCCGGTCGGCCGGCCCCGGCAGCGCCCGGAGCGTCCGCACCGCCGGTGCGGTCCGGATCGGCCGGGCCGCCGTCCCCGCCCGCCCGGACCGGCCGGGAACCCGGGACGGCTGCCGCGTGGCCGCGTGCCGCCGATCCGGTCGCGGTGCGATCGGGCGCGGCCGGGTGGCCCGGCGTTGCGGCCCCGGACGCCGGGCGACCGGAACCACCGGCCCCCGGCGCCGGGCGACCGGCCCCGGCCTGACCGGGCACGGCCCATCCCGCGGATCCCGGCCGCACGGCGACCGACGGTCCCGCGGTGAGCGCGCTCTCCGAGACCGTGCGCAGCCGCTTCCGGACCTTCGCGACCGCCCGGTCCGATCCGCGCACGACCACCGACATCGCGAGCCGCCCACCGTGCGGGTCGGCGACGGTGTGCAGCACGTGCCGGTCCGGCCCGGCCTCCAGCACGAGCGCGATCAGGCCGCCGGAGGCGGGTGCCAGGGCGAGCCCGATCCGGACCAGCTCGGCGTGCGCGGCCCCGCGGACCTCGTCGCGGTGGTCGTGCTCGGCGGGCTTGCCCAGCCCGAACCGGCCGGCCGAGGTGTCCGGCCCGCACACGTCGAGCACCATCCCGCTGTCGATGTCGATCAGCGCGGCGGACCGGATCCGGGGATCGGTGAGCAGCGGCCCGAGCACCGCGGCGAGGCCGTCGGTCCGCACCGTGACCGCATGCCAGTGACGTCCCACGCGGGCGGGCGGCTCAGCGCTGCTGGGCGGGGAAGAACGCCTGCCCGGCCTGCTGCGGTGCCCCCTGCGGCGAGGACATCGTGAACTGCTGCTCGATGACGCGCAGGTCGCGGCGGGCCATCGCCAGGTTGGCCTGGGCGCGGTTGAGCACCAGGTAGAAGAACAGCTGCTCGTCGGTACCGCGGATGATCCGGATCAGGTGGTACTGGCTGTCCAGCGTGATCAGGATGTCCTCGATGTTCTCGCGCAGGCCGAGCTTCTGCATGACCTCGAGCTTGGTGCGCACGACCTCGGAGTTGCCGGGCGCAGCGACGTCCAGGTCGAACTCCGGGCTGCCGCCCCGCGAGCCGAGCGTCATGCCGCTGTCGAAGTCGACGATCGCGACCGCGAAGGCGCCCTTGATGTTGGCTGCCATGTCCAGCGAACGATCGATGTTGTTCATTTGCTGTGCCTCCGCACGGTGCGTGTACGCGGCCGTGTTCGATGATCGGGGAGCGGTCGCCGGGAATCTTCCGCGGGGGACGGAAAGATCTTCATCGAAATGTCCCGGCGAGGGCACAACAATAACCCTGAATCACGATACGTCAACTCTCCGTCGCGGACGGCCGATCGAGGCGGCGCAGCCCGGCCAGGATCCGGGCCATCGTGCGGAGGTCGTCGGACCAGCGGCTGCCCGGCTGGTCCGGGGGCTCCGCCGCGGTGCTCGCCGGCGGCGGTGGCTGCACCGCCGGTGCGGGTGCCCGGCGGGGGAGCGGGATCGCGACCGGCGGGAGCCGTTCGGCCTCCGGCGCGGACGGCTGGGCCGGTACCGGTACCGGGTCCGCCGGGAGCGCGAGCAGTGCCCGCCGGGCCAGCGCCAGATTGCCGCGCGCCCGGTCCACCTGCAGATATGCGAGCAGGTGCGCGCCGTCGCGGTGCAGTGTGCGCACCAGGTGGTACGCCACGTCGGTACTGATCACGGCGTCGGCGAAGCGGGGCCCGGCCGCCGTCGTCGCGATCTCGGTGCCGGCCCAGCCCAGCACCGCGGCGACCGCCTCGGGGACGCTCCCCGGGCCCGGTCCGCCGGAGCGCACCGGCGGCACCGACAGCACCGGTATCGGGGGCCGGGTGGCCCGCGGCCCGGTCGCCGCCGGCGTCCCGTGTGCGGCGACCACCTGGCCGGTGGCCGGGTCGGCCACGCACGCATACCGCACGCCCGGCGCCTCGAGTGCATCCCTGAGCACTTCCGACCACGATTCCACCGGGGTGATTCCAGCATGCCCGGCGGGCGCGGTCGACGGCGCACCTGAAATTCTGGGAAACGGCCCCGGAATCATTCGGGTGCGACCAACGCAATTCTTCGAACGGCCCTGCGGAATGATTCCTTCAGCTCAGTGTGCGGAGGGCCGTTCGGTCGATGCGGTGAGCGGGAGCTTCGACCAGCCGCGCATCACGAAGCGGGGGCGGCGGACCGGGTTCCCGGCCGGCGCCGCGTCCGGGAGCAGGCGCACCAGCGCGCGCAGCACCTCGACGATCTCCAGCCGGGCCAGCGGCGCGCCGAGGCAGTAGTGCACGCCCGCGCCGAAGCCCAGGTGCGGGTTGGGTGACCGGCAGACGTCGAGCCGGTCGGCGTGCTCGCCGAACACGGCGGGATCGTGACCGGCGGCGCCGAGCAGCGTGCCGATCCGGCCGCCGGCGGGCACCCGGTACCCGGCGACCGTCGTGTCGGCGCCCGCCGTCCGCTCGAACAGCTGCAACGGCGCGTCGAACCTAATCAGCTCCTCGACGGCCGTTCCGACCAGCTCCGGATCGACCACCAGGCGTCGCCACTGATCGGGGTGCCGGAGCAGCGCGTGCACCCCGTTGCCGATCACGTTCACGGTCGCCTCGTGCCCGGCCATCAGGAGCAGCGCCGCGGTGCCGACGAGCTCGTCGGCGGAGATCCGGTCCCCGGAGTCGCGCACCGCGAGCAGGTCGCCGACGAGGTCGCCGCCCGGGGCCCCGGTGGCGGCGTGCTCCGCTCCACACGGCACGGACGGCCTGCCCGCGGCGCCGGCGCCCCGTTCGGCGACCAGATCGCGGAGCATCGACACGAAGTCGGCCGACGCCCGTTCGGCGGCCCGCTGCGCCGCCGGACCGGGATCGGGCTCGTACATCCGCACGATCGCGTCCGACCAGTCCCGCAGCGGGGCGCGCCGGTCGTCGGGCACGCCGAGCAGGTCGGCGATCACCTGCACCGGCAGCGGCTCGGCGACCAGCCCGACCAGGTCGGCCGGCTCGCCGTCGCGCACCCGGGCGACGAGGTCCCCGACCAGTGCGGTGGCGCGGGCCCGGACCAGCGGGGCCAGCCGCTCGGTGTGCCCGCGGGCGAAGGCGGCGGCCACCAGCCGTCGTAGCCGGGTGTGCGATTCGCCCTCCCGCTCCAGCAGCGAGTTACGGTGCAGCAGGTTGAACGCGGCCAGCTCGGTCTCCGGCCGGGCGTCGGTCCAGATCCGGCCGAGACCGCGGTCACGCAGCACCGCGGAGCAGGCCGCGTGGGTGACCGCGACCGGCAGGCCCAGTCCCGGGTGGTCGTGCACCGGGCCGGCGGCGCGCAGCGCGGCGTAGGCGGGGTAGGGGTCGTCGAGGAAGGCCGGGTCCGCGGCGTCGAACGGCACCGGGGCGGGACGGGACCGGGGGTCTGGCGATTCGGACGCATGCATCACCCGCTACCTTGCCGGGTGATGGGCAAGAAGACGCGCAACCGCGCCAACCGCTCCGAGACGGCCGCCGACAACCCGCGCCGGCCGTGTCCGTGCGGTTCGGGCAAGCGGTACAAGGCCTGCCACGGCGCCGGCGACGACGTGATCGTCGTCCGGCCGTTCGAGGGGCTGGCCGCCGAACCCGATCTCGTCGCGATGCGGGAGTTCCTGCCGTCGGCGACGGCGCCGCTCCCGCTGCGCAGCGGCGGGCCGGTGACGCTGACGTCGGTGCTGCCCGGCGCGTCGGCCGCGCTGGTCCGCGACAACGGCGAGATCCTGCTCGGGATGCAGGTGCAGACCCGCTCCGGGGACCTGTCCGCCGATCTCGCCGGCGCGCTGGCCTGGGCCCGTTCGGCGGAGCCCGGCTCGTCGCTGCCGGTGGTCGGCCCGGACCGCCGGACCGGGGAGCGGCTGCAGGACCTGCTCGAACCGGAGACGGCGCTGGAACCGACGGTGCACGCCGACTTCGCGTGGTGGCTGCCGGGGGACAGCCCGGACCCGGAGGCGGCGGCGATGCTGGAGCGCGCCAACTCGGTGATCATGCCGACCGAGGCGGTCACGGCGCCCGGCGTGCGCGGCGCGTACTGGGTGGACACCGGCTCGAAGGCGCACGTGCGCTGGGTGCGGGCCGAGGACGAGTCGTCGCTGATGGCGGCGCTGGCCCGGCTGTCCGACCAGGGCGGCCTGGAACTCGGCGAGGACTCCCGCTACGCCGGGTCGTTCCGGGCGCACGGCCTGCTGGTGCCGGTCTGGGACGTCGACCGGGACATGCACTCCTCGGAGTGGGCCGGTCCGGCGGCCGACTTCGCCAAGCGGCTGGACGAGGCGCTGGCGGGGCTGGCGGAGAAGCCGCTGACCGATGCCGAGCACAAGGCCCGCGAGGTGCTCTCCGGGAAGCAGATCACGCTGCGGTAGCCGGCAGCGGGCCCGGTGCCGGTGCGGCACCGGGGCCCCTGCGGACCGACGGGATCGTTCGCTCAGACGCGGCCACCGGCGACGGCCGGGGCGGTCGCGTCGGCCGCCTCGCCCCTGGCGAGCTCGCGGGCGACGAAGTCCTCGATGTGGAACAGGTCGTCGCCGGCCCGGCGGACGATGGTCAGCAGCGTGGTCATCGAGGCGACCTCCTCGACCTGCTCCTTGAGGAACCACTGCATGAACTGCTCGCCGAGGTAGTCGCCCTCGTCGCGGGCGGTCCGGGCGAGCGTGGTGATCTGCTCGGTGACCTGCTTCTCCTGGGTCAGCGCCAGGGTCACCACGTCCTCGACGGAGGTGAAGTCGTTCTTGACCTCGTCGATGCCGGGGATGGTGGCCTGCAGGTCGTTGTCCAGCATGTACTGGACCATGCTCATCGCGTGGTTGCGCTCCTCGAGGGCCTGCGCGTAGAAGTGCGCGGCCAGCTGCGGGAGGTCCTGGTCGTCGAGCCAGACCGCGATCGCGGTGTACTGCTGGCTGGCGGTGAACTCGCTGCGGATCTGGTCGCGCAGCAGGGCGTGGAACTTGGTCTCGTCGGTCATGAGATCCAGGTTAGCGCCGATCGCGCTTGTCTTGAGGCATTCCAGAGTTGAGGTCTGTCTCAGTTGGACAGGGTCACCTTTCTCCAGGTGAGGGGCCCTTTCCCGGTGCATCGCCTGATCTCGGCGGGGCCGCTCGGACGGGCGTGCGCCACCGCGCGCCACCCCGTCGCACGTCGCACCCCGTGCCGCGCCGAGATGCAGATCAGCGGGGTGCAGAGATCGACATCTCCCGCTGGTCCGCATCTCGGCGTGCGACGGGGTGCGAGGTCGTCACGCGGCCTACCCTTTCCGATCGTGGACCGGGCGTGGGAGGCGGAGCTGCGGTCTCGGACAGGGTCACCTTTCTCCAGGTGAGGGGCCCTTTCCCGGTGCATCGCCTGAGTTCGGCGGGGCCGCCGGACGGGCGTGTTCGCGGACCGCGCCGGGTCCCGAGCCGGTCGTCAGAAGGGTCAACTCCCAGGGTCCGGAATCGACGTCGCCCGCGCGGTCGTAGCCGACCCAGCGGCCCCGGGCGGACCGGCCCGTCGGATCGACGACGAGCTGGATCGCGCCGTGGTACCGGGCGCCGCGGTAGTGGCCGTCGACGGCGGTGAACTCGGTCCAGGTGCCGGTGAGGACCTGACGATCACGGACCAGGTCGAGCTGGACGGGGGAGTCGTTGGAGTGCTCGATGCTCGAGATCCCGACCTGGTTCTCGCTGTTCTCGAACACAGTGACGTGGTGGTGCCGCTGGATCGGGCCACGGGTCGTGCTGACGTACTGATAGCGGCTCAGCCATATCCCGGTGAGCCTGTCCTGCGCGGACCGGGCTTCGTAGACGGGGGTCAGAGCGGACACAGGTACGCCGTCGACCTGCACGGGAGCCGCTGCGGCGGCCGCCGTGCTCAGCTTGAGGAGCCACGCACGTCGCTCCCGTTCCGGCACGAGTTCGGCCCAGTGGGCGACGGCACGGGTCAGCTCCGGCAGCTCCAGGTTCCCGACCTGCCAGGCGAGCGCCTCGACGTCGCCCGGACCGTCCGCGCCCGGCCCGTGGTCCGGGAGGTCGGCGAGCAGGTCGTGGGCGGCGCACCGGTAGAGCCGGGACAGCCGGTCGATCACGTCGAGGGACGGCGCGTGCCCGGTGGGTCCCGGCCAGTTCTCCCAGGAGGAGAAGTTCTTGAACGTCCGTGGTGCCTCCGGCCAGCGCCGGGTCCACTCGGTGGCGGCATCGGCCTGGCTCCAGCCGTGGGCCAGCCGCATCGCGGCGAGCGCGCGCACGCCGAACCGGTCGCGCAGCTGCCGCGCCGTCGCCGGGGGCGTCGCACCGGCGTCGCGCAGGGAACGGGCGAACCGCAGCTGCTCGGACCGTCGGCTCATGGCCGGCGACCGTACTCCGGGCCGGACCGGGAGTACGGCTGCCTGCGACCCGGCGCCGGCGGGTGATCCGGCGGCGTCCGGCGCCGGAGGCTCACGGCGTGACCCGAGACGTGTCCGGCCTCGCCCGGCTCCTCGCCGACCATCCCGTGCTGCGTGACGCGCTGCTGCGCGAGCACGTCGCCCGGCCGGACGGCCGCTGCCGGGCCTGCGGCTCCCAGGTCGGCCTCGCGACGCGGTGGCCCTGCTCCCTGCGGTCCGCCGCCGAGCAGGCGCTGCGGCTCCCCGGCGGTCAGAACGGCAGGACGTCCACCAGCAGCGCGTAGCCGACGAACGCCACGATGTCGATCACCAGGTGCGCCCCGACCAGCGGCCACAGCCGGTTGGTCCGCTGCCAGTAGCGGGCGAAGACCAGCCCCATCACGACGTTCCCGACGAACGCCCCCACCCCCTGATAGAGGTGGTAGCACCCGCGGACGAGGGCGGCGACCAGCGCGGACCGGTTCTCCGACCAGCCCAGCTGCCGGAACCGGGTGAGCAGGTAGCCGATCATGACGACCTCCTCCGCCCAGGAGTTCGCGGCGGCGGAGAGGATCAGCACCGGGATCCGCCACCAGTCGTCGGTCAGCGTGCTGGGTGCGACGTCCGGGGTGATCCCGGCGACCCGGCCGAGCAGGTAGAGCCCGAGCCCGGGGATCCCGATCAGCGCGGCCAGCCCGAACGAGTGCAGCGTGTCGCGGCCCGGCCGGCGGCCGTCCAGCCCGACCCGGCGCAGCGCGAACCCGGCGCGCAGCAGCAGGTACGCGGCCAGCGCACCCCATCCGGCCAGCTGCAGCGCGCGGACCAGCTGGAACGCCAGGTCGATCCAGGTGTCGGTGGACGCCGGGGCGTTCAGCGTCACCTGCTGGTCCGTCAACGGGGCCGGGGCGAGCAGCGCCTCCAGCAGCGACAGCGCGCTGCGCAGCCCGGAGAGCCCGAGCGTCACGGTCAGCACGACGGCGATCTCCAGGCCGATCAGCCGTCGTTCCCGCCGGTCGGTGACGACGACCGGATCCGCCGGTGCCGCCGGGTTCAACCATCCGCGCAGACCACCCGAGGTGGCCGGTGCCGTCGTCACGTGGTGATCCTCGCAGGCCCGGTGCTCCGGCCGACCGCGGTGCGTACCCTGGGTGCGTGTTGCGGTTGCTGCTGTCCCCGAAGTGGATGGCCTGGCACGTGCTCACGCTCGGTGCCATGGTCACCTGTGGCTGGCTGGCCGCCTGGCAGTGGGGCCGGGCCGGATCGGCGATGGGCTCGGCCCTGAACATCGGGTACGGGCTGCAGTGGCCGCTGTTCGCGGTCTTCTTCGGCATCATGTGGTGGCGGTTCCTGCGCCTGGAGATCGGCGACCTGCGCGCGGCCCAGGCCGCCGCGGACGAGTTCGCCACCGGCGAGCCCGCCGGCGGCCAACCCACCGCCGGTGGGCCCGCTGCCGGCGATTCCGGTGCCGTTGACCTCGCCGCCGCGGTCCCCGGAGCCACCGTGGTGCCCGCCGCTCCGGAACCTGCCGCCACCGCGGCCCGGCCGTCCCCGTTCACCGCGCGCCCGGCCGGCGTGACCGCACCCCCGCCCGTGGATCCCCAGCTGCGGGCCTACAACGATGAGCTGGCCCGCCTCGCGGCCCGGCAGGAGGAGGCGACCCCGTGACCGTCGCGACCGCGCTCAAGGCCTTCCGGATCTCGGCCTGGGTCACCGGGGTGGGCCTGCTGCTGCTCACCTTCTACGCCATGCCGGCGAAGTACACCTTCGGCGATCCCCGCCCGGTCGCACTGATCGGCATGGTGCACGGCTTCCTGTACATGATCTACATCGTGTGCACGCTGATCCTGGCCGAGCGGTGCCGGTGGAACCCGGTGTTCGCCGTCGTGATCCTGGCGGCGGGGACCGTGCCGGTGGCGTCGTTCTTCGCCGAGCGGCACGTGACCCGCAAGGTGCAGACCGAGCACCTCGCGGCCGCGGGTACCTGACAGCAGGCTCAGGGCTGCTGCGCCACCGGGCAGCCGACCAGCTCGGCGAACCGCTTCTGCAGCTCGGTCGGGGTCCTCGCCTCGGCCGAGAACGCCAGCCGCACGTCCTGGGTGCCGCCGCCGGACGCGGGCACCCGGACCCGCAGCCCGTACCGGTCGACGCCGATCGGCCGGATCCGCCCCGTCGCGTCGCCGGGTGCGCGCAGCGCGTGCGGCAGGTGCCTGCGCAGCGCGGCCAGCATGTCCGGGTGCGCCCGGTCCAGGTGCTCCAGCCACGCCTGCTCGACCCGGCAGAACGGGTCCGGCTCGGCGGCCGACAGCTCCACCGGTGAGACCGGCGCGCAGCCCTCGGCGTCGGAGTACACCGCCGACGACGGCTGCAGGCGCAGCAGCGTCGCGCCCCGCCCGGCGTCGAGCAGGTTCGGGTGCGGCGACCGCTCGGCCAGCCGCAGCGCCCGGTCCCGGCCCGTCCTCGGGTCGGGTTCGTGCAGGCGGCCCAGCAGCCAGAGCAGCTCGCGCACCGGCTCGGGCAGCGGCACCGGGGTCGGTCCGGTCAGCTCCAGCATCACCGGGAGGCCGTCGACGGCGAGCCGGGCCTGCCTGCGGACCGGATGGTCGTCGGGCAGCAGGATGTCGGTCGTGCCGTCCGGCCAGGTGTGGTGCATCAGCGGCGCGCACGGTTCCGGCTCCCCGGTCCCGACGAGCGCGGCGCGACCGCCACGGGTGACCAGGCTGCGGGCGCGCTCGGCGACGGCGGGCGTCGGGGGGCGCCGCGTGCGGGTGGTTCCCACTCTCACCTCCATTAGGTAACCCTTACCTAAACAGGTGTGAGTGTCCCCTGTCCAGTGCTGGACGCGGCGCCGTTCGACCGGCCCGGCAACCCCCGTTGTCCACCCGCCGTGACCCGACCGTTAGCGTCTGTCGACGTGATGACCGTGCCCTCGGGTTCCGCTGCCGACCCGTGGCCGATCCGGCCGCTGTTGGCTGCGCTGGTCGACGACACCAGCCTGCTGCAGCCGCGGAGCGTCGCACCGGGTGTCGACGCCGTGGTGTCGCGCTACCTCGCCGCTCGCGACGGCCACTACGGAGGCCTCGTCGGCCGGCTGGTCTGCCCCGCCTCGCAGCTGCCCGCCGTGGTCACCGAGCTGGCCCGGTCCGCCCCGAGCCGCCCCGCCGAGCTGGCGCTCGTCGTCGACACCGGCCTGGGCGCGGTCCCCAAGGCCCTGTCCACCGTGTTCTCCCGGTCCAGCCTGCTCACGCCGAGCACCGTGGAGTGCGCCGCGCCGCCGGACGTCGACGGCATCTGGCTGGAGCGCGTCTCCGAGTTCGTCCCGGACGAGGTGACGCCGGTCGTCGAACCGCGCCGCCCGGTCGACGGCGACGACGAGGGCACGCTGGCCTGGCTGGCCGCCGTCCGCAGGGTCGCCGAGCACGGCTGCACGCCGAAGATCCGGATGGGCGGCCCGCGGCCGTCCGACGTGCCCGAGGTCGACGACGTGCACGCCTTCCTGCAGGCCGGCCTGGAGAGCGGCACCGGCGGGATCTCCGCGCAGGGCGTCGACCGGATCGTCCGCGAGGAGCCGTCCGGCTCGTTCACCCGGGGCAGGCACGGCCTGCTCAACCTGATCGCCGCGGTCGCCCGGATGACCGGGGTCAGCGCGTCGCCCGATCCGGTGCAGGACGCGCTGGAGTGCACCGACGGCGAGAAGCTCGCCCGCGAGCTGGACGAGCTGCCCCCGGCCGCCGTCGAGCAGGTCCGCGCCGTGCTGCCGCGCTGCGGCGTCGACCCGGATCCGGTGCCGATCGCCGATCTCGTCGCGCTCGGGCTGCTGGACTGAACCGATGCCGAGCCCGCCGCGGATCGGGTTCCTGGGCCCGCACGCCACCTTCACCGAGCAGGCGCTGCACACCCTGCCCGAGTCCCGGGACGCCGAGCTGGTGCCGCTGCCCGGCGCCCCGGCGGTGCTCGCCGCCGTCCGCGACGGCTCGGTCGACGCCGGCTGCGTCCCGATCGAGAACACCGTCGAGGGCGCGGTGCCGCCGGTGCTCGACGGCCTGGTCGCCGATCCGCCGCTGGTGGTCACCCGGGAGGCCCGGATCGCGGTCCGGTTCTGCCTGCTCGGAAGGCCCGGCACCGACCGGGCCGGTGATCTCGCCGCGGTGCGCACGGTCGCCTCGCACGGCCACGGCATCGCGCAGACCCGCGGCTGGCTGGCCGAGCACCTGCCCGGCGCCGAGGTCCGGGTCAGCTCGTCCACCGCGGAGGCCGCCGCCCAGGTCGCCCGCGGCGAGGTCGACGCCGCGGTCGCCGCGCCGCTCGCCGCGACCCGGCACGGGCTCGCCGTGCTCGCCGACGACATCGCCGACAATCCCGGGGCCGTCACCCGGTTCGTGCTGCTCACCCGGCCCGCGCTGCCGCCGGAGCCGACCGGCTGGGACCGCACGATGCTCGCCGCGACCACCACGAACCGGCCCGGCACGCTGCTCGGCCTGCTCACCGAGCTGACCGTCCGCGGGATCGACCTGACCCGGATCGAGTCCCGCCCGGTGAAGGACCGGCACGCCGAGTACTGGTTCCATCTGGACTGCTCCGGGCACGTCGCCGACCCGGCGATGGGGGAGGCGCTGGCCGCCCTGCACCGGCGCTGCGACCGGCTGATCTACCTCGGCTCCTTCCCGCGCTCCGAACCGCGACCGGAGCGGCCGGGCGGTGTCGGCAGCCCGGTGGCACCGCCCACCGTCGCCACCGCCGACGACCACGCCGCGTCCCAGCGCTGGCTGGCCGCGATCCGCGAGGGGGCTGGCCGGTGAGCGACGACACCGCCACCGCGTTCGCCGCCGCCGGCGGCGGGATCCGGGAACCGGCCGTCCCGCCGGACGACGGTGCGGTCCGCCTGGTGCTGGTCCGGCACGGCCGCACCCCGTCGAACGTCCGGCACGCGCTCGACACCACCGTCCCCGGCCCGTCACTGGACGAGCTCGGCCACGAGCAGGCCGCCGAGGTCGGCAGGCTGTTCGCCGGATGGCCGGTCCGCGCGCTGTACGCGTCCCGGGCCACCCGGGCCCGCGAGACGGCGGCCCCGATCGGTGCCGTGCTCGGGCTCGACGTGCAGCTGCTCCCCGGCGCGCACGAGATCTTCGTCGGCGATCTCGACAACCGGGCCGACGACGAGGCGCGGGCGGCGTTCGACGAGGTCTTCGCCTCCTGGTGGGACGGCGAGGTCGACCGGCCGATGCCCGGCGGCGAGTCCGCGCGCGACGTCTGGGACCGGTTCCTGCCGGATCTGGACGCGGTGCTGGACGGCGTCGACGGCGGCGCCGTCGTCGTGGTCAGCCACGGCGCCGCGATCCGGCTCGCGACGCTCGCGCTGCTCGGCGCCCGGGAGGACCCCGAGCGCACGAATCCGCCCGCGACCTACGGCCGGGACCGGCCGGTCCCGAACACCGGCCGGGTGGTGCTGCGCCGGGACCCGGGCGGCTGGGCCCTCGAGCTGTGGGATCCGATGCCGGACGGCCGGACCGGGTCACACTGACCCGGATCAGAGGAACGGTGTCGCCGGGTCCTGCCCCATCAGCACCCGCCCGTGTACCTCGAGATTGGTGTTCAGGTTGAGAGCCGCGTGCAGGCTCAGCGCCTCGATGTCGCGGAACACCCGCTGGATGGGCACGTCGCCCTGGATCGACGACGCACCGCTGATGCTGTTCAGGGCTTCCACGGCGAGCCTGCTCAGCCGGACGACGTGCGCCGACTCGGCCCGCATCGCCGCGCGCTCGGCCACACCCGGGTCGCGGCGGGCGATCGCGGCGGCCCGGAGCCGCTCGGTCAGGTTGCGGGTGAGCAGTTCGGCCGCGCGGATGTTCACGGCGGCGTCGGCCACCGTGACGTGCGTGGTCTGGGCCTCGGCCACCGTCCATCCGGTGTAGGTGATCATCCGGCCGGGTGCTCGTTCGCGGAAGTGGTCCATCGCGGCCCGGGCCATCCCCAGCGGGGTCCCGGTGCTGCTGACCAGGACGAACGGGAAGAGCGCGCAGTGGTACAGGTCGGCGTCGGCGTTCGCGACGGACCGGGTGCCCCCGGCCAGGGCCTCGGCCACCGGGAGCAACCGGTGCTCGGGCACGAACACCGACTCGGCCACCGTGGTGTTGCTGCCGGTGCCGGCGAGCCCGGACGGGTGCCAGTCGTCGGCGATGGTGAGCTCCGACATCGGGACCAGGGCGAGCAGGATCTCCGGCGGCCCGTCCGCCGGCCCGTCGACCTGGGCGGCGACCACGTCCCAGGTGGCGGAGCGACAGCCGGTGTTGAACGGCCAGCGCCCGCTGAGCAGGTAGCCGCCGTCGACCGGAGTGAGCACACCGCCGGGGCTGAACACACTGGCCACCCGGCTGTCCGGGCCGTCGGCCCAGACCTCGTCCTGCGCGCGGTCGTCGTAGCGGCCGACGAAGTAGGCGCCGACGGCGTGCAACGACGTGACCCAGGACGTCGACCCGCAGCCGCGCCCGATCGCGTCGAGCACCCGGGTCAGCTCGACGATGTCGGTCTCCGAGCCCCCGTAGCGCCGCGGCGTCGTCATCCGGAAGGCGCCCGCGTCCTGCAGGGCCCGGATGCTCTCCTGCGGGATCCGCCGGGTTCGTTCGGCCTCGGCGGCGTTCGCCCGCAACAGCGGGACGAGTTCGTCCACCGCCGCCAGGAGCGGGGTGGTCCCTGAGTGGGTCTGGGTGTCGAGTGTCGAGGACATCGGCGGCCTCCGGTTGAGAAGTGTCGCCGGACGGTAGGGCGGCTCCGGTCCGTCCGGCGAGCCGCGATCCGCCGGCACCGTCCGATTCCCGCAACGGGTCGGTCCGGACGGGCGTTGACACCGGGACTGCGCGGCGTTTCGATGACGGACACCTGTCCGATCAGTGGGCACCTTCCGCTGGGTCACGGGAAGTGGAGGGTCATGGCCGACCCGGAGGCCACAGCCGCGTGTCGTCCGACCGGTCCGCTCGCGGCCCACACCTTGCTGCGCTCCTCCGATCCGGACGAGATCCGTTCACGCGCGGTCGCCCTGCTCAACGGGCATTCGATGCGGTTGTCGGACCGCGCGGCCCGGCTGCGTGCGGACATCCGCGGTGTCCAGGTCGCCGGCCTGCGGCTGATGGCGTTCCGCTACGGCGCCGGGGTCGAGATCGGTGCGCCCCCGCTGGACGACTTCGTGACGATCCACCTGCCGGTCCGGGGCGGCTTCCGGCTGGATCACCTGGGCCGGTCGGTGGCAGCCGGTGCCGGTCGGGGCGCGGTGATCTCCGCCGTCGCCCCGCTGCGGATGGAATGGAGCGCCGATCTGGTGCTGCTGGTGGTGCGGTTGGAGCGGGCGGCGCTGCGCGAGCGGTGGGCGGCGGTACTCGGCGAGCAGGTGGATGCCGATCTCGTGTTCGAGCCCGCCGTCGACGCCGGCTCGGCGCTTCCCGGGGCGGTCCGGGCGTTGTTCGGTGCCGTCGAGGAGTCCGGGCCCGCCGGGCTCCGGCCGACGGTGGCCGCCGAGTTCGAGCGGACGATCGGCTCACTGCTGGTGCTGGAGCACCGGCACTCGTCGTCCGAGCAGCTCACCCGGCACCTGGCGCTGCCGTCGCCGCGGGTGCTGCGGGACGCGCTGTCCCACCTCGAGACGAATCCGGACAGGGCGGTCCCGGTCGCCGAGCTGGCCCGGGTGGCCGGGGTCGGCGAGCGGACGCTGCTCGCCGCGTTCCGTCGGCACCTCGGGACGACGCCTGCCGCGCACTCCCGCCGGATCCGGCTGGACCGGGCGCGTCGCGACCTGCTCGGGGGCGGCCCGCACGCGTCGGTCACCCGGATCGCGCAGGACAACGGCTTCGCCCACGCCGGCCGGTTCGCCGCCGCCTATCGGGCCCGGTTCGGAGAGCACCCCTCGGCCACGCTGCGCCGCTGACGGCCCGCCGGGCCTGTTGCCGCCGGGCCGGTCGTCCGCCTCGCCTGCGCCGGGCCGGCTCCCGCGGCCACCGCCGACGGGCCGGCTGCCGGGGGTCGTCCCCGCCGGCTCCGCCCGACCCGTGCCGTCGGATCAGCGGCGCAGGGTGGTCGACGGCGACTCCCCGAACCGGGCCCGATAGGCGGCGGCGAACCGGCCGAGGTGCCCGAACCCGTGCCGCAGGGCCACCTCGGTGACCGAGTCGGTCGCCGGATCCGCCGCGGCCAGCTCGGCCCGCGCCCGGTCGAGCCGGACCCGGCGGAGATAGGCCATCGGCGTGCTGCCGGTGTGCCTGCCGAACGCGGCGTGCAGGGCGCGCTCGCTGATCCCGGCCTCCCGGGCCAGGTCGGCGACGCCCAGCGACTCGTCGGTGCTCGACTCGATCAGCTCGAGCACTCGGGCCACCGTCCGCGGCGGCGGGCGCTCCGGTTCGGCGAACAGCGCCCGGGTGTGCCGGTGCCGATGGCCGAGCAGCAACGCCGACACCAGGGACCGTTCCGCCTCGGCGGCCACGGCCGGGGGCGGCCGCCCGCCCGGACTGGTGCGCAGCACGTGGAGCAACATCGACACGGCCGCCGTGACACCGCTGGTGCCGACGTCCAGGGCCGCCTCGAACGACAGCGGCCCGGCCGGCCGCCGGCCGAGCATCCGCTCCAGCGCGGTCTCCAGCCGACGACGGTCGATCAGCACCATGAGCTGGTACGCCTCCGGTGACAGCCGGATGGTCAGCGGGCGGTCGTAGGTGAACACGGTCGCGCGGTCCGCGTCGAGGGCGAGCGGCGGGCTGCCCTCCACCGACGAGACGGCCGATCCGGTGGACAGGAAGTTCAGCGTGACCCACGGGATGGGTGGCACGCAGGTGATCGCCACCGGGGAGCGGTAGGTGGTCGCCAGCAGGCCGATCCCGCCGACCGAGGCGAACCGCACCTGCGCGCGGAACCGTGACTCGTCGCGCACCGCCATCGCGTGCGCGCAGTCCAGCAACGCCTCGGTCCGGGTCCTGGCCCGGTGCGGATCCGGGGTGCTGAACCCGGTGCCCCGGCTCAGCCGACGGGCGTCCGGGCGTGTCACGTCCGACGGCGCCGATCCGGCCATGCTCGCCTCCATTGGCGGACATCTGTCCGATGGACGTCAGCCTGGCCAGCGAGCCCGGCTGATGTCAACGTCCGGTCCGGTGGCGGCTGCGCAGGAAGTGGATCGCCGCACAGCGGTGAACGGATCGCGGGTGTGCGCCGCCGCTCGTAGCGTCGAGGCGTGGTTGTGGCAGTCGCCACGCCCCGCGGCGCCGGACGGTGCCGGGGCGACCGACCAGGGGAGGCAGACACCGGTGACCGATGTCGTGGAAGGACCGGCCGTCGCGCGAGAGCTGGCGGCCGGAAGCGGATCGATCAGCTACTTCCGGTCCGGGAGCGGGCACCCGTTGCTCTTCCTGCACGCGGCCGGTGGGGCCGGGGTGTGGGGACCGTTCCACGAACGGCTGTCCGGATCGGCCGATGTCATCGCCCCTGACCATCCCGGCTGGGGCGGCTCGGACGACCTGCCCGAGCTGCGCGGTGTGGACGACCTCGTCTACCACTACCTCGACGTGCTCGACCGGCTCGAGCTGGACCGGGTCGACCTGGTCGGGGCGTCGTTCGGCGGGTGGCTGGCCGCCGAGCTCGCGGTGCACTCGCCGGAGCGGTTCCGCAGCCTGGTGCTGCTCGGCCCGGTCGGGCTGCGGATCCCCGGCCACCTGGTCGCCGACCTGTTCCTGATGACGCCGCCGCAGCTGGTCGCGGCGCTCTACCACGATCCGGCGCTGGTCGAGCGGATCCTCTCGGTCGCCCCGGGGACCGACCAGATCGTCGCGACCTACCGGGAGCTGGGTTCGCTGGCCCGGTTCGGCTGGCGGCCGTTCCTGAACAACCCGCGGCTGGAGAGCAGGCTGCACCGGATCTCGATGCCGGCCCGGGTGATCGCGGCCGGCGAGGACCGGATCGTGCCGCGGGTGCACTGCGAGCGCTACGCCGCCGGGATCCCCGATGCCGAGCTCGTCGTCGTCGACGACTGCGGGCACGCGCTGTACGGGGAGCGCCCGGACGCCGTCGCCGAGGCCGTCGTCACCTTCCTCTCCGAGCGCGCAGGAGGCCGGTCGTGAAGTTCAACTTCTTCCACCTGATGCCTTACCCGTACCTACCGGACGATTTCGACGACCTGGAGAAGTACCCGTCGATGTCGCTGAACTACTCGAACGCGAACTTCGACCCGGCCCGCGGCGTGCAGCTCTACCACCGCTACCTCGATGAGCTGGAGCACGCCGACGCGGTCGGCTTCGACGGCATCGTGGTGAACGAGCACCACCAGTCCGGCTACGGGATGATGCCCTCGCCGAACATCATGGCCGCGGCGCTCGCCCGGCGGACGTCGAACTCGTCGATCCTGGTCCTCGGCAACGCCATCCCGATCCGCGGGAACCCGCTCCGGGTGGCCGAGGAGGTGGCGATGCTCGACCACCTCACGAACGGCCGCCTGGTGTCCGGGTTCGTCCGCGGGATCGGGTGGGAGCACTTCGCGCACAGCGTCAGCCCCGCCGAGTCGCGGTCCCGGTTCAACGAGGCGTTCGACCTGATCCGGAAGGCGTGGACCACGCCGGGGCCGTTCCAGTGGGTGGGCGAGCACTACGAGTACCGCTACGTGAACGTCTGGCCGCGTCCGCTGCAGTCGCCGCACCCGCCGATCGCGGTGCCCGGCGCGGGCAGCCCGGAGACGATGCGCTGGGTCGCCGAGAACCGCTTCCTCTACGTCTCGGTGTACGCCCCGACCGCGGTGGTCAAAACCTGGTTCGATGGTTACCGGGGCGCCGCCGCCGACATCGGCTACGAGGTGGAGCGGGAGAAGATCGCGCTGGCGGTGCCGGTGTTCATCGGTGAGGACGAGCGTTCGGCGCACGAAGAGGCACGCCGGCACGTCGAGTGGCTGTTCCACAAGGGACTGCGGCAGAGCGCCGAGATGGTGTTCCCGCCCGGCTACATGTCCCCGCCGGCGCTGCGCGGCCTGCTCAAGGCGAACCTCAAGCCCTATCCGGAGCTGTCCTACTCCGAGCTCGTCGAGCAGGGGTACGTGATCGTCGGCGGGCCCGAGTCGGTCCGCAACCGGATCGGAGAGCTGCGCGACGAGCTCGGATTCGGCCAGATGATGACCATGCTCGCGATCGGGGACATGCCGGCCGAGCTGGTGCGTCGCAACACCGACCTGTTCGCGAACGAGGTGGTCCCGCACTTCAGGACCGCACTCGCGACGGCCGGCTGACCCGCCTCGAGCTCAGCCCCAGCCGAGCTCGTGCAGCCGGTCCTCGGAGATCCCGAAGTGGTGCGCGATCTCGTGCACCACGGTGATCGCGACCTCGTCGACGACCTGCTCCTCGTCGTCGCAGAAGTCGAGCACCGCATCCCGGTAGAGGGTGATCCGGTCGGGCAGCTCGCCCGCGTAGTCGGCGGTCCGCTCGGTCAGCGCGACGCCCTCGTAGAGCCCGAGCAGGTCCGGCTCGTCGGGATTGCGCGGCTCGACCAGCACGACGACATTGTCCATCGCCGCCGCGAGCCGCTCCGGCAGCAGGTCGAGCGCGTCGCCGACCAGTTCCTCGAACCGGTCCGGCGTCATCGGGACGGGCACGGCGTCAGCCGTCGAGGCCGGGCAGCCCCGGCGGCACGTCGAGATCCGGCGGCGGTGTCGTGCCGCCGTCCGGCGCGGCGGGCTGCCCGGAGCCGGGCTGCTCGACGGGCGCCGGCGAACCGGGCGCGGACGGATCGGCCGGGGCGGACGGATCGGCGGGCGCGGACGGATCGGCCGGGGCACCCGGCACCGTCGCGGCGGGCGGGGCGGGCTGCTCGCCGACGACCAGCTCCCCGCGCACCGAGCCGGTGATCGTGGCGAACCCGCTGCCGTCCGGCAGCAGGGTGCCGATGTTGCAGTTGACCTTGCGGCTGCCCGCGTTCCAGGACGCCTCGGACAGGTTGCCCCAGTAGACGGTCAGGCCCTTCTCGCCGATCACCCGGTCGTTGCCGGCGAAGGTGTTCGCGGCCTCGGTGCAGGCGGGCTGCAGGAAGCGGTCCTGGTCCTCGACCGTGGGGAACGCCTCCGGGAACTCGGTGCCCAGGTCGATCACGCCGACGGCCTCGACGGCGTGCGGGCCTGCGCAGTCGGTCGGGTCGCCGACGGTGCGCCCGTCGATGGCCAGGCAGGTCCCGGCCGGCTGGACCGCGGACTGGTCCTGGTCGGCGACCCGCCCGGTGATCGGCAACATGGCGCCGCTGCGGGACGCCATCTGCAGGCCGCAGCGCATCCCCCGGTCGCCCTCGTCCCACCGCTGCTGGGACGGCTTGAGCGCACCCACCCGGAACTTGCCGTCCGGATCGAACCGCCCGTCCAGGTACTGCGTGACGACCGGGGTGCAGCGCTCGGCGACCAGAGTCTGCCAGGACTCGTCGGCCGGGAACACCGCCTGGTCGGCCAGCGCGACCCGGCCGGCCTGCTCGAACAGGTGCGGCTGCGCGCAGTCGACGGCAACGGTGTCGGTCGCGTCGGCCCGGCTCCAGTTCAGGCAGGTGCCCGGGGTGTCCGGCGGCGGCGGGAGCGGCGGCGGCGCCTCGACCCGCGGCGGCACCCCGGACGACGCGAACGAGCCCAGCACCGGCACCTCCGCGCCGAGCAGCGAGTCCAGCGACGCGACCGTCAGCATGAGGAAGGCGCCGATCAGGATCCCGATGCCGACCCGGCGGGCGCCGAGCGGCCCGCGCTGCGGGCCGCCGTGGTCGTTGCCGTGGTCGTGCGGGACCGTCGCCTCGGGCCCGGCGGCCCGGCGGCGGCTCCGGGTGGGGGCCACCGGGGTCGCCGTCGTCGATGTGCCGGCCGGGCGGGTCAGCACGGACGTCGCACCGCCGCCCGGGGCGCCGTGCGCGGCGCGGGCGTAGCGGCCGTCGTAGCCGTCGTAGACCTGCTCCCCGGTGTCGGCAGGCCCGGGGTCGGCGTGCCGGCGGGGAGCGGAGCCGGTGGGGGAGCTGGGATCCATGACCCGTCCATGATGCAGCGGCCCGGCCCGCGGCTTCATCCGGCCGGGGTACCGGGGCGGCGGTCGGTCGGCCGGGTGCTGTGAACGTGCAGGTGACGGCCGCGCGCGGACGGCGCCGGTCCCGCTCGTCCGGCCGGGGGTGCCCGGGCGCCGCGGACCGGTGCCCGGCGGCGTCGCCGGTCCGCGCACGGGGGTCGGCGGGGACCGTTAGGGTGCGCGAGGGGGGATGCGGCGATGGGTGAACAGCGATGACCGACGGGGCAGGGCGGCCGGGCCGGATCCGGCACCAGGACGGCAGCACGACGCCGCGCGAGCCCACGCTCGCCGAGAAGCGGGCCCGTGAGCAGAAGCTGCGCGCCGACCGCGAGGAGGTGCGCCGCCGCGAGGCCCGGTCGAAGACCACGAAGCGGGTGCTGATCGGTACCGGCGCCACGGTCGGCGTCGTCGCGTTGATCGCGGCCGTCTACGCGGCGTCCGGCGGCGGCACCGAGACGGTCGATGCGCGCTGCGTCGACGAGAACCAGGTCGTCGTCCCGGACGAGAACTGCGCGGGCACCTCGCAGAGCGGCCAGGTCAGCACCGGCGGCGGCGGGTTCGCCTTCGTGCCGATCTTCCTCGGCGGCGGCGGGCGGCAGTACCACTACAACTACGGCGGCACCGGCAACGTCGGGCAGGTCGCGACCGGCGGGAACGTGACCCCGCCGCCGAGCGGCACCACCGTGCGCAGCGGCACCACCGGCTCCACCATCGGATCGACCACCCGCGGCGGGACGATCTCCCGCGGCGGGCTCGGCGTCGGGGGCGGCTCATCGACGTCCTCCGGCGGCTCCGGCACGTCCAGCGGGAGCTGAGGCGTGCGACGCGAACGCGGCACCCCGCGGCCGGGCTGGCAGCGCACCGTCGCCGACCAGGGCATGGTCTTCGGGTCGCCGGGCCTGGACGGGTCCGGCGGCGAGCGCCCGTACTGGGACGAGTCGGTCCACTACACGTTCGAGATGGACGAGATCCTCTCCCTGGAGGCCGACGTCGAGGTCCTGCACTCGATGTGCCTGTCCGCCGTCGACCACGTGGTGACCACCGGCCGGTTCGCCGACTTCGCGCTGCCCGAGTGGAGCTGGCAGGCGGTCACCGACTCCTGGCGGCGCTCCGATCCGCACGTCTACGGCCGCTTCGACCTGCGCTACGACGGCTCCGGCCCGGCGAAGCTGCTGGAGTACAACGCGGACACCCCGACGTCGCTGCTGGAGGCGTCGATCCCGCAGTGGTACTGGCTGCAGGACACCCATCCCGGCGACGACCAGTGGAACTCGCTGCACGAGAAGCTGGTCGAGCGGTGGGCCGAGATCAAGGCCGCGCTGCCGTCGCCGGAGGTGCACTTCACCTGGTCGGGGGCCGAGTCGACCGGGGAGGACCACATCACCGTCGGCTACCTGCAGGAGACGGCGGCCGAGGCGGGCATCGACACCGTCGGACTGTCCATCGAGGACATCGGCTGGGACTCCGCGCTGGACCGGTTCGTGGACCTCGAGGAGGTCCCGATGTCGTCGGTGTTCAAGCTCTACCCCTGGGAGTGGGTGCTGTCCGACGAGTTCGGCAAGCACGTCACCCGCAGTCAGCCGGAGACGCTCTGGCTGGAACCGCTCTGGAAGTCGCTGCTGTCCAACAAGGCGCTGCTCGCGGTGCTCTGGGAGATGTACCCCGGGCACCCGAACCTGCTGCCCGCGTCGCTGGGCAACCCTGGCATCCTCACCGAGTACGTGCGCAAGCCGCTGCTCGGGCGCGAGGGGGCGAACATCTCGATCGTCGCGCCCGGCTACGAGACGGCCACCGGTGGCGTCTACGGCGACGAGGGGTACGTCTACCAGCTGTTCGACCCGCTGCCCGAGTTCGACGGCTTCCGGCCGGTGCTCGGCGCCTGGCTGGTCGGTGACACCGCGGCCGGGCTGGGCATCCGCGAGACCGCCGGCCTGATCACCGACGACGGCGCGGCCTTCGTGCCGCACCGCATCCCGCACTCCTGACCGCTCCCCGCTCCCCTCCGGAGGTACCACCGTGATCCTCGCCCAGGCGCTCGACGCCACCTACTGGGGTTTCCTCGGCCGTGGCATCGGCGCGATCCTGCTCTACGCGGTGATCGGCACCCTGATGATGCTGATCGGCTTCTGGGCGATCGACCTCACCACCCCGGGCAAGCTGCCGCAGATGGTGCGGGCCGGGCTGCCGAACGCCGTCACGATCACCGCCGCCGGGATGATCTCGATGGCGTTCATCATCGTGCTGGCGATCTACGCGTCCTACGGGTCGCTGTTGCAGGGCGTCATCTCGTCGCTGGTGTTCGGCCTGATCGGGATCATCGCCCAGGTCGGCGCCGTGCGGCTGCTGGAGTGGGTGACCGGGATCGACATCGGCGAGATCATCCAGTCCGAGGAGCCGCGGGCGGCAGCGAAGGTCGTCGCCGCCGCACATGTCGCACTGGGCCTGATCGTGGCGGTCGCCGTCTTCTGAGCCCCGCGGGGCGCGGCGCCCCGGTCCTCAGATCAGTGCGGCGACGATGTCCACCCGCGACTGGGGTGAGGGCATCGCGGCGATCTCGGCGCGCACCTCCCGGGCGGCGGCGGCGATCTCGCCGTCGTGCAGCAGCCTGCGCAGCGCGTCCTCGGTGACCGCGCCGCCGATCCCGGCGCCGCGCGCGTCGACGAGCTCCGCGTTGTACCGGCGGTCACCCGGACCGGGCAGGGCCAGCTGCGGGAGGCCGGCCCCCAGCGCGGCGAGCACGTGCCCGGAGCTCCCGCCGTGCAGCACCGCCGCGCACGCCGGCAGCAGCTCGGAGAGCGCGACCCGGCCGACCGGCCGGACCCCCCGCCCGCCCCGGCGCAGCAGCCGCGCGGGCGGGCGCACCAGCACGAGCTCGCAGTCCAGGTCGTCCGCGGCAGCCACCACCCGCAGCGCGGACGCCTGCAGGTCGCCGCGCATCGGGCCGCCGCCGCGCAGCACCAGCACCCGCGGCCGCACCGACGGCGCCCGCAGCCAGCCCGGCAGCGGGCCCCCGGCACCGGCCCGGCCGGGCCGCACCGCGAGCGCGTCGCGCGGGCCGGCCAGGCTCTGCGGGGTGATCGTCAGCGCCATCGCGGGCGGCGGCACGCCGCGCACGCCGTGCCGGGCCCTGGCCCGCTGCAGCGGGCGCGAGTCGAGCAGCACCCGGGTGGTGGCGAGGCCGTCGAGCAGGCCGTTCTCGTGCAGCACCGCGGGCACGTCGTGCCGGGCCGCGGCGACCGCGCCGCCGGCGGCCAGCGGCTCGTGCAGCACGATGTCCGGCCGCCACTGCTCGGCGACGGTCACCAGCGCGTCGGTGAGCTCCTCGTTGACCGGGCCGAACAGCGACCGGACGCCCGCGTCCCCGCCGCGCCCGGCGAGCTCGGCCCGCGCGGTCACCGGGTGCGCTACCAGCGACCGGGCGGCGAGCCGGCCGATCCGCAGGTTCCGGGCGACGTCGATGAACGGCAGCGCGCCGGTGCCGCCTGCCGGGAGCGCCTCCCCGCCGCAGGCGACCAGCACCTCGTGGCCGGAGTCCCACAGTGCGTGCGCGAACGGAAGCAGCGGTGTCAGGTGCCCCGCCAGGGGGGTCGCGACAACCAGAACGCGCACCCGCCGAGGGTAACCACTCCGGCGCGTCCCGCGGGATGTCCGGCGACCCGGCGGGGCGCCGGTGTTCCGTACGCTCGAGGCGTGATCGCCGACAACCCGCCCCGGCTGGTCGCGACCGACGTCGACGGCACCCTGCTCGACGACCGCGACGCCGTTTCCCCGCGCACCGCCGCCGTCATCTCCCGGCTGGTCGACGCGGGTGCCGGCTTCGTGCTCGTGACCGGGCGCCCGCCGCGCTGGATCCCGCCGGTGATCGCCAAGCTGCCGGCCGGGATGGTCCGGCTGTGCGTCTGCGCGAACGGCGCCGTGCTCTACGACGCGGTGGACGACGTGCTGCTCGGCGCGCACACCCTGGAGCCGGACGCGGTCCGCCGGCTCGCCGCGCTGGCCGGGAAGCTGTTCCCGGGCTGCGGCCTGGGCGTCGAGCGGGTCGGCACCGCGGCCACCGGCCGGGTCGAGCTCGGCACCGTCGACGAGTTCCTCACCGGGCCCGGCTACGTGCACGCCTGGGGTGCGCACGACGGCGGCCCGGCCAGCCGGGACGAGCTGGTCGCCCGGCCGGTCACGAAGCTGCTGATCCGCGCGCCGGAGCTGACCAGCGAGCAGATGATGGCGACGTTCGAACCGGAGGTCGGCGGCATCGCGGACCTGACCTTCTCGCACCCGTCGGGGCTACTGGAGGCGTCCGCGCCGGGCGTCACCAAGGCGACCGGGCTGGCCGACGTCGCGGCCCGGCTCGGGGTGACCGCGGCGCAGACGATCGCCTTCGGGGACATGCCGAACGACCGGGAGATGCTGCGCTGGGCGGGGACCGGCGTGGCGATGGGCAACGCGCACCCGGACCTGGTGGGGCTGGCCGACGAGGTGACGGCGCCGAACTCGCGGGACGGGATCGCGGAGGTCCTCGAGCGCTGGTTCTGACCGGCGTCGCCCGGGCGTCGTGGGCCGGCCGGCCGGGACACCGGCGCGGTGTTGCGGCGTGTACTCCGGCGGGTCACGCGGCGGTGGCCGCGCGTTCACCGGAGCATCACACGGGCCGCGACGGCCCGCCCCGGGGCCGGTCGCCGGGCCGCCCGGGCGTACCATCACCCGCTGTCATCGCCCGGATCGAGCCGGGTGCCAGCGGCACGCCTGGAGGGCCCCACCCCGTGGCCGACACCCTGGACCGCTCCGGTCCGCACCCGACGTCCGACGCGGCCCGCACCCCGGCGACCCCCGCGAGCGGGGAGACCGCCGT
Organism: Pseudonocardia sp. NPDC046786; assembly: GCF_040645415.1. Classification (NCBI taxonomy): domain Bacteria; kingdom Bacillati; phylum Actinomycetota; class Actinomycetes; order Pseudonocardiales; family Pseudonocardiaceae; genus Pseudonocardia; species Pseudonocardia sp. NPDC046786. Next base: position 351,376 of record NZ_JBEYYF010000001.1, on the reverse strand, counting down.
CCTCGCGGGCGTGCAGAACGCCCTCGCGAACGGGCCGTCCGTCCGCGTCGCACGCGGGATGTCGTTGTTCGGCGAGCACGCCGCGGGCTGGCTCGCCATCGGCGTCGCCGGCGCCGTGCTCGACCGCCCGCGCCGGCGGGAGTGGCTCGGCTCGGCGGCCGCGGTCGCGTTCGCGCACGGCGCCTCGATCGGCGTCAAGCGGGTCGTGCGCCGCCGCCGCCCGGACCACCCGTCGGTCCGGGTGCTGGTCGGCACCCCGAGCCGGCTCAGCTTCCCGTCCTCGCACGCCACGTCCACCACCGCGGCCGCCGTGCTGTACGGCGGCCTGCTCGGCCGCCGGTCGCGGATCGCCGCGACGGCGACCGTCGGGCTGATGGCGCTCTCCCGCCTGGTCCTCGGCGTGCACTACCCGACCGACGTCGCCACCGGCACCGCGCTCGGCGCGGCCGTGGCCACCGGCGCGCGATCCGTCATCCGGCGCAGCGCCGCACGTCGCAACCCCACCTCCGGAGGGTGAGCGCATGACCAGCACCGACCGCACCCGCGTCGAGAGCGGTAAGGACGACCGGGACACCCCGGCCGACTCCGCCGGCGCCAAGGCCACCGGCACCACCGCCGCCGACTCCGCCACCGACTCGAAGGCCGCCGTCGCCGAGGCGGCCGACCCGACCACCCCGGTGGTGCCGGACGCCCCGGACGACGCGGGCGCCCCCGAGGGCCATGCCGCCGACGCCGCCGGCCGCGGGCCGGCGCCGCATGTCCCGATGGACCCGTCCGAGCGGACGCCGGCGATGGTCGCCCGCGGGCTGGTGCGGACCATGCGTCCGCGGCAGTGGGTGAAGAACGTCCTGGTGCTCGCCGCGCCGTTCGTCGGCGGGGGCCTGTTCGACTCGTCGGTGCTGGTCGACTGCCTGGTCGCGTTCGTCGCGTTCTCGCTGGCCTCGTCCGGCGTCTACCTGGTGAACGATGCGCTCGACGTCGAGGCCGACCGGGCGCACCCGACCAAGCGGCGCCGCCCGATCGCGGCCGGCATCGTGCCGCTGCCGCTGGCCTACGTCGCGGCCGGCGTGCTGTTCGTGGCGTCGATCGGGCTGGCCGTGGCGGTCACCTGGGAGCTGATCGTGGTGCTCGCGGTGTACGTCGTCGTGCAGCTGTCGTACTGCCTGTGGCTCAAGCACCAGCCGGTGATCGACATCTGCATCGTGGCGTCCGGGTTCCTGATGCGCGCCATCGCCGGTGGTGTCGCGACGGCGATCCCGCTGTCCCAGTGGTTCCTGCTGGTCGCCGGGTTCGGCTCGCTGTTCATGGTCGCCGGCAAGCGCTACGCCGAGATGACGCTCGCGGAGCAGACCGGCGCGAAGATCCGCAAGTCGCTGGAGAGCTACTCGGCCTCGTACCTGCGCTACATCTGGTCGCTGTCGGCCACGGTCATGATCATGACCTACGGCCTGTGGGCGTTCGAGATCCGCGAGACGCACCACAACACCGTGTGGTCGGTGCTGTCGATCGTGCCGTTCGTGATCGCGGTGCTGCGCTACTCGGTGGACGTCGACCGGGGCACCGGCGGCGAGCCGGAGGAGATCGCGCTCGCCGATCGGGTGCTGCAGGTGCTCGCGGTGGCCTGGCTCGGGATGCTGACGCTGGCCGTCTACAGCTGAGCCCGCCTGGGCCGGCTCACCCGCGTGCGGTGTGCCAGGCCCAGGTCGCGGCCAGCCCGTCGGCGAGGGCGGTCGGCTGCGGGAGCCCCAGCGCGGCGATGCCGCGGGACGGGTCCAGGCAGCTGCGCCGCAGCTCGCCCGGCCGGGCCGGCTCGAACTCGGGGGTGAACGCCGCCGGGTCGAGGCCGGCCACCCGGCCGATCGTCGCGGCCAGCTCGGTGATCGTCGACTCGGTGCCGGTGCCGACGTTGAACACCTCGCCAGCCAGCTCCCCGGCGGCGAGCCGGTCGGCGGACGCGAGCGCGGCCCGCGCGATGTCGCCGACGAACAGGAAGTCGCGGGTCTGGCCGCCGTCGCCGAAGACCGTCGGCCGCCCGCCGGTGCGCGCCCGGTCGCAGAACAGCGACACCACGCCCGCGCCGCCCGACGGGTGCTGACGCGGGCCGTAGACGTTCGCGAACCGCAGCACCAGCGCGGGCAGCCCGTGCGCCCGCACGAAGAACCGGGTGTAGCGCTCCGCGGCCAGCTTGCTCAGCCCGTACGGCGACTCCGGATCGGCCGGCTCGCTCTCGGTGGTCGGGAGCGGGGCGCCGTCGCCGTAGATCGCGCCGCCGGTGGAGCAGACCACGACCGCGCCCGCCCCGGATGCCTGCGCTGCCCGCAGCACCGAGAGCGTCCCGAGGACGTTCACCGAGGCGTCGTGCAGCGGATCGGCCATCGACGTCCGGACGTCGATCTGCGCGGCCAGGTGGTGCACCGCGTCCGGCCGGAACCGGTCCGCCAGCGCGGCCAGCCCCTCGGCGTCGCGGATGTCGAGTTCGGCCAGCTCGACGCCGGCCGGGAGGTTCTCCCGCTTGCCGGACGACAGGTCGTCGACGACCAGGATCTCGTCGCCCCGGGCGACCAGGGCGTCGACCAGGGTGGAACCGATGAAGCCGGCTCCGCCGGTCACGAGCACACGCATGTTTCCTCCGGGCCGCTCCGTCAGGCGGGCGGGTCGATTGCATCGAGGTCCAGCCGGTACACCGTGACCGTGCCGCTCCGGAAGGCCGGCGTGAGGCCGGGCAACCGCGCGTGGTCGAGGTCGGTGAGGCCCGGTGCGGTCGTGAACCTAGTCGAGGCGTCCACCCAGCCCTCGGGTGCTCCCCCCGCCCCGATCCCGGGTGCCTCCGAGTCGACGTAGACCCACCCCACGTCGAGATCGCGCAGCATCCGACGGATCTCCGGGTCCTCCGGATAGTCCCGGAACGACCGCATCAGCTGGTAGGTGTACGGAGCCGCGCCGGTGCCGAGCGTCGTCGTGTTGACGATCGGAATGCCGGCGTCGACGTAGAGGAAGATCGAACCGTCGTTCGCCGAGTTCAGTACCCGCTCGCCCGGGGTGACCCGCCCCGCCAGGAAGCGGACGGCGGCGAGATCGTCCGGTCCGACCCGGACGAAGTCCGGATGCGCGTACCGGGTGCTGATCGCCTCGGTGTTCGTCGCCATCGCCCGCCCGACCGGGACCGCGACGAGCACCGCCATCGCCGCCAGCACCAGCGCCGAGGCGACCGGACGGGGCCGCAGCGGCACCGGGAGCGGCCGGCGCACCCGGCGCCGGGCCCACCGGACCGCGCCGGTCACGGTCAGCACCACCCCGAGCGCGGCCAGGGAGGGTACGAACATCGCGACGTGCGACCAGATCCTCGGCTGGTCGTTGTAGAACAGCCCGGTCAGCATCCGGAGCGGTCCCTGGGCGGGCGCGAACATCGTCGACACGGTGATCGCGGTCCAGCTCGCCCAGGCCGCGACGAGGCCGAGCCCACCGCACGCGCGGACCACCACGAGCACGCCGTAGAGGTACAGGACGGTGAGGCCGGCCGGCCCGATCGCGCGCGCCGGGTCGAGGTAGCCGCCGTAGACCAGGCTGGTCGCGCTGCCGATCGAGTCGCCCAGCGGGAGACCCTGCCGGTTGACCGGGAACGATCCGGTCGCCCCCGCCGAGTCACCGCCCTGCAGGACCAGGGGCAGCGCGAGCGCGCCCGCGACGATCCCGGCGCCCAGCAGCACCGGCATCGCGCGGCGGATCCGCTGCCACCCGTCGCGTCCGAACAGGTCACCGGCCAGCCACGTCGCCACGCTGACGGCGACGGTGGCCGCCGCGCTCGGGTGGACGGCCAGGAGCCCGCCGGCCCCTGCCCCGCACGCGACCGCGGCCGGGACACCGGGCCGGTCGGCGGTGAGGAGCAGCGCCGCGATCAGCCCCGGGGCGAGCGCGAGGGCCACCGCCGCCGAGTAGATGCCCCCGTCGTGCATGAGATGGACGCCGGGCCGGTAGAGCGCGGGCGCGATCACCGCAGCCGTGCCCGCGGCGAGCCAGGCGGTTCCCGGGCCGGTGCCGATCCGGCGGGCGGCCACCGCCGTCAGCACGGCCACCGACACGACCCAGCAGACGGCGAGACAGACGACGGTGACGGCGTTGATCGCGACGACCGGGTCCGCCCCGAGCCGGGACAGCAGCGCCGGGGTCAGGTGCCCGCCCCCGGGATAGAACCGCACCGGTTCGCGGGTGAGCACATCGATCGGTCGGATCAGCCAGGGCGCCGCCTCACCGGAACGTTCGATGTACCCGACCAGGAACAGGTGGGTGATCATGTCGTGTTCCTGCGGGATCCGGTCGAGACCGCCGAATCCGCGCAGCCACATGCGGGCCGCGAGGGCGGCGCCGGCCAGGCCGCCGAGCAGCCCGACGACCGCCGGTGCGGTGGGGCGCCGGTACGCCGGCCGCTCGGGGAGACCGCCGCTGCGCAGCCGCCGCAGCAGCCCCACCGCCAGCAGGAGTGCGACGACGCTCCCCACGACGGCGGGGGAGAACGGCAGGCCGAGCGGGGCGGCCGCCGTGGCGACGGCGAGCAGGAGCCCGACCGACGCGGTCGGGATCACCGCGGCCGACAGCAGCGGCGAGCGGAGCCGGAGGGCGAACACCAGCGCGGCGCCCGGGAGCAGGGCCGTCACGAGGGCCGCGAGCAGGATCATGCGGTCGATCGGAACCTCCAACTCCGGCGTCCGGTGCCTCGTCGAGCGAACGCGACACGGTAGCGCCCACCCGGCTCCGGTCGTCCGTCGCCACACCGTCGACGAGCCGGACCGGCCCCGCCCGTAGGCTCGCCGCCGACGTCCGCACCGCTTCCGGAGGACCTGTCCCGTGCACATCGCAGTCATCGGACTCGGCAAGATCGGCCTCCCGCTGGCCGCCCAGTTCGCGTCGAAGGGCCACACCGTCGTCGGGGTCGACATCGCCCCGGACGTCGTGCGGCTGGTCAACGAGGGTGTCGAGCCGTTCCCCGGCGAGGCGGGCCTCGCCGCCGCGCTCGCCGAGCTCGTGCCGTCCGGAGCGTTGCGCGCCACGACCGACTACGCCGACGCCGTCCCGTCGGCCGACGTCGTCGTGCTGGTCGTCCCGCTCTTCGTCGACGAGGAGGCGTGTCCCGACTTCCGCTCGCTGGACGCGGCGACCGAGGAGCTCGCGGCCCACCTGACCCCCGGCACGCTGGTCTCCTACGAGACGACGCTCCCCGTCGGGACCACCCGCGACCGGTGGAAGCCGATGCTGGAGAAGGGCTCCGGGCTGGCCGAGGGGATCGACTTCCACGTCGTCTTCTCGCCGGAGCGGGTGCTGACCGGACGCGTGTTCGCGGACCTGCGCAAGTACCCGAAGCTGGTCGGCGGCCTCTCCGCCGCGGGCGCGGAGCGCGCCGTCGCGTTCTACTCGGCCGTCCTCGACTTCGACGGGCGCACCGACCTCCCGCGGCCGAACGGCGTCTGGGATCTCGGCTCGGCCGAGGCGTCCGAGCTGGCGAAGCTGGCCGAGACGACCTACCGGGACGTGAACATCGGCCTCGCGAACCAGTTCGCGCGGTTCGCCGGCGCGACCGGCATCGACGTGCACCGGGTGATCGAGGCCGCGAACTCGCAGCCCTACAGCCACATCCACCAGCCGGGCATCGCCGTCGGCGGGCACTGCATCCCGGTCTACCCGCGGCTCTACCTGTGGAACGACCCGGACGCGACCGTCGTGCGGGCCGCGCGGGAGGCGAACGCGTCGATGCCCGCCTACACCGTGGGACTGCTGGAGGGCGCCTTCGGCGACCTGACCGGTGCCCGGGTGGCGGTGCTCGGCGCGGCCTACCGGGGCGGGGTGAAGGAGACGGCGTTCTCCGGGGTCTTCCCGACGGTCGCCGCGCTCCGCGACCGCGGGGCGGTGCCGCTGGTGCACGACCCGCTGTACTCCGACGACGAGCTGACCGCCCTCGGGCTCGACCCGTACCACCTGGACGATCCGGCTGACGCCGCGGTGATCCAGGCCGACCACGCCGGGTACGCCGAGCTGGGGCCGGACCGACTGCCGGGTGTGCGGGTGCTGGTCGACGGCAGGCGGATCAGCTCGGAGGACCGCTGGCCGGGCGTGACGTACCGGGTGATCGGCCGTGCCTGAGCCGTACGTGGCCCCCGGTGCCGACGTGGCCGGTTCCGCCCGGCTCGGTGACGGCGTCAAGGTCTGGCACCTCGCCCAGGTCCGTGAGGACGCCGAGCTGGGCGCGAACTCGATCGTCGGCCGCGGGGCCTACATCGGTACCGGGGTGCGGGTCGGGGAGAACTCGAAGATCCAGAACCACGCGCTCGTCTACGAGCCGGCGGAGCTGGCCGCGGGTGTCTTCATCGGACCGGCGGTCGTGCTCACCAACGACACCTTCCCGCGGGCGGTCAACCCGGACGGCACGCAGAAGAGCGCATCCGACTGGGACTCCGTCGGGGTCACGGTCGGCGAGGGAGCCTCGATCGGCGCCCGCGCCGTGTGCGTCGCACCGGTCACGATCGGGGCCTGGGCGACCGTGGCGGCGGGGGCCGTCGTGACCCGGGACGTTCCGGCGCACGCGCTGATGGTCGGCGTCCCGGCCCGCCGGATCGGCTGGGTGGGCCGGGCGGGCGTCCCGCTGGTGGAGAAGGACGGGCAGTGGCACTGCCCGTCGTCCGGTGCGGTCTACACCGAGGACGGCGGCTCGCTGCGCGAGACCGGCTGAGCGCTGTCCCCGAGCAGCTCGGCGACGGCGGCGCGGGTGACCGCGGCGTCCTCGGCCGAGTTGAGCACGGCGGCGGCGCGGTGCGCGGCCTGCTTGTACCCGGCGACCTGCTCGGGGGTGAGCGCGGCGAGGGTGTCGCGCATCGCCGCCGCGGTGTGGTCGGGGGCGATCGTGCCGAACCCGTGGCCGGTGATCAGCCGGTCGGTCTCGGGAGCGGAGTTGAACACCACGGCGAGCCGGGCCTGGACGAAGTCGAAGATCTTGTTCGGCAGCATCAGGCGGTGGTTCGGGGTGAGCGGCGGCAGGCTGTAGATGCCCACGTCGTAGCCGTTGAGGACGGGGACGAGCTCGTGCGGGCGGACGGGATCGCGCAGCGCGATCCGCGGGTCGCCGCCGATCAGGTCACGCAGCTTCGCCAGGTACCGGCCGCCGTCGCGGCCCGGCACCAGGTACAGGTCGAGCGTGTACCGCTCGTCCAGTCCGCGGACGGCCTCGATCAGGGCCTCGATGTTCCGGCCCGGCACCGCACCACCGCTGTGCACCAGCCGGATCCGGCCCTCGGCCGGCGGGCTCGGTGCGATGTCGTGGAACGGCCCGGCGTTGCGCACGATCCGGCACGGGGTGGCGAACCGGTCCCGGTACAGCTCGCCGATCGCCTGGTTCACGGTCGTCACGGTCGACATCAGTGGCAGGTACTTGCGGCACTGGTGGTACATGAAGGGCCGGACGAGCAGCCGCCAGGACGTCACGTGCGAGCGTTCCTCGGGCGCCCACTCGTGCATGTCGGCGAGGACCGGCGCGCCGCGAGCCACCCGGTGGGCCAGCGCCATCGCCCGCGCCTCGTTGGCGATCACGACGTCGAAGCTGCGGCCGGCCAGCAGCTCGGCCGCCGCCCGGAGCGCCGGCGCGCGCAGCTCGACGGTGTCGAAGCGCCGGGCGGCCAGCAGCGCGACACCACCCAGGGTCTGCGGCAGCGAGGCGAGGCCGGGATCGACGGACAGATGCTCGTGGACCCCGGCCGGGGCGTCGCCGTAGCCGACCGTCGTCACGTCGCCGAGCCCGGTGAGGACATCGAGCTGGCGCAGCACCCGGGCGTCCGCGGTGATGTCGGAGAACGAGATGCAGAGGATCCGCCGCCGTGGCGCTCCGTCGACCATGGCGCCGCAGTCTAGGGACCTGCCGGTCTCTACGATCGCGCGCATGTCGTCGCCGTCGGTGCTGCACGTGAACGACGCCGCGTTCACGGCCGAGCGGATGATCACCGAGGCGCACCGGCGCGGGCTGGACTGGACGCTGCTGCCGAAGGCGGCACCGGACCAGGAGTGGCGGGGGATCACCGGGCGGGCGCGACGCGCGGCGATCGGGGCGGCGTGGGTCGCCCGGCTGGCGGTGGCCGCGCGCAGGCACGACATCGTGCACGTCCACTCGGCGTCGACGCTGGCGCACTCACGCCTGGGCGCACCCCGCTACGTCGTGCACTGTCACGGCACCGACGTCCGGACCGCGCAGTACGACCCGGCCCGGCGATCGTCCATCGTGGACGGTCTGCGCAGCGCGGAGGCGGTGCTCTACTCGACCCCGGACCTGGCCGAGCACGTGCTGGCGCACCGGCCGGACGCGGTGTACCTGCCGGTCCCGATCGACGTCGACGCGGTGCCGGAGTGGGCGCCGGACGACCGCCGGCGGGTGGTGTTCGCGTCCCGCTGGAGCCCGGACAAGGGCGTCGGCACCCAGCTCGCCGTCGCCCGGGAGCTGATCGCCCGGTTCGGCGACCGGATCGACCTGACCGGCCTGGACTGGGGGCCCTGTGCCGGCGAGGCGGCGGCGTCCGGTGTCCGGCTGGTGCCGCGGACCGGGCACGCCGGCTACCTCGCGCTGCTGGCCGGCGCGTCGGTGGTCGTCGGGCAGGCAGCCGGCATCCTCGCGGCGAGCGAGCTGGAGGCGCTGGCCGCCGGTGCGCCGCTCGTCGTCCCGGACCCGCTACCGCTCTACGACGGTCCGCCGGTGCTCGCCGTCCCCGCGGGGGACGCCGCCGACGCGGTCGCCGCCGTGCTCGACGGCACCCAGCCGCACGATCCCGCGGCGGTCCGCGGCTGGACCCGGTCGGTGCACGGGGTGGCGTCCGCGGTGGACGTCGTGACCGGCCTGCACCGGAAAGTCCTGGCGGACCGCGGATGACCGGGATCCGTCCGGTACTCGGCCGGATGTTCACCCCGGTCCGGCTGGACGACCCGACCCCGACCTCACTGACCCGTGGCGGTTCGCTCGCGGTGACCGGGCTGCTCGCCCAGGGGGTGCTCCGGTTCGCGACCTCCTGGCTGGTGGGCCGGCTCGCGGGGCAGGCCGAGCTGGGCGTCGTGGCGTCGGCGATCGCGGCGGCCACGATCCTCGCGCTGCTCTGGCCGACCTCGACCGGCAGCGCGGCGTCGAAGTTCCTCGCCAGGGCGCGCGGGGCCGGATCGGTCGACCAGGCGCGTGCGGTCGCCGCCCACCTGCGACGCCGGATGCTGCTTGCGGTGCTGGTGCTCGCGGCCGCGGCAATCCCGGTGTGGGTCTACCTGGACGGCGGAAGCCTGACCGGCGCACTCGCCGTCGCGCTGCTCACCATCGGCTACTCGGGCTACAGCTTCACCCGGGGCGTCCAGTTCGGCACCGGTCAGACCCTGCGGGCCACCAGCTGGGACGTCCTCTGTGTCGCGCTCGGCCTGGTCACGCTGACGCTCATGCTGCTGAGCGGTGTCCGCGGGGTCGCGCTGGTGCTCCCGCTCGCCGTCGCCTACGGCGTGTACGCCGTCGCGGGCTGGCCGTTCGGCGGCGGCGGGAAACCGGAGCCCGCCCGGCGCCGGGAGATGGACGGCTTCGTCGCGCTCGGCGCGGTCGGCTCGCTCGCGAGCGCCGGGTTCCTCCAGCTCTCCCAGATCGTGACCCGGCTCGTCTCGGGGGACGAGGGGGCCGGGGAGTACGCGGCGGCGGTCGCGCTCGCCACGCCCGCGTCGATGCTCGCGGTGTCGCTGTCACTGGTGCTGCTGCCTGCGCTGTCCGAGACCCTGGGCCGGGCCGACGAGGCGGCGTTCCGTGCCCGCACCGACCAGGCCAACCGGTCGCTGGCCGTCGTCGTCGTCGCCGTCTTCGGGTCGATCGTGCTCTGCAGCCGGTTGCTGATCCGGGTCGTCTGGGGCGACACCTACGCCGGCGCCGCACCGATCCTCGCCGTCCTCGCGGTCGCCGTGCTCTGCACGACGCTCGGGGTCGTCGCGGTGAACGCGATGACGGCCCGGTCGCAGCGCGGAATGGCGATCAACGTCGCGGCGAGCCTGACCGGGCTGGTGGTCGGCGCGGCGGTCTGGGCCGTCGTGGCGCCGTCGTCCGGTGGGATCGGGGTGGCCACCGGTTACCTGGCCGGGACTCTGGTCATCGCCGCGATCCCGATCGGGTACGTCTGGCGCACCTCCCGGCAGCGCTGGGCCAGGCTCTACCTGAGGATCGCCGCGGCGGTCGTCGTGCTCGCAGTGCTGTACGACGCGCAGGACCGGTTCGGCCTGCCGCTGGGCCTCGACGTGGTTGCGGCGCTCGTGTTCCTCATCGGATGGATCGCCCTCAACCGGAGGGACGCCGCCCGGTTGCCGTGGCCGGGGCGCTCCGGGCGTTCCGGGGGCTCCTGACACGACCCGCCGCTCGGCTCGCCCGGTGAACGTATCGCCGGGGCCCCTTCGAGCGTTGTTGCATTCAGGTGTCGAAAACATGCACGGCGTGTGTCGGGGATGGACCCTGCGATCCACGTCAGGCAGGTGGAGATACTGTCGCTCCGACACATAGGCGTAACAAGGACACCGGGTGAGCACTGAATTCATTCCGGCAGCGAAGCCGGTAGTGGGTAGTGCCGAACGCAGTGCGGTCGATGCCGTGCTCCGTTCGGGGATGCTGGCGCAGGGTGCGGAGGTCGCCGCGTTCGAGCAGGAGTTCGGGCGCGACCTGCTCGACGGCCGCGCGGCGGTCGCCGTCAACTCCGGCACGTCCGCCCTGCATCTGGGCCTGCTGGCCGCAGGCGTCGGACCGGGTGACGAGGTCATCGTCCCGTCCTTCACGTTCGCCGCGACGGCGAACGCGGTGGCACTCACCGGTGCCACCCCGGTCTTCGCCGACATCCGGCGCGCGGACTACACGATCGATCCCGCGCATGTGGAAGCGCTGGTCGGGGAGCGGACCCGCGGGATCATGCCGGTCCACCTCTACGGCCACCCGGCCGACATGGGCGGATTGGAGCGGATCGCGGCCGAGCACGGCCTGGACATCTACGAGGACGCCGCCCAGGCGCACGGCGCGAGCCTGCACGGCCGGCTCGCCGGGACCTTCGGCCGGTTCGGGGCGTTCAGCCTCTACCCGACCAAGAACATGACCTCCGGCGAGGGCGGCATGGTCGCCACCGCCGACGGCGAGCTGGCCCGGACCGTGCAGCTGCTGCGCAACCAGGGCATGGCCACCCAGTACGCGAACGAGATCGTCGGCTTCAACGCTCGGATGACCGACGTCCACGCGGCGATCGGCCGGGTCCAGCTCGCGGCGCTGCCGGAGCGGACCAAGGCCCGCCGGGCAACGGCCCAGTTCTTCGACGCGAACCTGCGCGGTGTCGGGCTCCCCGCCGTCGGCGACGGCGTCGTGCACGTCTACCACCAGTACACGATCACCGTTCCCGAGGACCGCGACGGCTTCGCAGCCGCGCTGCGCGAGGAGTACGCGATCGGTGCGGGCGTCTACTACCCCACGCCGGTGCACCGGCTGCCCGCGTTCGCCAGGGAGGAGCGGCTGCCGAACACCGAGTGGGCGAAGGACCGGGTGCTGTCGCTGCCGGTGCACCCGTCACTCGACGACGAGGACCGGGAACGGATCGTCACCGCGGTCAACGCGCTGGCGAGGGCGGGAGCCTGATGAGCGATCTGCGTGTGGGCATCATCGGACTCGGGATGATGGGCAGGCACCACGCCCGGGTCGTCCGCGAGACCAGCGGGGTCGAGCTGGTCGCCGTCGCGGACCCGTTCGGCGACGTGCACGGTGTCGCCGGGCCGCTGACCGCGCTGGAGAACGTGCACCAGCTCATCGAGGCCGGCATCGACATGGCGGTCTGCGCCGTGCCCACCGCGCAGCACGAGGCCGTCGGCCTGGCGCTCGCCGAGGCCGGGGTGCACACGCTGATCGAGAAGCCGATCGCGCACAGCGTCGAGGCGGGGGAGCGGCTCGCCGAGGCGTTCACCGCGCGCGGGCTGGTCGGCGCCGTCGGTCACGTGGAGCGGTACAACCCGGCGCTGCAGTCGCTGCGTGCGCGGATGGCGAACGGCGATCTCGGCGAGATCTACCAGATCGCCACTCGACGGCAGGGGCCCTTCCCGGCGCGCATCGCCGACGTCGGCGTCGTCAAGGATCTGGCCACCCACGACATCGACCTGACGATGTGGCTCGCCCGGTCGTCCTACGTGGAGCTGCACTCGCAGGTCACCAGCCGGTCGGGCCGGGAGCACGAGGACATGGTCGCGGCGACCGGCCGGCTGGCGAACGGGGTGATCACGAACCACCTGGTCAACTGGCTGTCGCCGATGAAGGAGCGGGTCACGGTGGTGACCGGCGAGAAGGGGGCGTTCGTGGCCGACACCCTCACCGCGGATCTCACCTTCCACGGGAACGGCGTCATCGACACGGAGTGGGACTCCGTCGCGAACTTCCGCGGCGTCAGCGAGGGCGACGTGACCCGGTTCGCCATCCCCAAGCCGGAGCCGCTGCGCACCGAGCACGAGAGCTTCCGTGACGCCGTCCTCGGCATCGGGACCGGCATCGTGACGCTGGCCGAGGGGCTCGCGACGCTGCGCACCGCGGAGTGGCTGATCAGCGCGGGGGCCGCAGCGCGGATGGAGGGGGTGCCCGCATGAGGGTCGTGCTGGCGTCCCGCCTGTTCGTCCCGGAGGTCGCCGCGGCGGCGTTCCGCCTCCGCGCGCTGACCGACGCGCTCGCCGGGGCGGGCCACGAGGTCACCGTGCTCACGACCAGGGCCCCGGAAGCCGCCGGACCGCCACCGGAGACCGGTGCCCGGGTGCTGCGCCGGCCGGTGCTGCGCGACCGCAGCGGCAGCGTCCGCGGCTACCTGCAGTACGCGAGCTTCGACGTCCCGCTCGCGTTCCGCCTGCTCCTGCGCCGGATGGACGCGGTGGTCTGCGAACCGCCGCCGAGCACCGGTGTGGTCGTCGCGGCGGTCTGCGCACTGCGACGTGTGCCGTTCTTCTACTACGCGGCCGACATCTGGAGCGACGCGCTGGTCGCCGCCGGGGCACCACGACCGGTGGTCGCGGTGATGCGCGGCTTGGAACGGATCGCGCTGCGGCGGGCGACCGGGGTGCTCGCGGTGTCCGACGGCGTGGCGGAGCGGGCGGTCGCACTCGGTGCCACCCCCGGGCGGGTCGAGGTGGTGTCGAACGGTATCGACACCGCGACGTTCACCCCCGGTCCGCACCAGGAGGACGACCCCGGGCCGCTGCTGGTCTACACCGGGACGATGTCGGAGTGGCAGGGGGCGGACGTGTTCGTCCGGGCGCTGCCCAAGGTCCGCCGGAGCGTGCCGGACGCGCGGCTGGTCTTCCTCGGCCAGGGATCGGCCGAGCCGGAGCTGCGTGAGCTGGCCTCGCGACTGGCGCCCGGAGCCGTCGAGTTCGGCGGGATCGTCCCGCCGGAGGCGGCCGCCCGGCTGCTGCGGTCCGCGCGGGGTGCGCTGGTCAGCATCGTGCCCGGCCGGGGGTACGACTTCGCCCGCCCGACCAAGATCTACGCGGCGACCGCCTGCGGCACCGCGGTCCTGTTCGCCGGCGCCGGCGACGCCGCTGCCCTGGTCCGGGACAACGGGCTGGGGCTGGTCGCCGACCACAACCCGGACGACGTCGCGGACCGGATGATCGATCTGCTCACGGGCGCCGCGATCGATCCCGATCATCTCGTGCGCTGGACCGAGGAGAACGCCTCGCTGCGTTCCACCGGCAGGCGAGCCGCACGGTGGATCGAGCAGAAATGCGCCACCCGCAGCGTGGTGCCGGCCCGCCCGTCACCCGACCCGGGCTGACTCCAGGGCGTCGATCACCGCGGCGGCCGCCGCGCCGGTGCCGTACGGGGTCGCCTCCGTCGCCTGCGGCGCGGGCCGGGCGACGATCGCGGCCAGCCGGTTGAAGCCCTCGTCGAACAGCACGTTCCAGCCGAGATCGACCGTCTCGACCCACTCGGTCTCGGGCCGCAGCGTCGTGCACGGAACGCGGAGCAGGAACGCCTCCTTCTGCAGCCCGCCGGAGTCGGTGATCACGCCACGGCTGTGCGCGACCGCGTTCACCAGCTCGGGGTAGCCGAGCGGGTCACAGACCCGGATCGAGCCGGTGTCGAGGGCGATCCCGTGCCGCTCGGCGAGGCTCCTGAGCCGTGGATGGGCGAGCAGCAGCACCGGGCCGTCGACCGCGGCGAGCCCGGCCACGATCGCCCGCAGCCGTCCGGGCTCGTCGGTGTTGTCCGGCCGGTGCACGGTGGCGACGTGGTACCCGCCGGGCTCGATGCCCGGGACGGGCAGCGGGGCGCCGGCCACCGATTCGCGCACCCTGAGCAGCACGTCCGTCATGACGTCGCCGACCAGCACCGTCCGCTCGGCCAGCCCCTCCCGACCCAGGTGCCCGACCGCGGTCTCGGTGGGAGCGAGCAGCAGGTCCGCCGCGTGGTCGGTCAGGACCCGGTTCTGCTCCTCGGGCATCCGCCGGTTGAACGATCGCAACCCGGCTTCCAGGTGCGCCACCGGGACGTGCAGCTTCACCGCGGCGAGCGTGCCGGCGAGCGTGGAGTTCGTGTCGCCGTAGACCAGCACCCAGTCCGGCCGGGTCTCCAGCACGACCTTCTCGAGCCCCTCGAGCATCGCCGCGGTCTGTGCGCCGTGACTGCCCGAGCCGACACCGAGATTGACGTCCGGCGCGGGGATGCCCAGATCGGCGAAGAACGCGTCGCTCATGTTGGCGTCGTAGTGCTGGCCGGTGTGGGCGATGAGGTGCTCCACCCGTCCGGCGGCCGCGGCGGCCACCGGGGCCAGCTTCACGAACTGCGGCCGGGCACCGACGACACTGAGCACGCGCACGCGGCGGAGCATACGGACGGGTGCGTCACCCGCTCGCATCGGCCGTCAGGACGTCGTCTCGTGATCCCTGGCCGAGCGGCTGCCGTTCGGCGAGGCGCCGACCGTGGTCTCCGCAGTCTCCGCGCTCCCGGCGTCCGGCGCCTCGTGCCGCCGCAGCATCGCGGTGAGCTCCTCCTCGCGCCGGGCCAGCTCGGCGTCCCGGATCGCGATCTGCCGGGCCAGGTTGGTCAGGTGCTGGCTGATCTCCCGGTCCCGCAGGTAGGTGTTCAGCATCCCGAACACGAACGCCACGACCAGCAGGTACACGATGAGGTCGGTCCCGCGGCCGACGCCGACCATCCGCGCGAGCGCGGTGACGTCCTCCGGGCGGAGCACCGCGTAGATGTTGAGCAGCACGAACAGGCCGAACGCGAGCCGCTTGCTGGCCCGGATCCCGACGTTCTGCCCGCTGCGGACGAAGTAGACGAGCGCCGCCAGCGCCGCGGCCACGAGGACGATCTGCACGATCACGGCGTCACCTCTGTCGGACGGAGAGGTCGAACAGGATGTTCACCCCGTTGAACAACGACTGGCCCTTGGACCGGGAGTACTCGGTGTAGCGGATCGTGACCGGTTCCTCACGGATCCGCCACGACGAGGAGGCCAGCGCCGCCACGATCTCGGAGGCGTGCGCCATCCCGTTCATCGAGATCCGCAGCTCCTCCACGACCGGCCGGGACAGCACCCGCAGGCCGTTGTGCGCGTCGGTCAGCTTCAGCTTGCGGCTGGCCGGCGACAGGGTCGCGACGGTGCGCAGCACGATCCGCTTGAGCAGCGGGATCGGCTCGGTGGAGGCGAGGAACCTCGACCCGAGCACGACGTCGGCCTCGCCGTCGCGGACGATCGCGGCCATCCGCTCGGCGTCGTCGATGTCGTGCTGGCCGTCGGCGTCGAACGTGACGATCCGCTTCGCGCCCTGCCGCAGCGCGTAGTCGATCCCGGTCTGCAGGGACGCGCCCTGGCCGAGGTTGATCGGGTGCCGGACGAGATGCGCCCGGGTGCCCGCGATGCGCTCGGCGGAGGCGTCGCGGCTGCCGTCGTCGACGCACACGACGTTCGGGAACCGGGTGCGGATCTCGGTCACGACGTCGGCGATGACGGTCTCCTCGTTGTACACGGGGACCACCACCCAGGTGCCGGTGTCGGCGACCACGTCCACTCCTTCGTCACGGCCGGACGGCTGTCGTGCGCCGCCCGGGCAGGCTATCGCCCCCGCTCGCGGCGTCCCGGGACGGTGGGGCAACGAACCGGACTCACGTGACATTTCGTACGGTGGTCCGGTGGACCCCAGGACGCTGCTCGAGCTGATGCTGTCTGATCTGGAAGGCGCGCCGGAACTCTACCGGCCGACGAACTTCTGGCAGACGGGGCTGGAGAAGGTGGTCGCCGACCTGCGTGAGCGCGGTTTCGCCGAGTTCCGCAGGCACCCGAGCGCGACCTTCTTCTACGCGCCGCGGTACGCGCCCGTCTCGCGTCCGGCGGCGGCGCTGTCGCGCGCGTTCGGCATGGCCGGAACGCCCGGCAAGCTGATCTCCGAGCGGATCGACCAGGTCCCGGTGGCGCGGGCGCACCACGCCACCGTGCGCGCGCTCGATCCCGCCGACCGGGCCCCGTACCTGGACGGCTTCTCCGAGTCGACGGTCGGCGCCCCGACCGAGCAGCTGGTGTTCGACGGCCGCCGGTTCAGCCGCTCGTCGTTGAACTACCTGCGTGGCCTGGTGATGCTCAAGCGGGCCGCCCCCGATCTGGACGTCTCGACGGTGCTGGAGATCGGCGGTGGGTTCGGCACGCTCGGCGAGATCCTGGTCCCGCGCAACGACGGCATCCGCTACATCGACGTCGACATCCCGCCGGTCGCCGCGGTCGCCACGCACTACCTGCGCGAGGTGCTCGGTGGTTCCCGGGTGCTCGACTACGCGGCGACCCGCGAGCAGGAGAAGATCGTGATCGACGAGATCGCCGAGCCCGCGACGGTGCTCTGCCCGTGGCAGCTGCCGCGGCTGACCGGGACCGTCGACCTGTTCGCCAACTTCATCTCGTTCCAGGAGATGGAGCCCGAGGTGGTGCAGAACTACGCGAACCTCGTCACCGATCTCGGCGCCCGCTGGCTGCTGCTGCGCAACTCGCCGACCGGCAAGCCGAACGTCCGGGAGCCCATGCTGCGGCACCGCTACCTGGAGTTCTTCGACCACTACGAGCTCGTCGACTCCGACGCCGGGCTGTACGGGCAGGACTCCGAGGGCACGGTGTCCGAGGTGATGGTGCTCGCGCGCAAGTGAGGGACGGCCGCCGGTTCCGCCGATCGCGTCCGCGGGGGCCGGTCCGGCACTAGCCTGTGGATCTTCCGAGTTCTCCGGAGGTCCAGGTGGCCCGCCCTGTCCTGATCCTGTTCGTGCTGGTCACGGTGGGTGCGCTGCTCGCCGGGTGCGGTAGCGGCGAGCCGGAGAGCCCCTTCCCGGAGCGTCCGGCCGAGATCGACGTGTCCACCGTCGACCTCTGTCGCGCTCTCACCGCGGAGGAGCAGGCCGAGCTGGGTGTCGAACCGGGGGAGGCCAGTACCGGGGAGCTGTCCAACGGTCCGACCCGCATCTGTGGGTGGAGCAACTACGTCGACGGCTACAACTACGGGGTCCAGACGATCGCCGACGCTGCCGTGGTCGCGGTCGGTGGCGAGGACACGACGGTCGATGTCATCGATGGGTACGGGGTGGTCGTGGCGACGGCGCACGGTGCGTCGGCGCCGGGTTGCAGCGTCTACGTCGACGTCTCCGACGCCCAGGCGATCCGGGTCCAGGCGCAGGCGACCAAGGACGACGCGACCGGTATCCCGTCGTTCGAGACGGTGTGCGGCCGGGCCAGGTCCCTCGCGTCGACGGCGATCCGGAACCTCGGCGCGGCGGCGCCCTGAGCGTTCGCGCGAGCGAACCGGTTCCGCCGGACCGGGCTCCGTCGGAGGTCGAGCTTCCTACGGTTCGCCGGCATGGACATCGACGCACGACTGCCCCGCGGGACCGCCTCGGACAGCCTGATGACGCAGATCGACATCGGCAACGTGTTGCAGGTCCGGGACGCACTCGCCCAGCAGGCCCGCTCCATCCAGAAGGCGTTGAGGGAAGCGTACGGGCTGGCGAACATCGGGCGCTGCGGCGACGATCCGGTGTCGCGGGACGCCCAGCGGATGTTCCAGGCGAAGATCGACTCGATCTTCGCTGCGCATCGGGCACACGTCGCCGAGCTCGACGAGGCGTGCGCCCGGCTGGGCGAAGCGGCCCGGCAGTACGGGCTGGTCGAGGACGAGGCCGCCGGATCGTTCGGCTCCGTCGAGACCCCGTCGGGTCAAGCCCGGGGCCCTTCTTGATGATCTTCGAGGGACCGGGTGGCTCGATCTGTTCCGTGGGTGTGTGTGGTGTTCGTGGTGGACGTCGTGCTCGCGGGGTGTCCGGCGGGTCCGCGGAGGCCGTTCCCAGGACACTCCGGTCGATCGCCGGGCCTCCTGCCGTCGCCGGCACGGACATCGACGCACGGTGTCGCGCGACGCCCAGCAGATGTTCCAGCCGAACCCGGTCACGTCCGTCCGTCGCCCGGAACGCTGTCGGGGACGCTGGCTACCCTCGGGGACATGCGCACCCCGGACCCGATCGAGCTCGGCGGCCACCGCGTGGGCCCCGGCGAGAAGCCCTTCGTCATCGCCGAGGTCTCCGGCAACCACAACGGGTCGCTGGACCGCGCCCTGGAGATCGTCGAGGCGATCGCGGGCTCCGGTGCGCAGGCGGTGAAGTTCCAGACCTATCGGGCCGACACCATCACCATCGACGCCGACGGCCCGGCCTTCCGGATCCGCGACGACCACGGCCTGTGGGGCGGGCGGAACCTCTACCAGCTCTACGAGCAGGCGCACACGCCGTGGGAGTGGCACGAGCCGCTGTTCACCCGGGCCCGCGAGCTGGGCCTCGTCCCGTTCTCGTCGCCGTTCGACCCGACGGCGATCGAGCTGCTGGAGTCCCTCGACGCGCCGGCCTACAAGGTCGCCTCCGCCGAGCTCGTCGACCTGCCGCTGATCCGGGCGATGGCCGCCACCGGGAAGCCGCTGGTCGTCTCGACCGGGATGGCGACGCTGGCCGAGATCGACGCCGCGCTGGCCGCCGCCCGGGAGGGCGGGGCGACCGAGATCGTGCTCCTCGCCTGCACGGCCTCGTACCCGGCCGACCCGGCGGACGCGAACCTGCAGACGATCCCCGCGCTGCGCGAGGCGTTCGGCGTGCCGATCGGACTGTCCGACCACACCCCGGGGATCGGCGTCCCGGTCGCCGCCGTCGCACTCGGCGCGGTCGCGATCGAGAAGCACGTGACACTGCAGCGGGCCGACGGCGGCGTCGACTCCGACTTCTCGCTGGAGCCCGCCGAGCTGGCCGCGCTCGTCACCGAGACCGACGTGGCCCGGCGTGCGATGGGCCCCGCCCGGTTCGGGCCGCGGGAGTCCGAGCGGGACACCCTGGCGCTGCGCCGGTCGCTCTACGTCGTCGCCGACGTCGCCGCCGGGGACAAGGTGACCGAGGAGAACGTGCGCTCCATCCGGCCCGCAGGCGGACTGCCGACCGACACCATCGGGACCGTCCTGGGGCGGACCTTCACCCGCGACGTCGCCCGCGGCACACCGCTCACCTGGGACCTGATCTGATCAGCGACCCTCCGCGA
Organism: Pseudonocardia sp. NPDC046786; assembly: GCF_040645415.1. Lineage (NCBI taxonomy): Bacteria > Bacillati > Actinomycetota > Actinomycetes > Pseudonocardiales > Pseudonocardiaceae > Pseudonocardia > Pseudonocardia sp. NPDC046786. The sequence goes on along the minus strand of NZ_JBEYYF010000001.1, from coordinate 331,784 downwards.
GGAAGGCTCTGACCAGGGCGTTCACCTCGTCCGGGGACTCCCGGTTCGACCAGTGCCCGCGCCCGGGCAGCACCTCGAGCCGGGAACCCGGCACGGCGGCCGCCACCTCCCGGGTGCGCGCGACCGGGACCCCGGCGTCCCGGTCGCCCTGGACGAACAGCGCCGGGCACCGGATCTCCCCCAGCCGGGGTCGCAGGTCGACCCGCATCCGCCGGAACCCGATCGAGTCGTTCTGCCAGTCCGAGCTGGTCGCGCCACCCCGGCGGGCCTCGGCCAGGCACTCGTCGACGATCGCGTCGAAGTCGTCCGGGACGCCGGCTCCGAACAGCGCCCTCCGGACGAACCACGCGACGGTCGGCCGGTTCCGGAAGGCCAGGTTCGGCAGCGTGCGGTTCAGCAGCGGCAGCTTCGCCGTCAGCCACAGCAGCTGATGGACGACCGGGGGGAACGACAGCGTTCCGGCCGGGGCCAGCGCGACCAGGCGTTCCACCCGCTCGGGATGCTCGATCGCGTAGGCCAGCGTCAGCGCACCACCCTGGGACAGCCCGACGACGGCGGCCCGCTCGACGCCGAGGTCGTCGAGCACGTCGGTGATCGTGCGGAGCAGGACGTCGTGCGTGGCGCGACCGTGCCACGGGCGGCTGCGGCCCTGCTTCGGCCAGTCCGGTGCGATCACCCGGTGGTCGCGGGCGAGGTCCGGGATCATCCGGGCCCAGCTGAGATTCGCGTTGTCCATCCCGGCGCCGGAGAGCAGCAGCACCGGGGGGCCGGTGTCGCCGGCCAGGTGGACGTGCAGCCGCCCCTCGGGGCGGTCGATCACGTGTTCGCGCAGGGTGGTCATCGGTCTCCTCCGGCGTCGTGTTGCTGCGCGCGGCCTGCCTCCCAGCGTTCCCAGAGCGCCGGCAGCTCGGCCTCCAGGAACAGGTAGAGCTCGTGCACGTGCGCGAGCCGTTCGCGACGGGCCGCAGGGGCGCCGGTCAGGGCGTCCAACCCGTGTTCGAGCACCGCCCGGAACTCGGTCGCCCGTGCGTACCGGGCGGCCAGCATCCGGCTCCAGCCGTCCGGTGCGATCCGGAACAGCTCGACGCGGTCGCCCCGGCGGCGCACCCGCTCGACCAGCCCGCCGGGCGTCAGCATCCGGGTCGCGGTGCTGATCGAGCTGCGGCTCACACCCAGCACGGCGGCCAGGTCGGCGGCGGACTGCTCCGGCGGGTCGCTGATCAACAACCAGCCGATCACCCGTCCGGTGATCAGCGGCATGCCCTCCCGCTCGAATGACGCGGCCACCTCGTCGACGAAGTCGAGCTCAGGTTCCGTCGGTGTCATGAGATGACCGTACAGTCATTGCAGCAATTACTGCAACAACTGTATGTGCGGGTGTTTCGGCCGGCCGCGCCTGCGGTACCCGGGAGGCATGACGACCACGATGGCCGCCGATCCCGATCGCTCGCCGGATCCCGGGAAGCAGGATCCGGACGAGGAGGTGCCCGCCAAGCCGGACGTGCCGTCGGGCGAGCCCGCCCCCGAGCCGGACGAGCCGGTCCCGACCGGCTGACGGTGCCAGGCTGCTGACGGTGCCGGACTGCTGACGGTGCCGGGGCGCTGGTGCCGGGCGGAGCGGCACACGGCTCGGGAGCTCGCCGAGCCGGGGCGCGGGCGGGACGGTCCGGGCCGGGGCTGCCGAGGGCCGGAGGGGTCAGGGGGTGCCGGTCGGGCGACGGGCCTCACCATCGGCGCTGCCGGCCCTGGGATCGTCGGCGCTGGCTGCGCTGGCTGCGCTGGCTGCGCTGGATGTGCTGCCGGTGGTCCGGCTGCCGGGGTCGCCACGGCCGTCGTTCGTGCCGTCCTGCCCGTCCTGCCCGTCCTCCCGGCTGTCGCCGCTGTCGCCCCATCCGCGGGCGGCGAGCGCCTCGCCGAGCGCGTCCGCGTGCCGCAACGTGCGGACCATGAACGGCACCGCGAACGCCGTCACCGATCCGCCGGCCCCGCGCGCCTTCGCCGCCGCACGGACCTGCCCGGCGATCCCCGACAGTGTCCCCACCGACTGGATCGTCAGACCGACGAGAAGACCGACGGTCTCCGGATCGACGCCGAACCGCCGCAGCGGCCCCATCGCCCGCTGTACCGCGCTGACCAGGTCGTCCACCCGGGTCGTCAGGGTGAACAGGGTCGCCGCGCCGATCGCCGCGACCAGCCGCAGCGCGATCACCGTCGCCCGCTCCGGCCCGAGCAGCCACCATTGGATGCCGCCGACCAGCACCAGCACCAGCACCAGCGTCCGCAGCAGCGGCCGGATCCGGCGCCACGGGATCCGGGCGACGACGAACCCGAGCGCGACCAGCCCGCACGCCCCGGCGAGCAGCCGCGGATCGGCGACGGCGACGGTGCCCGCCGCGAACACCAGCAGCGCGAGCAGCGACGGCCCGGCGGGCGTCCGGTGCAGCAGGCTGGTGCCGGGCTCGTAGAGGCCGAGCGGGGTCACGCCGCGCAGATCTTCCGGTAGTACGCGACGGCGGGGCCCGGCTCGTCGTCGGCGACCACCCGGCCCTCGTCGAGGACCACGACCCGGTCGAAGTCGTCGAGCAGGTCGAGATCGTGGGTGGCGAGCAGCACCTGCTGTCGCAGGCCGGCCAGGCGTTGCGCGAACGCCCGCTTGTTGCGCAGGTCGAGCAGGGTGGTGGGCTCGTCGCACACCAGGACGTCCGGATCGAGCACGAGCACCGAGCACAGCGCGAGCAGCTGCTTCTGCCCGCCGGAGAGCTGGTGCGCCGGGTGCTCGACGTGATCGCCCAGGCCGAACCCGGTGAGCACCTCGGCGGCCCGCCGCGCGCGTTCGGCGTGGTTGCGGACGGTGCGGCGCAGGGAGAAGGCGACGTCCTCACCTGCGGTCGGCATGACGATCTGGGAGTCCGGGTCGCTGAACACGAACCCGACCCGACGGCGGACCGCCGAGCCCTGGCGGGCCGGGTCGCGGCCGTCGACCCGGACCGACCCCGCGGTGGGGGTGACGAGCCCGTTGACCGTCCGGGCAAGCGTCGACTTGCCGGAGCCGTTCGCGCCCACCAGCGCGACCCGGCGCTCGGGCAGCGTGAGGTCGACGCCGTCGAGCACGGTCCGCTCGCCGTAGCGGTGCCCGACCCCGCTGAACTCGATCATCGTCTTCCCCTCACCGGACGACCCGCCAGCGGGTCGCGACGCCGAGCCCGCCGCCGGACGACAGCGCCGCCAGACCGGTCTCACCGTGACCCTGCACGACGAGCCGGTGGAACAGCCGTACCACCAGTACCGCGCCGGACGCGCCCCACGGATGGCCGAGCGCGAGCGCGCCGCCGTCCGGGCTGACCGTGCGCTCGTCGAGGCCGCCGGCGTCGAGGCAGGCGAGCACCTGGCCGGCGAACGCCTCGGTGAACTCGACGACGTCCGGTGCGGGACCGGGCAGCGCCCGGACGGCCGGGACCGCGCCGAGACCCAGCAGCGCGGGATCGCAGCCGCGGGTGGCGGCGGCATCCAGTGCGAGCCCGGGGACGCCGAGCTCCCGGCGCCGCTGCTCGGAGACGACGAGCACGGCGGCGGCGCCGTCGTTCACGCCGCAGGAGTTGGCGGCGGTGGCGGTGCCGTCCGGGGTGAACGCGGGCCGGAACCGGGCGAGGCGCTCCGGGGTGAACCGGTCGCGCGGGCGTTCGTCGGTGCCGACGCCGCCGACCGCGACGATCTCGGCGTCGAACCGGCCGGCCCGCTGGGCGGCGACGGCACGGGCGTGGCTGCGGGCGGCGAAGGCGTCCTGCCGCTCCCGGGAGACGCCGCACCGGGCGGCGACCGCGTCGGCGGCCGGGCCCATGTCCGGGTCCGGCCACCCGGCGGGGGCGAACGGTGCGCGGGTGTAGGCGGTGCCGTCCGGCCGGAGCCGCGCCGGTGCCGTCGACGGGGACTCGGTGCCGCCCGCCAGGTACGCCGAGCCGGCTCCGGCCCGGATCGCGGTGGCCGCGATGACGATCGCGGCGAGCCCACTCGCGCACTGCCGGTCGACGGTCATCCCGGGGACGTGGTCGCCGAGCCCGGCGCGCAGGGCCGCGACCCGCGCGGGATTGCCGCCGGGGCCGAAGACGTTGCCGAGCAGGACGTCGTCGACCGGGGTGCCGGTCCTGGCCGGGGTGTCGAGGGACGTCGCGAGCGCGGCGAGGACCGGGGCGGCCAGCTCGTCGACGGTGAACGCGCGCAGCGCGCCGCCCGCGGTGCCGATCGGGGTCCGCCGGGCGGCGATCACGACCGGGGTGAGATCGCCGGTCACGCCCGGCCACCGGACGGCTCGGGGAACGGCCGCGTGCCGAGGGTGCCGTCGCGCAGGGCGTCGTCGATCACCGACCGGGCGGGCTTGCCGGAGCCGAGCCGCGGGAGCGCCGGGACGAGCAGCCAGCGACGCGGGCGTTTCGCCGGGAACAGCGCCGTCCGGACCGCGGCCCGCAGTGCCCGGCGGGACGGCGCGACGCCGTCGGTGGCCTCGACGACCGCGGTGACCAGCGCCCCCAGCGAGGGGTGCGGGGTGCCCGCGACCACGACGTCGGCGACCCCCGGGACGCCCCGCAGCACCTGCTCGACCTCCTCGACCGCGACCAGGGTGCCGCCGGAGGTGATCGTCGTGGAGGCCCGGCCGTGCACGGTGAGCGCGCCGTCGGGGCCGAGATCGGCGCGATCGCCGACGGTGCTCGGGCCGGGGCCGATCGGCTGCAGGACGCCGTCGCGCAGCCGGCCGAGAACGGTCTGCGGGCTGTCCACCCAGAGGACGCCGTCGTGCACCGCGAGCCGGACTCCGGGGACCGCGCGGAGCGGTCCGGTGTCGCGGCGGAGCGCGATCAGCGAGTGCTCGGCCGAGCCGTAGTACTCGATCAGGACGGTGCCGGGGAGCAGCCGCGTACAGCGCTCACGCAGGGCCGGTGCGACGTGCGCGCCGCCGCAGACGATCACCGCCGGCGCGGGCCGGTCCGGGTGCCGGTCCCGGTCGTCGAGCAGCGTGGACAGCAGCGCCGGGACCAGGTGCACGGAACCGCCTGCCGGGAGATCCGCGGGATCGAACCGGTCGGTGGTGACGAGCCGGAGACCGTGGTGCAGGGCGTGCAGCGCGCCGAACAGGTAGAGCGTCGACGACGGCGGGCCCGGGACGAGGACCGGGCCCGGCAGCGGTCCGAGGACGTCGAAGCCGAGCAGCCACGAGGCGCGGGTGCGGGCGAGGACGGTGGGCGGTCCGGTGCTGCCGGACGTGGTGGGGAGGAGGAACGGGTCCGTGCCGTCCGGCTGGCCGCGCGGGCCGGTCGGCCGGTGCTGCCCGGGTTCGGGCCGGCCAGTGCCGGTGCCGGTGCCTGAGCCGGTTCCGGCGGTACTGACGTCGAGCACCCTGCTGGGTGCGGTGTCGGCGAGCACGGCTGCGCGTTCCCGGTCCGACCAGCCCGGATCGGCCACCAGCGCTGCGGCGCCGGCCCGGTCGACGGCGAGCAGGTGGGGCAGGACGGACCACCGGACGCGTGCCGGTGCGTCGATCACGACACGGTCGCCGGGGCCGATGCCGTGGGCGCGGAGGTGCTCGGCAGCGACGGCCGTCGCCACGGCCATGCCGGGTGGGAGCAGGTCGGGTGGGACGATCGAGGTGCGGCCGGTGCCGGGCGGGGGCACCGTCGCGGTCGGTCGTTGCGGCTCGGTCGTTCTCGTCTGTTCGGTCCTTGAGGATGTGCCTGCTGGGCCCGCCGCCTGCGCCGGTCGGTCGGTCGTCGTGGAATCCGCTCGGGCCGTGCGACCGTGACCCGCCGTCACCGGACCCGCGGCTCGCGGGCCGGCGTCGGGAGGAGATCGGGCAGGGCCCGGTGCACCAGCGTGGCGATGACGGCGGCGAGGACGACCTTGATCAGGTCACCGGGCACGAAGACCAGCGACTGGACGAAACCGGACCACAGGTCCCCGACCACCAGACCGAGCACCGGCATCCCGATCAGGTAGTCGGCGAGCAGCCCGGCGAGGCAGGCGACCAGCAACACCGGCAACGTCCGGGTCCTGGCCCGCTGCACGATCAGGCCGGTGACCAGCGCGGACAGCAGCCACCCGACGAGGAAGCCCGCGCTGGGCCCGACGAACGGGGCCAACCCGCCCCGGCCGCCGGACAGCAGCGGCAGGCCGATCGCGGTCAGTGCGAGGAGCAGCGCCACCGACGCGGTGCCGAGCTTCCAGCCGAGGATCGCACCGGCGATGATCGGGCCCACGTTCTGCAGGACGATCGGGACGCCGGCGACACCCCCGAAACCGGGGAAGAGGCCGAGCACTGCGATGAAGGCGGCGAACACCACGACCCGCGCGAGATCGGCGGCAGGCAGCGTGGAGCGGGATCCGGACACGCGCGAAGGTTAGGTCACGCAGACGTGTCCCCGGCACCTCTGCGGGCGGCATCACCGCGCCACGATCGTGCCGCGCACCTCTCGACACCCTGACGCACCCGGCCCGGTGGCCGCGTGTGCTCCGTGATCGGCACCCGTGGGGGCCGCGGGGCCATCCGGAGCGACACCTCCCGCTCCGGATGGCCGTCGGTACCGGTCCGGTTGCCGGTCAGAACGGCGGCTCCGCGACGTCCTCGGCGAACCGGTCCCGCGCATCCGCACCCTCCCCGCGGGCCCAGGGGCTCGGTCCGCTCGCCTCCCCGCGGGCCCAGGGGCTCGGCCCGCGCGCCGGGCCCGCCTCGGCCCGCACCGGCCCCACCGGTGAGGGTTGCGCCTCGTAGGTGTGCCCGGACGGCGTCGTCCAGACCAGCGTGCCGTTCGGCCGCATCTCGACGTGCCAGCCCGGCATGTGCTTGAGCCGATGATGGGAACGGCAGAGCGGGGCGGTGTTGCCCGCGGAGGTCGGCCCGGTCGCCCGCACCGGATCGAACGGGACGACATGGTCGATGTCGCACCGGTGGGCCGGCGTCCGGCATCCGGGGTGGGCACAGCAGCCGTGCCGCGACCGCACCAGCCTGGCCAGATCGGCTGGTGGCCGGTAGCGCTGCGTGCCGTGGTCGAGCACCTTGCCGGTGACCGGATCGGTCACCAGCCGGTCCCACACGGAGGCCGGGTCGAAGGCCAGGGCCCGGGCGTCCTCCGCGGGGATCGGGCCGAAGCCCGCCAGCTCGGCCGGCTCGTCCCCGGCGCCGGTGAGGGTGTCGAGCGGGACGGTGACATGGATGTTCACGCGCACGGTGTTCCGCACGAACGGGCTGCCGCCCGCGGGTGCGGACGCCAGGCCCGGGACCCCGGTCGGCTCCGCGCTCGCGGCGCCGGTGGCGAGCGCGGTTCCGGCGCTCACCCGGCCGGTGTCGCGCAGCACGAGGTCCACCAGTGCGTCGGCCCGCCGGGCGTCCATGCCGCGCGGATCGGCGCTGCCGCAGCCGCGGGCGTGCTGGTCGACCACGGCGAGGATGCCGGTCGCCGCGGCGGCGGGCAGGAACGCCCGCAGCGTGGCCATGCCGTCGGCCTCGGCCTGGACCCGTACCCCGCGGTCGAGGGTCCGGCGCTCGCGGCGCCGGGCCCGGACACCGTCCGGCAGACCGGTCAGGAACCGGCGGATCGCTGCACGCAGCTGACCGGTGGTCTGGCCCGGAGCCTTCGGCAGGACGCGGGTGAGGAGCCGCTCGGTCTGCTCCGGTGTCAGGTCTGTGGCGGCTTCCACCAGAAGCAGGACCTTGGACCGGGACAGCAGGCCGGCCCGCGCCAACTCGGCGACCGGTGCGAGCTCGGCGGCGGACAGGCCCCTGGCCTCGTCGACCCGGTACCACGCGGATCCGGTGGTGAGCCGCAGCATGAGCCGCAGCTCCGCGACGATCGACTGCAGTGCATCGGGGACCGTGTCGAACAACCCCAGCGGTGGGTCGGTAGCGGGATCGTGCTCGGCGATGTGCCGGGCCATCGTGGACTCGGCGCCCTCGACGAGTGCGGCGATCTCGCAGCTCTGCAGCGCCTGCAAGCTGTTGATCACTCGCTCGAAGGCGCCGATGCGCTCCAGCCGCTCGGCCGGGGGATCACCGGGATCGGGTGGTCGCTCCAGAACCGCCACCACCGCGGAACCGGGCGGCATCTCGGACCAGCGGGTGGCGGTGGCCGGGGCAGTTGATGCGCTGGTGGTGGTGCCTGTGTCGAACATGTGGTCGAGTCTGCCGTGGACCCCTGACAGTTTCGGGTGGTCGACGGACGGCCGCGGCATGATTCACCTGGATGGAGCACTCCGGGAGCGTGGAGGTGCGGTGCCGGACATGTGCTCTGCCGGACGGTGTGGCCGGATCGGGCCCGTGTGCGGAGTCGGGCGGCGAGCACCGGACGCTCCCGCACCCGATCAGAGGATGCGGCGCAGCGTCCGGAACCCCTCGCCGTCCGGCCCGGTGCCGTCGTCGACGTACCCGGCCCGCGCGAACAGCCTGGCGGAGGCGGCGTTGTCCCGGTGCACCACCGCGATCAACGGCGTCCCGGAGCCGGTCCGCTCCCGCAGCGCGTCCTCACCGGCCCGCAGCAGCGCCGCGGCCAGCCCACCCCCGCGGCGTTCCGGTGCGACGGTGATCGACACCTCCCAGCCGCGACAGTCCCGGTCCCAGCGGACGGTGCCGACGGGGCCCGTGGTGTCGGACACGACGAGCAGGTACCGGTCCTCGCGGTCCAGCGAACCGTCGAGCCAGCGCCGGTGGGTGTCCAGGTCGATCTCGTCGGCGGAGCGCGAGTTCCGGCGGGTGTCCGGGTCGTTGCGCCAGGCCAGGAGGAGCTCGGCGTCGGCGAGCGTCGCCGGGCGTGTGTGCAGCGCGGCGGTGGTGTCCTCGACGCGCGGATCCTGCCCGGCCCGCGCAGGGGACGTCCGGGCCAGGGGCACCGATCCCCGCGCACCCCCCACCCGCCGCACGGCGTCGGTGATCGCGTCCACGATCCGCCCCGCCCCCGCCCCGTCCACGACGGTCCTGGCCCGCCGGGCGAGCGCGTCCCGGGCGCCCGGATCGGTGAGCAGCCCGCGCAGCACCGCCCCCGCCTGTTCCGGCGCGGCGAGCTCACCGACCCCGCCGAGCCCCGCGGCGGCCCCGGCCGCGACGACCGTCCGGTACCCGTCGGTCTGGTTGTCGGCGGCGAGGACCAGCGCCATCGGGACGCCGACGCAGCACAGCTCCCACACGGTCGTCCCGGCCGCGCTGACCACCAGGTCCGAGCCCGCCATCGCGGCCGGGAGATCGGCCAGCGGGGCGACCGCGCGGAAGCACGCCGGACCGCCCGAGGGCAGCTCCGGCGACCGTCCCGGCGGCACGACGACGTCGACCCCGGCGGGCGCACCGGCCGCGTCGAGCGCGGCGACGACCCGGGGCAGCAGCCCGGCCGCGTCCGTCCCGCCCATCACGACCAGCACCCGCGGCGGATCACCGGCCGGGTGTCCGGCGTCCCGTTCCCGCCGCGCCCGCCGGGCGGCCGCCCGCAGCGGGGCGTAGGCGGGACCGCGGAGCAGGAGCGGGCTGCCGTCGTCGGGCCGGGGGTGCTCGTCGGCGCCCAGATTCGGATCGACGACGACGTCACCCGGCCGCCGTCCGGTGGCGAAGTCCTCCACGGTGGACAGCACGGTCCCGGCCGCGTTCAGCGGATCGCGCAGGTCGTCGCCCAGCAGGTAGTGGTCGACGTGCACGGCGTCGATCCGGTGCCCGCGGGCGAGCCCGGCCAGCGACCCGGCGTCGTCGGCGGGAGGCAGCACCGTCCGGGGCGGCCCGATGGCCGGCCCGGCCCACAGCCAGTCCAGCCCGTCGAGCCGGCCGGACCAGAGCACCTCGTGCCCGGCCGCGTCGGCGGCCTCGGCGACCGCCGCGCACCGGACGGCGTGCCCGACGCCGGTCGACGGTCCGGCGTCGCAGCGCAGCAGCAGACGCACCCGATCAGCCCTCCGCGAGGGACTTCTGGCGGACGTGCGCGTTGCGCTCCACCAGGTCCGGCCGCGACCGCAGCACCGACACCACCGACCGCCAGCCGGTGCGCCCGTCGAGCGCCTCGACCAGGCCCTGCAGGGCGTGCAGGTCGTCGGGGGTGTCCAGGGTCACCCGCAGGTCGTCCGCGGCAGGTGCGACGACGACGCCGAGGCACCGGAACCGGCCCGGGTCGCCGTAGAGGCCCGAGGTCACGTGCACCCGGTCGTACCCGGTGGCGCCGGCGTCCAGCGCGCGCAGTGCCGGCACGGTCGCGAGCTCGACGTCCAGGCCTCGCGGCAGCGTCCGGACCAGCGTGGTCGCCACGTAGTCGTGCTCCGGCGCCGACCGCCAGGTCGCGGCGACCAGGCCGACGAGGTCGGGATCGAGCAGCGGGCAGTCGGCGGTGAGCCGCACCACGGCGTCGCACGGGTGCTCGTCGGCGGCCTGCACGAACCGGGACAGCACGTCGTTCTCCGAACCGCGCACCACCCCGACGCCGAGCGCCGCGGCGTGCTCGGCGACGGCGTCGTCACCGGCCGCCGTGGACGTCGCGACCAGCACGTCGTCGATGCCGTGTGCGGCCCGGGCGGCGTCGACGACCCGGTCCAGCACCGGACGCCCGCCGAGCTCCCGCAGGACCTTGCCGGGGAGCCGGGTCGAACCCGTCCTGGCCTGAACGACCGCGTTGATCCGCACCTGCTGCCTTTCGTCCGGGTACCCGCGTGCCATCATGCCGGGCGGGAGAAATCCGCGGATCTGGAGGCGTGATGTCGGTTCTCAAGGGCTCGTCGGTCCTGGTCACGGGCGGGACGGGGTCCTTCGGCAAGGCGTTCGTGCGCACGCTGCTGGACCACTACGACCCGCGCCGGCTGGTCATCCTGTCCCGGGACGAGCTGAAGCAGTACGAGTGCCGGTCGCTGTTCGGTAACGACCCGCGGCTGCGCTGGTTCCTCGGTGACGTCCGGGACCGGGACCGGCTCAAGCGCGCCATGCACGGCGTCGACCACGTGGTGCACGCCGCCGCGCTGAAGCAGGTCGACACCGCCGAGTACAACCCGTTCGAGTTCATCCGGACCAACGTCGAGGGCTCGCAGAACGTCGTCGAGGCCGCGATCGACTCCGGGGTGAAGAAGGTCGTCGCGCTGTCCACGGACAAGGCGTCGTCGCCGATCAACCTCTACGGCGCGACGAAGCTGTGCGCAGACCGGCTGTTCGTGAGCGCGAACCACTACGCGGCCGCCTACGAGACGCGGTTCGCCGTCGTCCGGTACGGCAACGTGCTGGGCTCGCGCGGCTCGGTCGTCCCGCTGTTCAAGCGGCTCGCCGCCGAGGGCGCCTCGCTGCCGATCACCGACAAGCGGATGACCCGGTTCTGGATCACGCTGCCGGACGCCGTGAAGTTCGTCATCGACTCCTTCGACCGGATGCAGGGCGGCGAGCTCTACGTGCCGCGCATCCCGTCGATGCGGATGACCGACCTGGCCGAGGCCATCGCGCCCGGCGCGGCGACCCACGAGATCGGGATCCGGCCGGGCGAGAAGCTGCACGAGGAGATGATCGCCGCCGACGACTCGCGCCGGACGCTGCGGCTCGACGACCGCTACGTGGTCGAGCCCTACATCGCCGGCTGGGGCTACACCTCCCCGGCCGACGGCGAGCCGGTGCCGGACGGGCAGGCGTACCGCAGCGACACCAACGACCTGTGGCTGTCCCCGCAGCAGCTGCGCGAGATGGTCGAGGCGCTCGACTAGATGCTTCCCTACGGACGCCAGTCGATCTCGGCCGAGGACGTCGAGGCGGTCACCGCCGTCCTCGGCACCGACTGGCTGACCACCGGTCCCGCGGTCACCCGGTTCGAGGACGACCTGTCCGCGCACGTCGGCGGCAACCCGGCGGTCGCGGTCACCTCCGGCACCGCGGCACTGCACGTCGCCTACGCCGCGGCCGGTGTCGGGCCGGGCCAGGACGTCGTCGTGGCGCCGCTGACGTTCGTCGCGACGGCGAGCGCCGCAGCGCTGCTCGGCGCGAACGTGGTGTTCGCCGACGTCAGCCCGGACACCGGCAATCTCGACCCGGACGCCGCGAAGGCCGCGCTCACCCCGAACACCACCGTCGTGTCCGGTGTGGACTACGCCGGGCACCCGATCGACGCGGAGCCGCTGCGCGAGATCGCGCACGGCGCCGGCGCGCTGCTGCTGGAGGACGCCGCGCACTCGATCGGCGGCACCTGGCACGGCCGGCCGGTCGGTGACCTCGCCGACCTGACGACGCTGAGCTTCTTCCCGACCAAGAACCTCACCACCGCCGAGGGCGGCGCCGTCGTGTCGCCGCGGGACGATCTCGTCGCGGGGGCGCGCTCGTTCCGCAACCACGGCCTCGTCCGGGACAGGGCCGCCCAGCGGTTCCCGGACGAGGGGCCGTGGCACCAGGAGGTGCACGCGTTCGGGCTGAACTACCGGCTGCCCGACCTGCTCGCCGCGCTCGGCTCGTCGCAGCTGACCCGGCTCCCCGCGTTCACCGCCCGGCGCGCCGAGATCCACGCCCGGTACGACGCGGCCCTGGCCGACGTCGCCGAGGTGCGCACCCCGTCCCGGCGCGACGGCGCCGACCCGGCCTGGCACCTCTACCCGCTGCGGGTGCTCGACGGCCGCCGCCGCGAGCTGTTCGAGCACCTGCGCGGCAACGGTATCGGCGTGCAGGTCAACTACATCCCGGCGTACTGGCACCCGGTCTTCGCCGATCTCGGCTACCGCCGCGGCCTCTGCCCGAACGCCGAGGAGTACTACGCGCAGCAGATCTCGCTGCCGCTGTTCCCGGACCTGGCCGACGCCGACGTCGACCGGGTCGCCCAGCTGGTGCGGGAGTTCTTCGGGCACCGGGAATGAGCACGGTGAACGCGAGCAGGGAGGTGCTGGGCCGCGGTTCGCTCTACACCCTCGGGACGGTCGCGCCGATCCTGGCGAACGTCCTGGTCACCCCGGTCGTGACCCGGGTGCTCGGCCGCGGCGAGTACGGCGTCGTCGCGATCGGGCTGATCCTGGTGCAGGTCGGCGCGATGGTCGTCGGGTTCGGGCTGGCCGCGTCGATCACCCGGCACGGGATCCTGGAACGCTCCGGCGTCGCCGGGGCCCGCGCGCTGGTGCTGCAGGGCACCGCGCTGTCCGCCGTGCTCGTCGTCGCCGCGATGCTCACCGGGCCGCTGTGGGGGCCCGCGGTGCTGTCCGTGCCGTGGCAGCCCGGGCTGACCTGGGCGGCGCTGGCCGCCGCCGGGTTCGTCGCCGTGCTGAACGCCCAGTCGCTGCTGCGTGTGCAGGACCGGCCGGTGCCGTTCGTGGTGATGTCGGCCGTCGCCACGCTGGGCGGGCCGCTCACCGGGCTCGCCCTGGTCAGCTGGCACGCCAGCGACGCCGACGACTACCTGTTCGGCCTGCTGCTCGGCTACCTCGCCGCCGGGCTCGCCGGGCTCGCGCTGGCCGTGCACGGCGGCCGCCCGCGCAGCGAGCGCGGTGACCTGGTCAAGGCGCTGCGCGTCGGGCTGCCCGCGGTGCCGCACCTGGTCGCGCTGCTGCTCGTGCAGAACGCGCTGGTACTGATCGTGACCCGGTACTTCGGCCCGGAGGACGGCGGCCGGATGCAGATCGCGCTGCTGCTCGGCGCGGCCCCGGCGCTGATCGTGTCCGCGCTGAACAACGCCTGGGCGCCGGTCGTCTACCGGACCGCGCCCGAGGAGCGCGGCGCCGCACTGGAACGGACCGCCCGGGACGTCGCCGCGGTGACCGTCGCGCTGTCCGCCGGCGTCGCGCTGCTCGCGCCGTACCTGCTGCGCTTCCTCGCGCCCGCCGAGTTCGATCCGGTCGAGCTGGTCCCGGTCGCCGGGGTGACCGCGGTCGGCGCCGTCGTGAGCGTCGCGTACCTGGCGAACGTGCATCTGGTGTTCGCGTCCGGACGCAGCGGCGGGCTGGCCTTCGCCAGCCCGCTCAGCCTGGTCGCCGGGCTGGTCGTGGCCGTGCTGCTGGCCGGCACCGGATCGCTGACCGCGGTCACCGTCGGGTTCCCGGTGACGTACCTGGCGCTCGCCGTGGGGACGTCGCTGCTGCGCCGCCGGGTGTCGGAGACCCGCTGGCGGGAGGCGGTGCTGCTCGGGCCGATCGTCGCCGGGTTCGTGCTCTGCGGCGGGGCGGCGCTGCTCCCGGCGCAGGGGGCCGGCTGGCTGGCCGTCCGGTTCGGGCTGGCGGTGCTGCTGGGGATCGCGCTGCTGTGGCTGGTCCGGCGGATCTGGCGGCGCTGACCGGCGGCGGCGCGCGGGACCGCGCGTCGGGGCGCGGCCGGGCACCCGGTGGGCGCGGGTGCCGCCGCGGTGGCCCCGGCTCGGCTCAGGAGCGCGGGACGGCCTCCGCCGGATCCTCGGTCGTCACCGGCGTGGGGAGTCCCTTCGGCAGCGGCCGCGGCAGCGCCGCGAGCGGGTTGCGCAGCCACAGCATCGGGCTGAAGCTGCCCGCCGACATCGCCTGCGTGCTCTGCTCGGAGCGCTTCGTCAGGCCCAGCACCATCGCGGCCTTGGCCAGCGGCGACGCCGCGTAGTACTGGATCCCGGGGCCGATGTTCGGGGTGCGGCCCCAGCCCAGCGCGGCGCGCAGCGTGTCCGGCTCCAGCAGCGCGTCGGCGCCCAGCTCGCGGCGGGCCAGCGCGGTCGCCGCGGCGTCCGCCTCGGCGGCCCCGGTGTCCGGCCGCTGCCCGTTCGCCGGGTCGGCGGTGTGGAACTCCGGCCAGGTGGCGTGCAGCTCGTCGACCGCGGACGCCGACTGCGCGCCGAACGTCAGCGGATCGCCCCAGACGGCTGCCGGGGTGCCGATCGCGGCGGCATAGAGCACCGCGGTGGACAGCCGGTTCGACGACACCCGGCTCGCGTTGCCGATCAGATGCATGATCCGCAGCAGGAACCGCGGGTCGTCCCGGCGGCCGGCGGTGACCAGGCGGTGCCCGGCGTCGGCCCACGCCGAGGTGATCTCCGGATCGGTCAGGTCCTCGTGGTGCATGCACACCGTGGACGGCCCGTCGACCTTCGCGACCTGGCGGGCCAGGTCGGCGTGCGCGCCGGTGACCCGGACCAGCCGGGTGCCGTGGAACGGGACGAACACCGGGCCCAGCCGGTCCGAGCGGGACCAGCCCCGGGCCTGCAGCAGTCGTTCCAGGTACAGCACCGGGGCGCCGACCGGGGTGGTCGTGCGGGTCTCGTCGGCGGGGGACCAGCCGCGGCAGCCGTGCGACCAGACCAGCAGCCTGCGCTGCCGCGGGTCCGCACCCACGTGCGGGAAGTCGGCGAAGTGCGCGGCGACCGGGCTGGTCGCCGTCCAGCCGTGCTGCAGCAGCCCGGCGATGTGCCGGGGCCGGGACAGCCCCGCGTACGCGGCCAGCACCGCCGAGTGGCCGTAGTAGTGGTTCTGGATGTCCAAGGCCGTGCTCCGGATCGCTGCAGGTCGTCGTGTGGTCGGGCCGGGCGATCCTAACGAGGGGCGGTTGCGGCGACCGCGGCTGCCGGGGGCCGTGCCCCGCGACCGGGGCGGGCCCGGTCAGGCGACGGCGGTGTGCGGCAGGTCGAACTCGCCCGCCTCGACGCCGAGTCGGTAGGCGCTCCACTCGGCCGGGGTGAAGTGCAGCCGGTCGGGGCCGCCGGTGTGCAGCACGGCGCCGCCGTCGGCGGTGGGCTCGGCGACGAGCGGGGTGGCGCCGGAGCCGGTGAGGAACGCGGTCCACTCGGCCCGGGTCACGGAGAGGACGGGGCCGGTGCGGTCCTTGGTGTCACGGATCTCGACCCGGGGGCCGTGGAAGCGGATCTCGACGCAAGCGCTCTGGGCGTTCGAGAAGCTGCTGACGAACCAACCGCCCGCCTGCCCGGCCATCCGCTACAGCTCCTCGGCGTAGTCCTCGATCATGCGGACCGAGTCCTCCGCGGACAGTGTCAGCCGGAGGGCGTCGGACCAGGAAAACAGTACATCACGGACCTGTTCCGGCCGGTCCACTATGCGGCGCAGGGTGACCGCCTCGAGCCACGCGAGGGTCGGGAGGCGCGCACTGGCGAAGTCGATCAGGTACAGCGTGGAGGCGCCGATCAGGCTGCAGCCCGGCGAGGTGAAGGGCAGCACCCGGACCTGAATGGTCTTCGGGTGGGCGCGGAGCATCGCGGCGAGGTGTACGAGCTGGGCCCGGAACACCTCGCGCCCGCCGATCTGCTGCAACAGCGCGGCCTGGCCGAGCACCACCGTCAGATGGAGGGGGTCCTCGCCGGTGAGGCGTTCCTGTCGGCGCTGCCGCACCTCGACCCGCTGGTCGATGTCGATCGGGCGCATGTGGATCGACGCTTCCATCAGGGCACGGGTGTACTCCGGTGTCTGCAGCAGGCCCGGGACGATGCACTCGTAGCTGCGGATGCTCTGCGCACCGTGCTCCAGGCCGTGGTAGCGCTGCATCTCCTCGCCGTACAGCGCCGAGTACGCCGTCCACCACCCGCGCCCGCGGGACCGCTCCCGCAGCTCGAACAGCTCGGCCCGCTCGGCGTCGTCGTACTCCAGCAGGTCGAGCAGCAGGTCCAGCTTCTCCTCGGTCAGCGAGCGGCGCTCGTTCTCCACCGCCGACCAGTAGTTCCGGGTGAAGCCCAGCCGCGCGGTGATCGTCGCGACGTCGACCCCCAGCTCGATCCGGCGCTCCCGCAACCGCAACGACAGTTCCCAGCTCGCCACTGTCGGCGACGACGGAGCCACGCCTCTCACCTGCCTTCCCTCGGGTGTCCGCCAGCCTAGTCACCCCGGGCAACTGCTGTTACCGTAACTGAATTCGTGTCCGTGGATTCACCAGGGGTTGGGTCACATGCATGGGCGGTTCCTGCGGAGGCTGCGGCGCTCCACGACCGGGCGGCGCCCGTTCTGCCGGGGCGTCTGCCTCGGGTGCCGCTCCCGCCGCTGGGTCGATCCGCGCACCTTCCGCTGCCCCGGCTGCGCCGCGCGGACCCGGGGCGACGCCGACGCCGGGTGACACCGGATCGCAGAGGCCACCCGGGGCCGGCCGGCACCGCCCGTTACGGTCGGGCCCGTGCCTGCGCCGACCGTCGACGTCATGCTCCCGTTCTTCGGGGACCCGTACCTGCTGCGCCGGGCGGTCCGCAGCGTGCAACGGCAGGACCGCGCCGACTGGCGGCTCACCGTCGTCGACGACGGCTACCCCGACGACTCGATCGTGCCCTGGTTCGCCGGGCTCGACGACGACCGGATCCGCTACCGGCGCAACCCGCAGCGGCTCGGCGCGCAGGGCAACAACCGGTACTGCATCGAGCACGTCGAGCTCGAGTACTTCGTGATGATGGGCGCCGACGACCTGATGCTGCCGCACTACCTGGACACCGTGCTCGCGCTGCACGACCGGTGGCCCGGCGCCGCCGTCGTCCAGCCGGGGGTGTCGGTGATGGACGACCGGGACCAGGCCGTCCGGCCGCTCGCCGACCGGGTGAAGTCGCTGCTGGCGCCGTCCGGGTCGGGGCCGCGCGAGGTCGCGGGCGAGGATCTCGCGGTCAGCCTGCTGCGCGGGAACTGGCTCTACAACCCGTCGCTGTGCTGGCGGACGGCGGCGGTCCGATCGGTCACGATGCCGGAATCCGCGGACGTGTTCGACCTGGCGCTGCCACTGCAGGTGGTCGCCGAGGGCGGCTCGATGGTCGTCGACGACCACGTGTGCTTCCGCTACCGGCGGCACCGCACCAGCGACTCCGGCTCCGGCGCGGCCGCCGGGAACCGGTTCGCCGAGGAGCGGCGCTTCTTCGCGGCCGAGGCCGAGCGGATGACCGCGCGCGGCTGGCACCGGGCTGCGCGGGCCGCGCGGGTGCACGTGTCGTCCCGGCTGAACGCCGCCGTGCAGGTGCCGGGGGCGGTGCTGCGGCGCGATCCCGGGGCGCTGCGGGCGCTGGGATCGCACCTGCTCACCCGCTGAGACCCAGCAGCCGCTGCGCCCAGCGGGAGTAGGTCTGGTCGAACCGGCCGTCGGTGACGGCGTCGGCCTCGGCGCCCCGGCGTTCGATGGCGGTCCGCACCTGGTCGGCGATATCACGGTCGGCGTAGACCTGCTGGTAGTAGGCCGGTCGGGCCCGCAGAACGGCGACCAGCTCCCGATCACCGACCGCGGTCGGGAGGTCGGTGTTCCACGACGTGGTCTGCAGCCCCGGGGTCGGCCCGGTCGCGACGAGGACCGTCGGCTCGTCGGCGAGGAGCACATCGGTGGGGCTCGCGCCGTGCCCGATCCGCTCGTCGTTGAGGCCGATGTAGTCGGTCGCCCGCCAGCCGGAGAAGTACGGGATCGCGCCGGCGTCGGTCATGGCGACCGTCCGCCGGTCGGCCGGGACGTCGGTGTCCGCGAGCCCCAGACCGATGGCGATGTGGACCCGGCGGAGGTCCTCGCCGTAGTTCACCATCGTCGGTCCGTCCGGCTGCAGGAAGCCCGCCACGCTGGTCCAGCCGACGGCGACGGCGGCGCCCACCGCGGCCAGCCGCCGCCGTCCGACCGCGTCGATGGTCCGGGCGGCGGCCAGACAGAGCACCGGGAACCCGTGCCACGCGAACCGGGACAGGTAGTCCATCGCCGGAGCCGTGAGTGCCGGGATGGCGTAGAGCGCGACGCAGCTCGCGAGGGCCACCGCGACGACCGGGGCGGTCGACCGCCGGAAGAGCCCGGCGACGGCGAGCAGGAGCAACGGCAGCAGCAGCGCCAGGGTGGTGCGGATCCAGCGGCCGTCGGTCGCGGCCTCCACCCCGACCTTCACGTAGAAGGTGTTCGGCAGCGGATGCCCGAAGTACGACCAGCGCCATGCCGTGTAGGCGCCACCGATCGCGGCCGCCACGATCAACGCGGTCCAGGTGCGGTGGTCCCGCCGCCGCAGCCACGCCCACACGGCCAGCGGCGGTGCGACGGCGAGGATGCCGTCGGGGCGCAGCATCCCGGCGACCAGGAACAGTGCCGGGAGCTCCCATGATCGGACGGTGGCGTCCCGGTCCCGCAGCAGGCGGGCTGCGACGACGACCGCACGCAGGACCACCAGTGCGAACGGGGCCGTCTCCAGGCCACCGTCCACGTGTACCCAGGTCGGCAGGAAGAGCACGAACGCGCCGACCGCCAGTGCCGCGCCGGTGCGGGTGCGCGGTTCGGTCGCGAGGATCCCGACGATCGCCGCCGCGCACGTCGCGGCGGTCAGCTTCGAGACCACCGGCAGCGGGACGCCCAGCCATACCCAGGGGACGTGCCAGAGCATCCAGAGGAAGTTGGTGTAACCCTCGACCGGGTCGGCGCCGGGATTCCAGGTCGGCCCGAACCCGTTCGCGAGGTTCGCCGTGTACCGGTAGGTGATGTAGGCGTCGTCGACCGTCACCGACCAGCACGCCCAGACACCGACCGCGAGCGCGGCGAGTGCGGCGAGGAACAGTGCCGGCCGCGCCCGGACCGGGCGTGCGGGGGCGCTGCGCTCGGCGGGCGGGCGGGGGACGCGGAGCATGCGTGCAGTCTGCCCCGGTCGCGTTGCGGCGGTGTCAACCGGCGCCGGTCCGCGGAGCCGCCGGCCGGTCCGCCGGGCCCGTCGGACCGATCAGGGGGTCAGGGCACCGGCGGGGCCCCGGCCCGGACCAGCACCGCGTACGGCCCGACGTCGCGCCGCTCCCAGGCCGGATCGTCGAACAGCTGCGGGGCGAACGTCGCGGGCGGCGCCCCGGCGTCCGGGTCGGGGAACCGGTCCTCCGACGTCGGCAGCTGCAGCCCGCCGTCGGGTGCCCGGTCGAAGACGAACACCGACGGCGCCCGGAACCGGCTCGCGTCGAGCGCGGCGAGCAGCTGCCGGGGCCCGGCGGCGGTCGCCCAGCGACGCAGCTCGTCGGTGCGCGCCGGGAAGTCGGCGAGCGGGTTCGCGTACTGGGCGACCGAGGTCTGGAACGCGAAGTACGGGGTGTAGGTGAGGAGCGCCTGGTTCGCGCTCGCCAGCACCACCTCCCGCGGCGCGCGGCCGGTCAGCCCGTCGACCGTGCTGCGCAGCTCGCCGAGCCAGGCGTCGGCGTCGGCCGGGTCGCGGCTGCCGCCGGGCCGGGTGCCGTCGGGGCGGTGGTCCTGCGCGGTGCCCGCCCACGCGTAGGTCTCCGGGACGGACTGCACCTGGGCGACGACGGCGACCGCCGCCAGCACCGTGACCACCGCGACGGCGGGGCGGGTCCGGTGACCGGCGCCGCGCAGCCGCCGCAGCCCGTCGGCCGCCGCCCACACCGCGCCGCAGGCGAACGCCGCGGTGATGATCGGCTCGATCCGGAACGCCAGCAGCGTCGTCCCGGCGGCCAGCAGCAGCGTCGACAGCAGGTACCAGGCGTAGCCGCAGGCCGCGGTCACGCCCAGCGCGCGGGCGACCGGGGACCGGCCGGCGCGGGCCACGATCCACACCGTCCCCACCAGGCACAGCGCGCCGAGCGCGGTCGGTTCGAGCATCGGCAGCGGCCAGCGTGATCCGGTCTCGGCGAGGAAGTGCTGGCCGGCGCTGTAGGTGGGTTCGCCCGCCGACGCGGCCAGGTAGGGCAGCCAGTGCACGAGCGTGAGCGGCAGTGCGGCGGCGAGCACGACGCCGACGGTCGCCGCGAGCGGCACCGGCCGGGCGGACCGGGTGAGCAGGGCGTCGGCGGCGAGGACGGACAGCACGAACCCGGCGAACACCAGGATCTGGGTGTGCGTCACCGCGGCGATCCCGAGGACGACGCCCGCCAGCAGGGCGGTGCGCAGCCACGCCGCACCCGGGCGCCGGTGGACCAGGCGCAGCCCGAGCACCGCCAGCGGCGGCACGAGCGCGGCGGTCAGCCAGGAGTACGGGGTGTACGCGGCGAGCGTCGCCAGCCCGGCGAGCGTGGTCGCGACCGCGGCCCCCAGCGCCCGGCGGCGGGTGGTGATCAGCGACCACAGCGCGTAGGTGAGCACTGCGGTCACGGCCAGCGTCGCGATCGAGAACGCCTTGTGGAACGTCCACGCCTCCACGCCGAGCAGCGCCGCGGTGCGTCCGCCGATCCAGAACCAGGCGGCCGGGTAGTACGGCGGGAGATCGGCGTAGGCGAAGTCCGCGAGCCGGGCGGAGTCGGCGAAGCGGGTCAGGAACTGCACCCGGAACTGCTGGTCGCCGGACACCCCGAACAGGTAGTGCGGGGTGTTCGCCAGGAACAGCGCGAGCGGCCAGGCGGGCAGCGCGGCCAGCCCCACCCAGCTCAGCGGGACGGCGTACCGGGTGCTCAGCGCGGCGGCGGCGAGCAGCGCGGCGATCGCGGCGCCGCCGGACGCGGTGATCGCCAGCGCCACGTTCGAGCCGGCCGGGATCGGGAGGGCGTCGACCAGCAGCACGATCCCGGTCACCGCCGCGACGGCCACCACCGGGCCGAGGAACAGATCGGCGAGCGCGGCGAGCCGCCGGGGCGGGCCGGACGCGCTGCCGGCCGGGCCGCCGGGCGCGCTGCCGGGCGGATCACCACCCGGTCGCGCCGCCGAGCGGCGCCACGGTGCCGGTTCCGGACCGCTGTGCCGCCCGGGAGCACCCGCCCCGCCCCGCCCGTCGCCCGGCACCTCGGTCAGGCCGGCTTCTTCACCGCGACGACCAGGAACGCCTTCGAGATCGCCCACAGCGCGGGGAACCGGCGCAGCGCGCGCACCCCGGCCGAGTAGAGCGCGGAGCCGCCGCCCTCGGCGAGGCTGACGTCGCCGGGCACGGTGAACCGGGCGTCCAGCTCGGGACGCTGCGCCAGCAGCCTGCGCATCCGCAGGTAGCCGGGGGCGTAGCTGGCGTCGGTGTAGTCGCTGCCCCGGCCGGACAGCCGCAGGTAGCGGTTCGCCAGCGGCAGCGGCAGCCACGCCAGGAACGGCAGCGAGTAGTGCGCCTCGATCGGCCACCACCGGTTCGGCACCAGGATGTAGGCGACGCCGCCGGGCCGCAGGCAGGCCGAGATGCGCTCCAGCGCGTCCGGCTGGTCGTCGAGGTGCTCGAGGACGTTGTCGAGCACCGCCACGTCGAACGCGCCGGCGTCCGGGCCGTGCCCGAACTCGCCGATGCCCTGCACCCGGAAGGTGAAGTTGTCGGCGCCGCCCTCCTCCGCCAGCGTGTTCGCCCGGGCGGCGAGCGCGCCGTTCGGCTCGATGCCGACGACCTCGCGGCACAGGCCGGCCAGCTCCAGCGCCGTGTAGCCGTAGCCACAGCCGATGTCGGCGACCCGGCACTGCGCGAACGGGCGGTCCAGGAACGGCTCCGTGGTGATGGCGATCTGCTTGGCGAAGCCGGTGGCGAGCCTGCGGCGTTCCACCATGCGCAGGGAACGCTCGTACTCGGGGAGGTCGGTCTGGGGGTTCGGATCCACGGCGGGGATGTTCTCCGTTCGGCCGGTCGGGGCACCCACGGTACGAGGGTCAGGGTTGCGGCTCCGCGACGCCCTGCGGGTCGTCGCAGGCGGTCAGCCGCCACAGCGTGTTCGCACCGTCGGTGGCGACGAACTCGAACCCGTCGACCGGCTCGATGTCGTGCAGCCCGGGGTACCAGCGCGCACCGCCGTGCCACGGCCAGAACGTGATCGGCCCGCTGATCAGCCAGCCGACCCGGGTCGCCGCCGCGGCCGCGCACACCTCCGGATCGGACGCGGCGTCCCGCAGCCGGGCGGCGACCACCGTCTGGTCGGGGGTCCAGCTGCCGATCAGGTGCGGGAACAGGACCTCACGCCCGGTCAGCGGGTAGAGCAGCGAGTTCCCGGTGAACGGGTCGGCCGCCACCACCGCCCCCTCCGGCACGATCGTCCCGACCCGCTCCAGGAACTCGCGCTGGCCCGGTTCGAGCAGCGTGTCCCCGGGTTGCTGGTACGGGCCGGCCAGCACCGAGGCGTGCGTCGGGACGTACAGCCCGCCGGTGCCGGCCAGCACCAGCGCGGTGACGCCGGCGGTGAGCAGGGCCGGGACCCCGCGGCGGGCCGGTGCCGGACGGGCGAACCGCTGCAGCAGCGACCGCAGCAGCCCGGCGAGCGTGACGACGCCGAGCACCGCCAGTACGACGCCGGTGACCGGCACCATCGCGGCCAGCCGGAACGAGTCGTTGTACCAGGCGCCGGTCAGGCCGGCGGTGAGCGCGTCCTCCCGGGACGCCGCGAGCACGTACAGCGATCCCGCCGCCGCGTGCGCCGGGACCAGCCAGGACGTCGCGAACCGGCGGAGCGACACGACCGCGCCGACGAGCACCAGCGCCGCGAGCACCCACAGCGCGGGACGGACGTTCGTCGAGTGCAGCAGCACCTGCAGCACCGCCTCGGGCGTGCTGGTGAACGCCGGCCAGTCGAAGCTGCGCACCCCGGCGAGCAGCGGCGAGGCCACCATCAGCCAGACCACCAACGCGACCCCGCCGCCGGTTACCGCCAGCCCGGCCAGCGGCTGCCAGAACCGCCGGGTGGACAGCCGCCGCCGGGTCAGCGCGAGCAGCGACCACACCAGCGGGAACAGCACGAGCACGGCCAGGCTGAACACCGCGTTCGGGTGCGCGAAGCCGAGCGCCAGTACCCCCGCGGCACCGAGCGCGGCAGCGCCGCCGGGGCGCAGCACCGGATCCCGGGCCAGGCCCAGCAGCGCCGTCGCCACGGCCAGCACGGCCGGCAGCAACGCGACCCCGAGCAGGTTCGGCCACAGCACGCCGAACGCCATCAGCGCCCACGGGAACGCGGTGAACCCGGTCGCGAGCACCGGGGCGGCGAAGGCGGCACCCGCCGAGCGGCCGACGACGTGCCGGGTGAGCAGCAGCGCCGACAGCGGGAACACCACCGCGGCCACCGCCCACGCGGTCAGGTTCGCGGCGATCGGGACGCCCGAGCCGGAGCTCATCGCGACCAGCGCCACCAGGCCGTGCCAGGCGGCCGGGTAGAACGCCTCGGAGCTGGTCGGGCTGGTCAGCGTGCCCAGGGTCAGCGACGAGGCGTCCCCGGTCCCCAGGACGTGCGCGATCGCCGAGTAGTGGAAGACGGCGTCGTAGGTGGACGACAGCTGGTCCACCGGGCCGAACCCGAGCACCACGGTCAGCCAGGCGACGGCGGCCGCGACCGCGGTGCCGGCCAGGGCCGCGACGCCGGCGTGCCTGCCGTCCGGACCCTCGCGCTGCGCGGAGGTGCGCCACACCTGCGGCATGGCGGTGGTCAGCGGCTCGGGGGTGCGGGCGAACCGGCCGCGCGGGGTCTGCAGGCGCACCAGCGCGGCCCGCGCGCGGCGGGCCGGTTCCCAGGTCCGCAGCGCCGGGCCCCAGCCGCGGTGCAGCGCACTCCCGGCCGGGCGCCGGGCGAGGAACCCGTGGAAGACGACCACCAGCGCGGCCACCAGCAGCGCCGCACCGAGCGGGACCCACGGCCCCCACGGGATCCCGAGGAGCGTGCCGAGCACCGCCGACGTCGCGATCAGCGACACCGACACCAGCGGCGCCGCCCCCCACGCGGTGATCCCGCGCAGCCCGGACAGCCTGGTCACCAGCAGGCCCGGCACCAGCACCCAGAACACCACGGCGAGCGCGGCGGGCAGTGCGGACAGCCAGGTGGGCGTGGCCATCAGGGGGTCGCTGCTCCTCTCCCGGCGGCGGCCGCCGGCCGGCCCGGCGCTCCGGAGCGGTGCGTGACGGGTGCCGGAACCCTACCGGCGGACGCCCGGGGCCGCCGCGGGAGCACCCGTCCGGATGATCATGACCCGACGACCCGGCCGGCGTCGCAGGCGGTGATCCGCCAGAGTGCGTTGTCGCCGTCCTCGGCGAGCAGTTCGAAGCCGTCGGCCTCGTGCAGGTCGTCCAGACCGGGCCAGTTCGACGCCAGCGGGTCCGGCTCCCAGAACGTCGGCGGCGCCGTGATCACGTACCCGAGGCCGGTCTCGGCGACCGCGGCGCACACCGCGGGATCGGTGGACGCCTCCCGCAGCCGGTCGGCGATCAGCAGCTGGTCCTCCGACCACACCCCGGTCAGGTGCGGGTACAGCACCTGCCGGTCGGTCAGCGGCCACAGCATCGCGGTGCCGGCCCACGGGTTCTGCGCGACCACCGCGTCGGCCGGCAGCAGCTCGCCCGCGTAGCGGAGGAACTGCGCCTGCTCCGGGCCGACCAGCACCTGCTCCGGGGTCTGGTAGATGCCGGCGAGCTGGTCGATGTGCGAGCGCTGGTAGAGCCCGCCCGAGGTGACGACGACGGCGAGCACCCCGACCGCCACCAGCACCGCGGCCCGCGGTCGCGGCCACGCCTGCACCGACGGGGCGGCGCGGGTGAGGGCGTCCCGCGCGACGCAGGCCACCCGGCGGGCCAGCGAGCACAGCGCGACCAGGCCGAGCGCGGCCAGCGGCGCCGCGGTGACCGGGACCAGCGCGGCGATCCGGGGCGCGTCGTTGTACCAGACCCCGGTCCACACCGAGGACCACGTGCTCGCCCCGATGATGTAGAGCGTGCACACCAGCACGTGCGAGGGCACCAGCCAGGCCGTGCGCGAGCGGCGCAGCGCGACGATCGACCCGGCCACCGTGAGCAGCGCGATCGACCAGGCCGGGTCGTTGCCGTCCGGGCTGTGCAGCAGCGCGTTGCGCACCGCCCCGAGGAAGCCGACCTGCGGCTCCCAGTAGTAGCCGCGGATGCCGTCCAGGATCGGCGAGACGAACATGAACCAGGCCAGCCCGGCGCCCACCGCGGCGACCACCGGCACCGTCGCCAGCGTCCGCAGGTTCGCCCGCAGGCCCGACCGCAGGCTGCGCCGGACCGCGCCGGCCAGTCCCCACAGCACCGGCGGGACGGCCACCACGACCAGGCCGAACAGCGCGTTCGGGTGGGCGAAGCCGAGGGCCGGCACGGCCGCGGCGACCGGGAACCAGCGGGCGACCCGGCCCGGCGGGTAGGGGCCGCGGCGCGCCGGGCTGGCCGGGGCGGTGCCCAGCCCGGGGCGGGCCGCGATCGCCACCGTCGCCAGCGCCGCCGGGATCAGCGCGACACCGAGCAGGTTCGGCCAGAGCGCGCCGTAGGTGACCAGCGTCCAGGGGAACGCGATGAAGCCGAGCGAGAGCACCGGCGCGGCGAGCGCGGCGCCCGCGGAGCGGCCGACCAGGGTGCGGACCAGCAGCAGCACCGACAGCGGCCAGATCAGCAGCGTCGTCACCAGTGCGACCACGTTCGACGCGACGACGATCTCGCCCGGACCGGGGGTCAGCGGCACCACCAGGGACACCACGTCGTGCCAGGCCGACGGGTAGAAGCCGGGAGAGTTCACCAGCCCGCCGACGGTCAGCGACGACGCGTCGGCGGTGTTCAGGATCCGGGCGACCGCGTTGTAGTGGAAGTTCGAGTCGAACGTCTGGGACAGCGCGTCCGGCCGGTCCATCCCGCGGATCGCGGCCCGGAAGCCCAGCACCCAGGCGATCAGCATGCCGCCGAACGCGGCCAGCCCGGTCCACCGCCGGTCCGGCCCGCCGGTGCGCAAGGCCTCCCAGGCGCTCGCCGTCCGTTCCCGGACGCGGGCCGGTGTCGGCAGCAGCGGGCGCCGGGCCACCAGCCGCCGCGTCCCGACCACGACGAGCGCGAACAGCGCGGCCGTCGCGACCGGCACCATCCCGCTCCACGGGACGCCCAGCAGGCTCGCGGCCACCGCGGATCCGGCGATCAGTCCGACCGACAGCAGTGGCGCCGCACCCCACGCGGCGATCCCGCGCAGGCCGGCGGCCACGCCGACGGCCAGCCCGGGCAGGATCACCCAGGCCGCGGCGAGCAGCACCAGGGGAACCGCGGACAACCAGCTCACAGCGGCCCGATTCCTCCCCGTCCTCCGATGGCCAAGGGGCCGATACTCAGCGGGAATGCCGGATACGTCCGCTTCTGCGGCCCGTCTGAGAGGGTACCGAAGCCGCTCGGTGCCCTCCATCATGGCTGCCCTACCCTCGTGGCTCGTGAGCTTCAGTCGCGACCTCGCAGGACACGACCTCGCCGGCTACGACCTGATCGTCGTCGGGTCCGGGTTCTTCGGCCTGACCGTGGCCGAGCGGGTGGCGCAGGGCCTCGGGAAACGGGTGCTGGTGCTGGAGCGCCGCAACCACATCGGCGGCAACGCCTACTCGGAGCCGGAGCCGGAGACCGGGATCGAGATCCACCGCTACGGGGCGCACCTGTTCCACACGTCCAACGAGCGGGTCTGGGAGTACGTGAACCGCTTCACGTCCTTCACGAACTACCAGCACCGGGTGTTCGCCCGGGTCGGCGAGCAGGTCTACGCCTTCCCGATGAACCTGGCGCTGATCAACCAGTTCTTCGGGAAGGCGCACAGCCCGGACCAGGCGCGGGAGCTGATCGCCGAGCAGTCCGCCGAGGTGGAGACGGGCACCGCCGCGAACCTCGAGGAGAAGGCGATCTCGCTGGTCGGGCGCCCGCTCTACGAGGCGTTCGTCAAGGGCTACACGGCCAAGCAGTGGCAGACCGACCCGCAGAACCTGGACGCGTCGATCATCACCCGGCTGCCGGTCCGCTACACCTACGACAACCGCTACTTCAACGACACCCACGAGGGCCTGCCGGTCGACGGCTACACCGCGTGGCTGGAGCGGATGGCCGACCACGCGAACATCGACGTCGTGCTGGAGACCGACTTCTTCGAGGTCCGCGACCGGCTCCCGGTGGACGTCCCGGTCGTCTACACCGGGCCGCTGGACCGCTACTTCGACAACGTCGAGGGCGAGCTCGGCTGGCGCACCCTGGACTTCGAGATGTCGGTCGAGCCGACCGGCGACTTCCAGGGCACCTCAGTGATCAACTACAACGACGCCGACGTCCCCTTCACCCGGATCCTCGAGTTCCGGCACATGCACCCGGAGCGGGACTACCCGAAGGACAGGACGGTGATCGTGCGCGAGTACTCGCGTGCCGCCGAGGCCGGGGACGAGCCGTACTACCCGGTGAACACCCCGGACAACCGGGCCAAGCTGGAGCGCTACCGGGAGCTCGCCCGCAAGGAGACCGCCAACCGCAACGTGCTGTTCGGCGGGCGGCTGGGGACCTACAAGTACCTCGACATGCACATGGCCATCGGGTCGGCGCTGACGATGTACGAGAACCGGCTCGTCCCGCACCTGACCGAGGGCAGGCCGCTCTCCGGGACCGACGCCGAGGACTGAGCCGGTTCCGGGTGTGACCGTCCGCGTTCCGCGGAACGCGGGCCCCGATCCCCGGCCGGCTCGCGGGGTCGCCCGGCGCCCTCACCCCGCGCCCGGCGCCCAGCCCAGCTCCGCGGACACCGCGCGGGCCGCGGCGGCCGTCGTCCGGCCCAGCTCACCGAGCCGGTCACCGATCCGACCGCTCGGGCCGATCACGTTGATCGCCGCGACCACCCGGCCGCGGAAGTCCCGGACCGGGGCCGACACCCCGGACACCCCGGGCTCGAACTCCTCGCGCACCTCGGCCCAGCCGTGTTCGGCGGCCTCCCGGATCGCCTGCCACAGCTGCGGCACCGTCCGGGCGGTCGCGTCCGGATGGCCGGGTACCAGATCGTCGACCGCGCCGAACCGCACGTACAGCTCGTCCGGGGTGGCGTCGGCGAGCAGCACCCGCCCGGCGGAGGTGCACGCCAGCGGCGCGCGGTGCCCCTCCCAGCCGGATGTGCGGTACGAGTGCCCGGACACGGTGCGCACGGTGAGCAGCGCGTCGTCGCGCAGCACGCACAGGTGCACGGTCTCCTCGGTCGCCACCGCGAGCCGGTGCAGCACCGGCTCCGCGACGCCGGTGAGCCGGCCGTCGGCGCCCCGGGCGACCAGCGAGAACAGCCGCCAGCCGAGCCGGTAGACCAGGCTGTCGGCGTCCCGCTCGACCAGCCCGGCGTCGGCGAGCGCGCGCAGCGTCCGCGACACCTGGCTCTTCTCCCGGCCGGTCAGCCGGGCGACCTGCGCGACGCCCAGGCCGCCGGTGCGGTGCGCCTGCGGCGAGGCCAGCGCCTCCAGCAGGTCGATGTCGCGGGCCAGCCCGTGCCCGGTGTGCGGCGCCTGCGTCACCCTCCGACAGTAGCCGGGACGTGCGGGGTTGCCCGCAGCGCAACGACGGTTGCGATGTCCGGACCGACCTGGTCGGCCGACGCGATCCGGCCTAGCGTCGGCGCCGACCGGCCCGGGGTGCGAACCCCCCGATCACGCCCCGGGCCGGCACCTGCCGCCGTCCCCGACCGGGAATCCATGAAGATCACCGACATCACCCTGGACCGCCTGCGGCTGCCGCTGGACCCGCCGCTGCACGCCGCGTGGGACCCGGTCCCGCGACGCGTCTTCGACGCCACGATCGTGCGGGTGCACACCGACGCCGGTCTCGTCGGCATCGGCTCCGGCGACACGATGGACGGCTTCGACGCCTTCCGCGACCTGTTCGTCGGCACCGATCCGCTGGCGATCGCCCGGCACGTCCGCGCCATCGAGACCTGCACTTTCCACGGCGGCAACTACTGGCCGCTGGAGGCCGCGCTCTGGGACCTCGCCGGGCAGGCCGCCGGGCTCCCGGTCGCGACCCTGTTCGGCGGCGCCCGCGACCGGGTGCCCGCCTACGCGTCGTTCTGCGTGCCGCGACCGGCCTCGCAGCGGGTCGAGGTCGCGCACCGGGTCGCCGAGGAGGGCTTCCGCGCGGCGAAGATCCGGATCGACCGGGACCGGATCGACGAGGGCGTCGCCACCGTCGCGGCGGTCCGGACCGCGCTCGGCGACGACTTCACGATCATGGTCGATCTCAACCAGTCCTGGCGGATGGCCGGCGACATCGCGCCCGCGACCGACCTGGCCGGCACCCGCAGGCTGGTCCGCCGGCTCGCCGATCTCGACGTCTTCTGGGTCGAGGAGCCGCTGCCCTACGCCGACGTCGACGGCTTCCGCACACTGCGCGCCGAGAACCCCGGCCTGCGGATCGCGGCGGGGGAGATGGCGCACTCGGTGCCGGAGATCGTGGACTGGATCCACCGCGACGTCCTCGACGTCTACCAGATGGACGTCGTCCTCTCGGTCGGCATGAGCCGGGCCCGCACCCTCGCCGAGCTGGCGATGCTGCGGCACCGCGCCTTCACCCCGCACAGCTGGACCAACGGCATCGGGGTGCTGGCGAACCTGCACGTCGCGGCCGGCGTCGGCGGCGGGCCGTGGTTCGAGTTCCCGTACGACCCGCCGGACTGGACGCCCGCCCGCCGGGACTTCCCGCTGGTGTCCGGCCCGGTCGTCGGCGGCGACGGCACGATCGCCGTGCCGTCGCCGCCCGGCCTGGGCGTCGTGCTCGACGAGGACGCAGTGCAGCGGTGGCGGATCACATGAGCACCGGGTTCTCGATCGCGCCGTCCTGCGCGCTGGAGTTCGGTCCCGGCGCGGTCTCCCGGCTGTCCGCCCTGGTCGACGGGCTGGGCGCGGACTCGGCGTTCGTGGTCACCGACGCCGGCCTGCGCGGCACCGGCATCGTCGACCGGGTGCTCGGCGGGCTCACCGCGGACGGCCTGCGCACCGGGGTGTTCGACGGCATCGGGCCGAACCCGTCCACCACGGTCGTCGACGCCGGCGCGGTCGCGCTGCGCCGGTTCGGGCCGTGCGTGGTGATCGGCCTCGGCGGCGGATCGGTGCTCGATGCGGCCAAGGGCATCGCCCTGCTCGCCACCCACCCCGACGCGCACGCCACCGACCCGCTCTGGGACTCGCCCGTCGACGGGCTGCCGCTGGTCGCCGTCCCGACGACCGCGGGCACCGGGGCCGAGACGAACGGGTTCGGCGTCGTCGAGGACACCTGCGCCCGGCGCAAGATCTACCTCGGCCACCCGTCGGTGCGGCCGCGGGTCGCGGTGCTCGATCCGGAGCTGACGCTCGGCCTGCCCGCCGCGATCACCGCCGCCACCGGGTTCGACGCCCTCGTGCACGGCGTCGAGTCGCTCGCCTCGCGCGGCGCGAACCCGGTCTGCGACGCGGCCGCGGCGCAGGCCGTCGCACTGGTCGGGCGGTGGCTGCCGGTCGCCGTCGACGACGGCACCGACCTCGACGCCCGGTCGCAGCTGCTGCTCGGGGCGCACCTGGCCGGGCAGGCACTGACCGTGTCCGGGCTGGGGCTCGTGCACGGCATAGCGCACGCCGTCACCGCGCACCTCGGCACCCCGCACGGGATCGCCCTGGCCGCGGTGAACGAGCAGGTCATGCGCTACAGCGCCGACGCGGCCGCCGCACCGTACGAGCGGGTGCGCCGGGCGCTGGACGGCGCGACGCCCCCCGCCGGCCCGGCTCCCGCGATCGACACCGTCACCGCGCTGGCCGAGGGCATCGGCGTCCGCCGCACGCTGCGCGAGCTGGGCGCCGCCCGCGACCTGCTGCCGGTACTGGCGGCCGCCGCCGTCGCCGATCCGGTCACCGCCAACGCCCCCCGCCCCCCGAGCGAGGCCGACGTCCGGGACATCCTCGACGCCGCCTGGTGAGAGGTGCACCGGTGCACCCCCGCGCCCGCCGGAACAGCGCCGGTGTACCCCTCGCCGGACTAGGGTGCCGGGGTGCGGTGGTGCTGGGCGGTGCTGGTGGGGCTGGTGCTGGTTGCGGGCTGCTCGACGGGTGCGGGCGGGGCACCGGTGAGCCCAGGGCCGGTGAACTCCGCGCCGGCGAGCCCGGGGCCGGTGAACGCAGGCCCGGCGATCGCGTCCGTCGACACGACCGGGGCGCCGCTCCCGGCCGCGGTGACCGACACCGCCCGGGTGCTCGACGCCGCGCTGTCCTCCGGCGATCCCACCCCGGTCCGCGACCGGTACAGCCCGGCGCCGGGCGCGGCGTCCTGGACGGTCGTCGCCGATCGGCTCAGCGACCCGGCGAACCAGGCGAAGCTCGCGTCCGCGCTGCGGAACCCGCCCGAGCCGCGGCCGGAGATCGCCTACCTGTTCAGCGACGGCGACCACGGGTTCGGGCTGACCGCCGACGGCCGGCTGGCGTTCGTCGGCGTCGGGCAGCGCGCACCGGGCGCTGCGACCGGGACGCCGGCGCCGAGCGGTCAGCCGTACTGGGCCGGGCGGTCCTACGGCCACGGGCGCTCGCTGGACGCCGACCCGTCCGGCACCGGCCTGCTGACCTTCCGCACCTACGAGACCTGCCCGTCGCAGCGGCCCGGGGTGCCCTGCGAGCCCGACGGCCCGCAGCAGGTCGGCCGGGTCGAGGTGCTGATCTACGACGTCGGCGGCGGGCCGTGGGTGGCCGAGGTCGTGACCAGCAACGACGAGCCGGAGTTCCCGGTCGGCGACCTGCTGCCGGTCGAGGAGCCCGCACCGGGCGTCGTGCTGCTCGGCAGCGGCGACCGGACGCTGGTGTTCTGCAAGGACGGCGTCAGGCACGACGGCTGCGGCGCCTGAGCCAGCGGGGCAGCCAACCCGCCACGGCGTGCTGTGCCACCTCCACGCATCCCTCGATGGCGGTCACGAAGAGGTACGTGACGCCCCGCATCCACAGCGGATCGGCCCGCCGCTCCGGCCCGCACCGGACTCGCCCCGGAGCACGAACAGATCGTCGCTGATCGACCGCAGCAGGCGGGCGAGCCGCGCCTCATCGACCATCCCGGCTCCTCATCGAGTCCAGGAACTCCCGGTACGCCCGGATGATCCGGGGAAGCTCGTCGAGATAGATCTCGCGGGTGGTCGCCACCCATCGCACGCGGGCGGGGGGATCGTCGTCGAACAGCAGCTCGTCGTGCAGCGCGACCCGCCGGCGGCCCGGTTGCCGTGCACGAACGCGAACCGCGCGCCGGCCGACCGCAGCACCGCGACGGCGGCGTCCCGGAGCTCCTGCTCAGCGCCGGACACCCGGCCAGTCTTCACCATGCGGGGGAGCGCCCCCAGCAGGCCGGGCGCGGCCCGACCGACCCCGGCGAAACGGACGTACCACCCCGGATCGGCGGCGCGCCCGACCGCCTCCCGGAGCGCCCGCGACCCGCGGCTACGCTCGGGCGACCCGACCGGGCCGAGCGACGCGGCCGCCCGGGTACGGGAACGACCGGAACCAGCCGACCCCCGAGGCAGTTTCTGCGATGACCACCGCCCCCACGGATCGACGAGGCCACCAGGTGTCCGAGACCGCGCAGTCCCCGACGACCGGCGAGACGCTGCTGCAGCGGGTGATCATGCCCCGCCCGGCGGATCCGTTCGCGGTGCGCGCGCTGTACCTCGACGAGCGCCCCGGCACCACGCTGGCCCCGGTCGAGCCGCTGCGGGGCGAGCAGGACCGCCGGCTGTCGCTGACCGTCTCCACCGCGGGCGGGCGCCGCACCCGGGTGCACGACCGCACCGCCGCGACCGTCCCGCCGGGGACCGAGGTGTCCTTCGGCGCCTACTTCAACGCCTTCGCCGCCGGCTACTGGCGGGCCTGGTCCACGCTGACCGCGATCGAGCTACGGCTGGACTTGGAGGGCACCGGCCGGGTCGACGTGTACCGCACCAAGGCCGACGGCTCGCAGATCTTCGTCGCCGGCGAGCTCGTGCAGGGCCGCCGGCAGGTGACCCTGGAGCTGGACCTGCGGCCGTTCGAGGACGGCGGCTGGTACTGGTTCGACCTGTCCACCGACGAAGCCGCCGAGCAGGGCCTGCACCTGCACGGCGGTGGCTGGCACGCGCAGCACGACGCGCCCGGCCGGGCCGCCGTCGTCGTCGGTATGCCGACCTTCAACCGGCCGGCCGACTGCGTCGCCACGCTCACCGCGCTCGGCTCGGATCCGCAGGTGCTCGACACCGTGACCGCGGTGATCCTGCCCGACCAGGGCACCCGCAAGGTCCGCGACGAGGCCGGCTACGAGCAGGCCGCCGCGCTGCTCGGGGACCGGCTGCGGATCATCGACCAGCCCAACCTCGGCGGGTCCGGCGGCTACGCCCGGATCATGTACGAGGTGCTGCACGGCACCGGGCCGCACGCCGGCGGCATCGACTGCGAGCAGATCCTCTACATGGACGACGACATCCTGCTGGAGCCCGACTCGGTGCTCCGCGCGGTCGCGTTCTCCCGGTTCGCCCGCTCCCCGATGCTGGTCGGCGGGCAGATGCTGTCGCTGCAGGCGCGCTCCCAGCTGTCCACGATGGGCGAGGTCGTCGACCGCAACCAGTTCATGTGGCGGCCGGCGCCGGAGACCGAGTCGCACCACGACCTGGCCGCCCGCACGCTGCGCCAGTCGCCGTGGCTGCACCGCCGGGTCGACGTCGACTACAACGCCTGGTGGATGTGCCTGATCCCGCGCCGGGTCGCCGAGGACCTCGGGCTGCCGCTGCCGCTGTTCATCAAGTGGGACGACGCCGAGTACGGCCTGCGCGCCCGGGCCGCCGGCTACCGCACGGCGACCGTGCCCGGCATCGCGATCTGGCACATGTCGTTCATCGAGAAGGACGACTCGTCGGACTGGCAGGCGTACTTCCACTACCGCAACCGGCTGGTCGCCGCCGCGCTGCGCGGCCCGGACGACCCGCGTGCGCTCCTGAAGGAGACCTTCAAGCGCACCCTGCGGCACCTGATGCTGATGGAGTACTCGGCGGTGGCGCTGCAGATCAAGGCGTTCACCGACTTCCTGGCCGGGCCGGAGGCACTGTTCCCGAAGCTGCCGGTGGTGCTCGACGAGATCCGCGAGCTGCGGTCCCGCTACGACGACGGCCGCCCGCTGAACTCCGCCACCGACGTCCCGCTCGCCGATCTCGACGCGCTGGGCGCCCAGCTGTTCCCGGAGCCGCCGGTCGGGCGGGCGAAGGCGGCGCTCGGCCTGGCCCGCGGCGTGCTGCGCAACCTGCGCACCCCGGACCCGGCGCTGCGCGAGCGCCCGCAGCGCAACGTCCCGTGGGCGAACGCCCAGTGGTTCGTGCTGGCCGGGCTGGACTCGGCGACGGTGTCCACACCGGACGGCCGCGGGGTGACGTTCCGGCGGCGTGATCCGCTGCTGTTCAAGCAGATGGTCACCGAGTCGCTGCGGCTGCACCGCGCGGTCGCGGCCGACTGGGGGACGCTGCGCGGCCGCTACCGGGCCGCGGAGCCGACGCTGACCGGCCGGGACGGCTGGAAGCACATCTTCGAGTGAGCCGGGCCGACCGCTCGCGGCGCGGCCTGGTCCTGCTCCTGCTCGGTGCGCTGACCTGCCTGCTGGGGCTCGCCGCGGCGCTCGCCCCGGTCGATGCGGACGACCCGGTGGTCAGCTGGCCCCGGGCGGGACAGGAGCCGTCGTCGACGGTGCTCGCGCTGTCGCCGTACCGGCCGCTGGAGCTCACCACCACGATCCCGTGCGCCCCGACCGCCGACGGGGACGTCCTGCGGACGATGCCCGCCGCCGTCGACGACCCGGTCACCGCGCCCGGGCTGTCGGCGACCGTGACCGGCGGGACCCTGACGATCCGCTCCGGCACCGAGGTGCTGCACAGCGGCCCGGCCGGCGGGGACTGCACGTACACGGTGACCGCGGACGCCGGCGGCACCGTGCTCACCCGGGACGGGGCGACCCTCGCCGAGCACCCGGACCTCGCGCCACCGCAGGTCGCGGAACTGTCCACGACGCTGACCGGCCCGGACACCGCCGGCCTCGGCGTGCAGCTGCACACCGACGCCCGCTACGAGTCGTCGCCGACTCCGCTCAAGGTCGGCCTGCTGGTCGCGCACCTGCTGGCGCTGGCCGCGACCCTGGCCGTCGCCGTCCGCAGATGGACCGGGACCCGGCCGATCCTCGCGGTGCGCCCGCGGCCCGGGATCGGCGACGCCGTGGTCGTCGTCGTGACGCTGGCCTGGGCGGTGCTCGGCCCGGTCAACATCGACGACTCCTGGTACGCGCTGATGGCCCGCCAGGGCGCCGACACCGGGGCCATCGGCAACGCGATCTACCAGTTCAACGTCACCGAGGCACCGTTCACCACCGGCCAGTACCTGATGCAAATCTGGGGGAGCCTCGCCGGCTGGGGTCTGCTGCCGTTGCGGGCGGTGCCGGTGCTGCTCGGCCTCGGCACCTGGGTGCTGCTGCGGCTGACCATGGTGGTGCTCGCCGACCGGGTCGGCGCCCGGCCCGCGGTGGTCGCCGCGCTCGCCGTCGCGCACCTGGCCTGGTTCCTGCCCTACGGGATCACGCTGCGGCCCGAGCCGGTCGGTACGGTCGCCGCGGCCGGGGTGCTGCTGCTGGTCGCCGCCGCGCTGCGCACCGGCGCCGTCGGCCTGCTCGCCCCGGCGACGGCGGTTGCCGTGCTCGGGGTGACCGCCGCGCCCGCCGCGCTGGTCGCCGCCGTCCCGCTGCTGCTCGCGCTGCCGCTCGTGTGGTGGCACCTGGTGTACACGGGATGGGTCACCCGGCTGGCGACCGTCGCCGTCGCGTTCGCCGCGGCGAGCGTCGCCGTACCGCTCGGACTGGCCGACGCCACCCTCGCCGACGTGCGGGAGTCGGTCGCGGTGCACCGCTGGTACTACTTCCAGTACCCGTGGTGGCGGGAGATCGTGCACTACGCCAACCTGCTCGGCCCGGACGACCAGGGCGCCTGGGGCCGGCGGCTGCCGGTGCTGCTGACCGTCGCCGTCGTCGTGCTCGGGGTGGTCCGGCTGGTGACCCGCCGCGGCGCCGGCGGCCCGCTCGGCCGCGCGTTCGGGTTCGCACTCGCCGCGACCGCGCTCGGCCTGGTCGCGGTCGGGCTCAGCCCGACCAAGTGGGTGAACCACTTCGGTGCCGTCGCTGCCCCGGCCACCCTGCTGCTGGCGATCGCGCTGGTCCGCGGCCCGCTGCCCCGGCGCGCCCCGGGCCGGCTGGTCGCGATCGGCACCGCCGCGCTCGGTCTCGTCGCGGCCGTCATCTACGCGGGCCCGAACCTGTGGCGGCCGTTCGGGGACTGGGGGCAGCCGTTCGGCGACCACTCGGTCGTCGACGCGCCGGTGCACCAGGACGTGCTGGCGCCGCACCTCGGCCCGCTGTACCTGCGCAGCCCGCTGCTGTGGCTGCTGGTCGCGGTCGCCGCGCTCTGGTGGGCGCACCGGCGCCGGCGGGCCGGGCGGCCGTCCGGGGCAGGACCGGACGCAGCCGTGCTGCGCACCGCCGCGACCGGCGGGGTGGTGCTGATGCTGCTCGTCTTCACCGTCGCGCCGGTGCAGCAGGCACCGGGGGCGTCGGTGGCGTCGATGAACCTGGCGTCGCTGACCGGTGAGCCCTGCGGGCTGGCCGACGCGGTCACCGTGCTGGTCCCCGACGACGGGCCACCCCCGCCGGACGGACCGGCAGAGCTCACCGGAGCCATGGTCGACGGCCCGCCACCGGACCGGCCGGCGCTGCCCGGGCCGGTGTGGCACGCGGCCGACGCCGGCACGCTGCGCACCGGCTGGTTCGATGTCCCGCGGGGCGCCACGGCGCTGCTCGTCCCGGTCACCGGTGAGCTCACCGCCGGCGCATCGGTGACGGTGGAGTCCGCCGACGGCGCGACCGCCCCGGTCCGGCCGGACCTGCCCGGCTCGTCCGAGTCCGGCTGGCACGACCTGCAGGTCGAGCTGTCCGGGGACGCCGCCCCGGTGCGGCTGGTCGTCGGCAACCCGCCGGGCACGCTGATCGGCGTCGGCGCCCCGGTGCCCGCCCGGGAGCGTCCGGCGTCCGAGGTGGTCCGCGGCGACCCGGTGTTCGCCGACCAGGTCTCGGCGCTGCTGTGGCCGTGCGAGGATCAGATCGTCGTCCGGCACGGGATCGCGCAGGCCCCGCAGTGGCGGCTGCGGGTCGGTGACGGCCTGGAGGGCGCCACCGAGGACAACGCGTTCTTCGCACCCAACGGCGGCGTGCTCACCGGGATCGGGCGGACCGCGACGTTCGACGAGCTGCCGTCCCGGCTGGACCCGCCGCCCGGGCGGGCCGCGTTCGGCTGGGGGCACGTCGAGCGGGTGGTGTACGACCACCCGACCGACGGCTACGACCTGACCGTGCGGAGCGAGCGGCGGTGGGGCTGGGAGCGCCTGCCGAGCCTGGCGAACAAGGAGTACACCGGGCGGGACTTCCTGGGCTGACGCCGCCATGATCGTCGTCGTGGTGCGTCCGGCCACGCGGATCGCGGTCGTGCGCGCCACGACGACGATCATGGTCGGGCCGGGCGTCGCGGGTTGTGTCGGTGGCCGGCGCTACGGACACCCCGCCCCACCTCCGGCTGCTCGGGGTTGCCCCCGAGGGCTACCTGCCGATGTCCGGCCCCCGCTGGGAGCTCGCCACCGGATGAGGAGCGGTACCGGCCGGTCAGCCCTCGCCGTACAGCCGGGCCCAGGTCTCCCGCGAGGTGAGCCGCGGCTCGGCGGCCTTCCAGGCGCGGGCCGCGTCCGGACCCTCGGCGTAGAGCCGCCGCACCGTGCGCACGCCCCGGCCGGCCAGCTCGCGGAGCCGCTCGCGGTCCCGGGTCCGGATCCGGACGCCGGTCTCGGCCATGTCGGTCACGATCGCCCGCTCGAACAGCGCCACGTGCCACCAGTGCGCCTCGCCGGCCGGCACCATCCCGCTGCGGAACGGCACCCGCCCGGACGCCTGCAGCACGGCCCGCTTGAGCCAGGTCCGGATCATCTTCGACGGCCTGCCCCCGGCCAGGTGCACCACGGACTCCCGCGGGTCCAGCCCGGCGTCGGCGATCGGCACGGCCGTCGTCTCCGGGTAGGCGGCGCGGATCCGGCGGATCGTCGCGGCGGCGCCCGCGGAGCCGTCGTCGAGGATCTGCGGGCCCTCCAGGAAGTCGTCCACCGCGGTCAGCAGGGTCGCGGCCAGCCCGTACTGCATCGCGACCAGGTACTGGGCGAGCAGCTCGACGACGGTGGCGGTGACCGTGCGCCGGTCGAAGCCGGTGCGCAGGGCAGCGGTGATCAGGCCGTTGCGCTGGTTGAAGTAGCGGTGCCACTCGTCCCAGTCCTTCCAGCCGAAGTCGGCGTGCCACACGCCGGCGCCGGGCAGGGAGACCGTGGGGAAGCCGTGCTCGCGGGCGCGGTAGCCGAACTCGACGTCGTCCCACTGGAAGAACAGCGGCAGCGGGTAGCCGATCGCGCGCACCACCGGCGCCGGGATCAGGCAGGACCACCAGCCGCTGTACTCGGTGTCGACCCGGCGCTCCTGCACGACCGGCAGCAGCCGCTCGTCGCGGCCGAGCAGGAAGCCCTCCTCCAGCGCGCCCGGGACCGGCCTGCCGACGCGCAGCTTCTCCGGCTCGGCGTACTCGGCGGTGATGTGCACGTGCGCCGGGTGCAGCAGGTTCAGCATCTGCCCGCCGACGATCGTCGGGGTGGCGGTGCAGGCGGCGAAACCGGTCAGCCGCACGACGATCTCCGGGTCGAGCAGCACGTCGTCGTCCATCAGGAGGACGTCGTGGTCGTCGGCCGGGTCCCCGGCGGTGGCCTCGTAGAGGCCGCGGCTGAACCCGCCCGCGCCACCCAGGTTCGGCTGCCGCTGGTGCACGAGCTGCTCGCCGAACGCCTGCGCGATCCCGGCGAACCGGTCCCGCGAGTCCAGCGGGTCACTGCCCTGGTCGACCACCCGGACCCGGGCGACGCGGGCCAGCGCGACCGGGTCGTCGAGCAGCGCCTGCAGGGTGTTGAGGCAGTCCTCGACCCGGTTGTACGTGCAGATCGTGATCGACGTCGGCCGCGGCGGGCGGGGGACCTGCACGGTCCACTCCACATCGGACACGGCCAGCTCGCCGGTGTCGGTGCCGAACTCCAGCCAGAGCCCGCCGCCGTCGATGAACCGGTCGATCGCGCCGGTCAGCTCGACCGGGCCGGTGCCCTCGACGTCGGCGTAGGCGACGGCGCGGCCGACCTTGTTGGTGTCCGAGGCCATCAGCCACACCCGGCCGCGGCCGGTCGCGTGCAGCGAGACCAGAACCTCCGGCACCGACGTCCAGCGGTGCCAGTAGGTGGCGTGCAGCCTGCCCCAGTAGGTGTTGGTGGTGACGAGGGTGGCCGGGGCGAGCTCGATCCGGTCGCGTTCGCGGCGGGCCGCGCCGCGCAGCACCTCGGCGTAGAGGTCCTCGGGGACCAGCGGGGTCGGGCCGGTGAACGGGCCCCGTTGCACCACGAGCCTGCCGGGCTGCGGATCACCGCCCGCTGGTGCGGCGGGAGCGGGGTCTCCGTCGCGGGTGGGGCGCGCGGTGTCCAGCATGTCTCGGGGGTGCCTCTCGGTCAGGTGGGCCGGGTGAAGAGTCTGCCGTCCGCTCAACCGGGCAGCGGCGGCGGGTCGCCCGGCGCGGCGCCGATCTCGCCGACCTGCTGCCATCCCCACATGGTGCGCTCCCCGCGCTCCACCGGCGCGGGGACGGACGCCGGGGCGTAGGGCTCGTAGATCCGGAACTGGCCCCAGTCGAAGTCCCACTCGCCCGGCAGGTACGTCGGCAGCACCCGCTCGGCCCCGACCAGCGACGTCCAGCCGCGCGGACCGCCGCCGGAGGCGGCACCCCACTCGTCGCCCACCGAGCGCTGCTGGGTGTCGGCGAGCAGCCGGTAGGCGGGCACGTCGGCGACGCCGCCGTTCACCTCGAACCGGCGCAGGCAGGGGTGCACGAACGCGGTCGGCCAGTCCAGGTAACCGGGACGGCCGGCGACGACGTCGGTCAGCGGCGTCAGCTGCGGGACGCGGGGCTGGGCGACGGCCAGCCAGGCGCTCGGCCCGAGCCCCTGGTCGGACGCGACGACCCGGACCCGGTCGGCGCCGGCGGCGGCGGTGCCGGACAGGTCGAGCCGGATGTCGCGCCAGGCGGACCCGCCGGCCGCGGTGCCGGCGTTGTCGGCGACCGACGTGACGGTGCCCGCGTTGCCGGGCGGCGTGATCGTCTCCACCGGGCGGTCTCCCGCGGCGAATTCGAGGGTCAGCGAGTTCGGGCCCCCGACGGTCCCGGCGACGCCGAGCACCAGCGGGGCGTCCCCCCGCCGGGCCGCGGCCGGCAGCGTGTACCAGCCGGACCGGTACTCGCCGGTGTGCTCCGGATCCGGCGACCAGCTGCCGGTGACCGGCCCGCCCTGCGGCCCGGTGCCGGTGATCCCGGCCCGGGCCTGGCCGGTGCCGTCGTTGTCGCGCAGCGAGCCCGGCCCGGTGGGCGGCAGCCCGTCGCGGACGAAGCCCTGCTCCAGCGGCGGCTCGTCGAGCGGTCCGGGCGGGGCCGGCGGCAGCACGCCGGCGGCCGGATCGGTCTCGACGAGCAGGCGTCCGGCGAGGCCGCACTGCGAGCCCGTCGGGTCGGTGATGATGTCGGCGCCGAGCGAGTACGAGCCGGCCTGCTTCTCCATGCCCTTCGCCAGCGACGCGACCTGGAACAGCACCATGAACGCGCAGATCAGCGCGACCGGCGCGGAGCCGAGCCGCACGGCGCGGGCCTGCCCGCCGCGCCGCCGCAGCCGCCGCCCGCCGGCCTGCGGGGGCGGCACCGGCCGCGGCACGCCGGGCGTGCGCAGGTGCTCGATCATGCCGACGACCAGCGAGATGCCGGCCAGGCCGAGCAGCAGGCCGGTCGCCGAGAACCCGCCGACCGACGGCGGCTTGTCGAACCACGGCACGCCCCAGTTGGAGACATACCACCAGGTGTTCGGGCCGGTGAAGGCGAGCGCGGTGACCGCCAGCACGGCGGCGAGGAACAGCGACTGGTTGCGCCGGGAGCGCAGCACCCCGGTGCTGGTGGCGAGCGCGGCCAGCGCGGCGACGCCCGCGGCGAGCGCGGCGAACGCGCCGAAGTGGTGGGTCCACTTCGTCGGGGTGAGCGCGAGCACCGCGAACGACAGCACGGTGCTGCCGAGCAGCCGCCGGGAGAAGCCGAGCGCGGCCCCCGGGATCCGGCCGCGGCGCAGCAGCACGGCGCCGGCGACCGCGGTGCACAGCCACAGCAGCAGCACCGGGAACCGGCGCTGCAGCGCGCCGTCCCGGGACTCGGCGAACAGCAGGTCGTACCGGGAGAGCTCCTGGTACCAGGACAGGTTCGGCCCGAGCTCGGTGCGGACCCGGGTGGCCTCGGAGATCGTCGCCCAGGTCTGGTCGCCGAACACGGCCAGCAGCACGATCAGCCCGGCGGCCAGCAGCGGCGCCAGCGTCGGCACCCAGCCTGCGGTCGCGGCGCGCTCGGTGAACAGCCGCAGCAGCGGCCGGGCGCCGGCCAGGAACGGCGCCAGCGCGATCAGCCCGGTGGGGGTCGCCGCGACCGCGAACGCCGCCGCGATCAGCGCCCCGGCGACCGGGAGCAGCCGGCGGGTCGCCAGCGCCCGCTCCAGCATCACGAACGACACCAGCGCCGCGATCACCACGACGCTCTCCGGGCGCAGCCCGTTGTCGAACGGCAGCCAGAAGCACAGGAACACCCCGGCCGCGGCCCAGCCGGCGGACCGGCTGCGGCGGACCCGGGTGCCGAGCCGGGGGAGCAGCGCCCGGCTGATCAGGAACCAGGACGCGATGCCCATCGCGAGTGCGGGCAGGCGCAGCCACAGCACCGCCTCGGAGATCCCGCTCCACAGCGAGTACAGCTGGTAGAACCAGCCGAACGGCGCCTCGGGCGAGTTGAACCAGCGGTAGTAGTTGCCGATGTAGCCGGCCGCGTCGTTGCCTCGGGAGATCGCGAGGATGTACCCGTCGTCGGAGGTCATCGAGCCGATCACGGCCCACACCGCGAGCACGCCGACGACGACGGCGTCCCGGACCGAGTCCCGCCCGCGCAGCGCCCCGGCGAGCCGGCGGCCGTGCACGATCCGGCGGCCGTCCCGGTCGTCGATCCGGTGCAGGAACCACAGGCAGCCGGCCAGCGCGAGCGCGGCGAGCACCCCGGCCACCGTCTTCAGGCCGGTGGCGGAGGTGTCGTAGCGGTTGTCGGTGTCGAACGTCACCGACGTCCCGGCCATCGGGTCCAGCGCACCGTCCAGATCGGAGTACACGCCGACGACCTGCGGGCGGACGTCGCCGCCCGCATCGATCACGGTGCTGCCGCCGAGCGTCGCGGTGGTCGCGGCTCCGGTCGAGTCCAGCTCGAACGCGCAGCCGGGGCCCGGCGGGGGGAGCGGTTCGGTGGCGGCCCGCTGGCCGCGGTTGTCGACGGTGAGGACGTCGTCGGCGACGCTGATCTGCAGGCCGACGGCCGCCCCGTGCGGCGCCTGCGGCGGGACCGTGGCGAGGACCGTCGCCGGGCCGGGGGTGCGGTCGTCGAGGCTGCGGATCGCGTCACAGGTGATGGCGACCTGCAGCATCTCCGGCCGGTAGGCCACCAGGGGTGCGTCGATCGCCGCGGTGCCGGTCTCCGCGGTCGGCCAGGTGACGGTCGCGGTGCTCTGCACGACCGGCAGGAACGGGATGAGCAGCGCGAACGCCGCGGAGAGCAGCCCGAGTGCCGCGGCGAGGACGCGGTCGGTGCCACGCGATCCGCGATCACCGGGCCGGGGCCCGACCCGCTGATCGGGTTCGCTCTCGACGCTCACCACGCGGCCGAGGCTAGACGGGCGCCGAAGATCGACTGTGACACCCCCGTGATGACCGCTTGCGGATGTCGCCCCGCCGGGGCCTCACGGCGGCCCATGGTGACGCTGTGTCACCGGATGCGACATTCGGGCCCTCTTCAGGTGTCACCGGTGACGGTGGTGGCGATCTTTCGTTGGCCCCTCACGTGAGCATCCGCACTTCGCAGCGCCGGCCGGTGGACATCCCGGCCCAGGGCGTCCCCGGCCCCGGTGACACCCGCGCCGACCGGGTCGAACCGGCCGTCACCGGGGGGCGTGCCGAGGTGCGGGCACTCACCGGGCTGCGGATCGTCGCGGCGCTGTGGGTGGTGGCGTTCCACTTCCACTTCACCCCGCTGGCCGGGGTGGGGATGGTGAACGACTGGCTCGGTCCGCTGGTCACGCAGGGTGCGCTCGGGGTCGATCTGTTCTTCGTCCTGAGCGGTTTCGTGATCGCCTGGACCTACCTCGAGCAGCTCGGTCCGCGACTGCGAATGGCCGACGCGGGCGGTTTCGTGTGGACGCGGGCGGCCCGGATGTGGCCGGCCTACGCGGTCGTGCTGCACCTGTTCGGGATCTGGCTGGTGGCCCGCGCGCTGCTCGGCGGCACCGACGAGATCGCCTACCAGGCCGTCCAGCCGGAGCTGAGCGTCGGCGCCTGGCTGGAGCAGGTGTTCCTGGTCCAGATGTGGACCCAGCCCTACCTGGACGGCGCGTCCTGGGTCGGGCCGACCTGGTCGATCAGCGCGGAGTGGCTGGCCTACCTGCTGTTCCCGCTGCTCGCGGTGGTCTTCTTCCGGCTGCGGAACCTGCCGTTCGCGGTGCTCGCGGCCGGCTCCCTGCTGTGCGTCGCCCCGCTCGCGGCGGCGTTCGTGGTCGTCGGGTCGCCCTACTACCCGTACAGCTGGCTGGTCCGGATCCTCGGCGGGTTCTCCGCCGGTGTCCTGGCGATGCTGGCCGTGCGCAGGCTGCGTGAGCGGCCGGCCGGGACGACCGGGGCAGCCGCGGCAGCCGCGGCAGCCGCGTCGTCGGTGGCGACGTTCACCTTCGCCGCGATCCCGTTCGTCCTGCTCGCCGGTGGTGTCGCCGGGCACGGGCTGCACGGGCTGACGGTGCTGCTGTTCCCGGTGCTGGTCGGTGCGCTCGCGCTCGCCGACCGCGGGCCGGTGCACCGGTTGCTGTCCCGCGGCCCCGTCGTGCACGGGGGCCGCATCTCGTACGCGCTCTACCTCGTCCACATCCCG
Organism: Pseudonocardia sp. NPDC046786; assembly: GCF_040645415.1. Taxonomy (NCBI): domain Bacteria; kingdom Bacillati; phylum Actinomycetota; class Actinomycetes; order Pseudonocardiales; family Pseudonocardiaceae; genus Pseudonocardia; species Pseudonocardia sp. NPDC046786. The sequence continues at coordinate 287,165 of NZ_JBEYYF010000001.1, read as the reverse complement.
ATGTTCGAGGTCTACTGGTTCCTGAGCGACTCAGGTGTCGTCCCCACCGGCGGGGCCACCGACCACCTGATCGCACTCACCGTCTTCGTGGGGACACTGCCCGTGGCACACCTGCTCTACACGCTCGTCGAACGCCCCGCCCGCCGGTGGATGCGTGCGCTGCCCGGTCGCCGGGGAGCCGCCGCCCCGCAGCCCGGCCCGGGTGGCCCCGCGCCGGTGGACGGCGGTCCCGCCCCGGTGGACGGGACCGGTGCCGTTCTGCGGGTGGACAGCGACGCGGCCCGTCGCGACCCGGAGACGACGGTGTTCCCGGTCGTGACCGGCCCGGCCCGGCGCCGGGTCACCACCGACGACGCGCGGATCGACCCCGAGACCGCCCTGATCCCGGTGGTCCCCCCCGAGCAGCAGGCCGACCGGGCTCCGTCCCCCTCCGGCGGCGTCGTCCCGGCGGGAACGGCCCGCTGGGTGCTGGACCGGCTCGCGGCCGCCCGCGCGGTGGGCGGCGACGGGCTGGGCGGCGGCGTCGCAGCCGATCTGGTCGCGCTCACCCGCCCCCGGGACGACGTCCGCGGCCCGGAGCTGTTCAGCCCGGTCGTCGACGGGCCGGGGCCGCCGGCGGGCACCGACCGGGTGCAGCGGCTGCGGTCGCTGCAGCGCGCGGCCCGCGAGCTGTCCGAGGAGCTGCGCGGTGGCGTGGTGCCGGCGCCGCGCGCGATCAGGTCCGCCTCGGCGCTGCCCGGGACCCGCAGCGGGGCGGAGAACTGCGGCCGCAGGTCGCACCGCCGTGACGTGGCGCACGGCAGCGCCGCCACCCCGATCGTGGCCGCCTCGGGGGAGGCCGCCCGCCGCCGCCGCAAGCGGCCCTCGCACGGGATCTGATCCGGCGCCCGTCCGGCGCGTCCCGGTGGGCGGGTGCCGGACGGGTGGCCGGGGCCGGGGCCGCGCGGGGGAGAATGAGCCCGCCCGCCCGATCCCGCCGACCCCTGTGGACCGATGACTCCGACCAGCTCCTCCCGCGCCGACCTGCCGGATCCCGCACCCGCACCGCCGGACGCCGCGGCCGTGCACTGGTACCTGCGCCTGGTCCGCCGTCACCTCGGTCGCGGGCCGTATCTCGACGTCGCCGGGGCCGGCGGGCTGCTGCTCGCCGGTCTCGCCCGGCTCGGCCCGGCGTCCGGCCTGGCCGGGTCCGACGCGGAGGCGGACGCGATGCGGTCCGGCGCCCCCGGCTGCCCGGTGCACCGCCGGCTCGACGACCTGCCCGGCGCGGTCGCCGCGCTGACCGCCGTCGAGGTGCTGGACCGGCTCCCGGACGACGCGCTGGCCGGTGACACCGGGCCCGGCGGCTGGTTCCGGGTGCTGGAACCGGGCGGGCACGCGCTCGTCGTCGCCGCCGACGCCGAGGGCCGCGGCCGCGAGCTGGCCGGTGCGCGCTGGGTCCCGCCGCGCCACCCGCGGGGGCACGTCCGGATCCGGGAGATCCTCACCGACGCCGGGTTCGACGTCGTCCGCGAGGGTTCGGACGGGCTGACCCGCCCGCCCTACGGCGGCGTCCCGGCGCTGCTCGACCCGCGCCTGACCGCGACCAGGGCGCAGCGCTCGTCGGGCCGGTTGAGCATGGCCGTCGGCAGCGGCGAGCGGGCGGTGTTCGTGCTTCGCAAGTCCGGCTGACGGCGAAGGGGGCAAGATAGTTGTCATGAGCGACGTTCTTCCCCTCGGCCCCGACGAGCTGCTCTCCACCACCCGTTCGGTCCGCAAGCGCCTCGATCTCACCCGCGATGTCCCGCTGGGCGTCGTCCGGGACGCCCTCGAGGTCGCCTTGCAGGCGCCCAGCGGCTCCAACCAGCAGGGCTGGCACTGGCTGGTCGTGACCGACCCGGACAAGCGCAAAGCGATCGGCGAGTACTACCGCGAGTCCTACACCGCGTACCGGAACGGCCCGACGTACCCCACCAACCGGTCGACCGGCGACACCGAGCGGGACGTCGTCCAGAGCCGGGTCGCCGACAGCGCGACCTACCTCGCGGAGCGGATGGGGGAGGTCCCGGTCCTGGTGATCGGCGCGCTGCAGGCGTCGGCCGAGCTGCCGGCGTCGAACCAGGCGGGTCTGTGGGGATCGCTGCTGCCGGCCGCGTGGAGCCTGCAGCTGGCGCTGCGGGCGCGCGGGCTGGGCAGCGCGTGGACCACCCTGCACCTGAAGTACGAGAAGGAGATCGCGCAGCTCCTGGGCGTCCCCGACGACGTCCGCCAGGGCGTCCTGCTGCCCGTCGCGTACTACACCGGGGACACCTTCAAGCCCGCGAAGCGGGCGCCGCTCGACACCGTCCTGCACGTCGACGGCTGGTGAGCCGGGTCAGATCGGCAGCTTCCGGAAGATCGGCCGCGGCACGTGCCGCAGTGCGCTCATCACGAACCGCATCGGCGCCGGTGCCCACACCAGCTCCTTGCGGTTGCGCACCGCGTCGGTGATCACGTCCGCGACCGCCTGCGGCGTGGTCGCCAGCGGGGCCGGGTCGAGGCCGTCGGTCATCTTCGAGTGCACGAACCCGGGACGCACGATCGTGACGGTCACGCCGTGCTCGCGCAGCGCCTCGGTCAGTCCGGTGTAGAACGCGTCCATCCCGGCCTTCGTCGAGCCGTAGACGAAGTTCGAGCGGCGGGCGCGTTCCCCGGCGACCGAGGAGATCGCGACGATCGAGCCGTGCCCCTGCTCGCGGAACCGCTCGGCCAGCGCGACCCCGGTGGAGACGGTCGCGGTGTAGTTGACCTGGGCGAGCTCGACGGCGTGCTCGACGTCGGTCCAGGCCCGCTCGTTGTCGCCGAGCAGGCCGAACGCGACGATCGCGACGTCGATGTCGCCACCGGCGAACGCCTTGCGCACCACCTCGGCGTGCGTGTCGAGCTGCGCGGCGTCGAACTCGAGGGTCTCCACCCCGCAGCCCAGCGCCTCCAGCTCGGTCCGGGCGGCGTCCAGCCGGGGCCCGGGCCGGGCGGCCAGCACCACCCGCATCGGGCGGTCCGACGCGAACGCGCGGACGGTGGCCAGGCCGATCTCGGAGGTGCCACCGAGCAGCAGGATGCTCTGCGGGTTGCCCACGGCGTCGATCATGGTTCGGAGAACTCCAGGGTCAGAGGGTGAGCTTGAGGCGGCGGGACATGTCGGAGGCGAAGACGCCCGACGGGTCGGCGGCGTCGCGGATCGCCTTCCACTCGTCGAACCGCGGGTAGCCTGCGGCGAACGCCTCCGGCGAGGTCCGCGACTCCTTCGCCAGGTACAGCCGGCCGCCGGCGGCGAGCACCAGCTCGTCGAGCTCGGTGCAGAACCGGGACAGGCCGTCGGTGATCGGGAAGTCGACGGTGATCGTCCAGCCCTCGGTCGGGAACGACAGCGGTGCGTCGTTCCCGGCGCCGAACCGCTTGAACACGTTCAGCGCCGAGTCGAACGGCGACTGCGAGATCCGCTCGACGATCCGGCGCAGCGCCGTCTCCTCGCCGCGCGGCACCACGAACTGGTACTGCAGGAACCCCTTGGACCCGTAGATCCGGTTCCAGCCGCCGAACACGTCGAGCACCTGGTAGAACGCGGTGATGTTCTGCACCGAGCCGCGCTGGCGGCGGGGTGCCTTGCGGAACCACAGCTCGCTGAACGCGCGCACCGACAGCTTGTTGATCAGGCCGTTGGGAAAGGCGTCCGGGAAGCTGAGCAGCTGCGGCGCGTCGAACTTCAGCGGGTCCGAGCGCAGTTTCGCGGGCAGCTGGTCGACGGTCGCGAGCGAGCCGCGGGTGAGCACGCTGCGGCCCAGCCGGGCGCCGGTCGTGGTGGTGTCGAACCAGGCGGCGGAGTAGCCGTAGGTGTCGTCGGAGCCGTCGGTGAGCAGCTCCAGCAGGCCGTCCAGGTCGTCGGTCCGGTCGGTGTCGACGACGAAGTACGCCGACTCGGTGCGGTGCAGCCGGATCCGCGCCCGGACGATCACCCCGGTCAGGCCCATCCCGCCGACGGTGGCCCAGAACAGCTCCGAGTCCGGGGTCAGCTCGTGCACCGACCCGTCGGCGAGGACGATCTGCAGCCACTCGACGTGGTTGCCGAAGCTGCCCTTGGTGTGGTGGTTCTTGCCGTGCACGTCGGCGCCGATCGCGCCGCCGATGGTGACCTGGCGGGTGCCGGGCAGCACCGGGACCCACAGCCCGTGCGGCAGCGCGGCGCGCATCAGCTGGTCCAGCGAGACGCCCGCGTCGACGTCGGCGACGCCGGTGTCCGGGTCGATCGAGTGGATCCGGTCCAGGCCGGGCATGTCCAGGACGACGCCGCCGGCGTTCTGCGCCGGGTCGCCGTAGGACCGGCCCAGGCCGCGGGCGATCACGCCCCGCTCGCCAGCGGTGCGCACCGCCGTGGCGACGTCCTCGGCGTCGCGCGGGGTGACCAGCTGCGCGAGCGTGGGTGCGGTCCGTCCCCAGCCGTGCAGGGCGGTGGTCCGGCGGGTGGGTGTCCCGGACCGGAGGCTGCCGGGAACGGTCGTGTCCGTCACCGGGCCCAGGGTAGACACCCGTCCCGGGCGGGCTCGTCGCGGTGCAACCGCCGTGCTGTCACCGCGCGTACCCGGCACCGCGGTGACCGGTCGCGGGGTGGGAGGCGCCACACTGGGCAGGTGCTGGACGAGCGGCAGGCCCCGCGTGCCCTGGGCGCGCTGCCGCCGCGGCGCACCCGGGCCACCGCGGCGGGCTGGTACCTGCTGCTCGGCATCGGCTACCTGCTGGTCTCGCTGTGGCTGCAGCGGCGCGCGCTGGCCGACCCGGGCGGGGTGCTGATCGGGCACGTCACCGCCGACGCCGACATGTTCGCCTGGTGGCTGAACTGGCTTCCGTTCGCGACGGCGCACGGCGAGAACCCGCTGCTCACCGACTGGATGCACTGGCCGTACGGGCTGAACGCGCTGTGGAACACCGCGGTCCCGCTGCTCGGCGTGCTGCTCGCCCCGGTCACCGTGGCGGCCGGCTCGGTGGCCGCGTTCAACGTCGGCGTGGTGCTCGGTCCGGTCGTGTCCGGGCTGCTGCTGGTCGCCGCGCTCGGCCCGTTCGTGCGGTCCGCGGGCCCGCGCGGCTGGGTGGCCCGCGGCGTCGCCGGGGCGCTGTATGCGTTCTCCCCGTTCCATCTCGCGCACGCCGTCGCCGGGCACCTGAACCTCACCTGGTCGGTGCTGCCGCCGCTGCTGCTCCTGCTCGCCCACCACCTGTTCGGCCGCGGCCCGGTCGCCCGGCCGTGGCTGGTCGGCGGGCTGGCCGGACTGGCGTTCGCCGGCCAGCTCGTGCTGTACACCCAGACCCTGGCGATCGGCGTCATCCTGCTGGTGCTGACGGCGCTGCTGCTGGCGCTGCGGTACCCGCGGCGGGTCCGGGCCCGGCTGCCCGGCCTGGTCCGGGCCGGGATGGCCTGCGTCGGGGTGTTCGCCGCGGTCGGCGCCTACCCGCTGTACCTGGTGCTGGCCGGGCCGAACCGGCCGCGCGCGGCGATCCGCAACGTGCACGCGACCGGGGCGGACCTGGCGAACGTGCTGGTCCCGAGCCGGATGACGGCGTTCCGGCTGACCCCGGACGTGACCGGCGAGCAGTTGCGCGGGCACATCGGCGAGCAGGGCGGCTACGTCGGGCTGGCGATGCTGGCGCTGGTGGTCGTCGCGATGGTGGTGGTCCGCTCGACGGCGCTGCGGGTGCTGGCGGCGGTCGCCGCGCTGTCCTGGCTGTGCTCGCTCGGCACCGCGGTGGTGCTGTTCGGCCGGGAGACCGGGATCCCGCTGCCCTGGCTGGGGCTCGCCCGGGTGCCGCTGCTCAGCGACATCGAGCCGGTGCGGATCCAGGTCGTCACCGCGCTGTGCGTGGCCGCGGTGGTCGCCATCTGGATCGACCGGATGCCGCTCGCCCCGCCGGGCGCCCGGGTCGGCGCGCTGGCGCTCACCGGGTTCGCGCTGCTCAGCTGGCTGCCCGCGGACGCCCAGGAGGTCCGGCCGGCCCCGGTGCCGGAGTTCTTCGCCGCCGGGGCGGGCGGGCTCGGCCCGGCCGACGTCGTCGAGATCTACCCGCGGATCACCGCCGCCTGGGACGACGGCGCGCAGGGCCTGCGCTGGCAGGCGGCGTCCGGGCCGGGCTTCCGGATCCGCGGCGGCTACTTCATCGCCTCCGATCCGGAGGACGACGTCGTCGTGCAGAGCCGCTGGAACCGCTACCAGATCGGTGCGCAGTGGGTCGCCGACGGCAAGAACGACCCCAGTGACGGCTACGCCGCCGAGGCGGACGCCGAGCTGCGCCGGCTGGGGATCACCGCGGTGGTGATGGTGCCCGGCCGGGCGGTCGACGGCGGCGACGAGGACCGCGTCGTCGAGTGGACCCGGCGGGTGACCGGCGATCCGGGCCGGTTCGACGGTGGGGCGTGGCTGTTCCGGCTCCCTGCCGCCGCCCCGGTCGGCTGAGTACCGGTGGCCGTTTACCCTGGACACGTGGACGGTCCGCGGGTTCCCGGGGAGCGGCGCGAGATCAGGATCTCCGACGCCGACCGCGAGCGTGCCGCCGAACGGCTCAACCGGGCCATGGCGGAGGGCCGTATCTCGGTCGACGAGCTGCAGGAGCGGCTGAGCACCGTCTACGCGGCCCGGTTCGGCGCGGACCTGCTGCCGGTGCTGTCCGATCTGCCCGGCGATCCGCTGAACCTGAGCGCCGACGTCCTCGCCACCCCGGTCGGCCCGCCCACGGTGCTGCGCGGCGGGGTCGGCCCGCTCAAGCGGCGCGGGCGCTGGAACGTCCCGCCCCGGCTACGGGTGCAGAGCTCGTTCGGCTCGGTGCTGCTGGACTTCTGCGAGGCCGAGCTGCCCTCGCCGGTGGTCGAGGTGGAGCTGGAGCTCGGCGCCGGTTCGGCCCGCCTGCTGGTGCCCGAGCACGCCACCGCCGACGTCGACGGCCTGGTCTCGTCGTTCGGCTCGATCCGCTCGAAGGTGGCGTCCCGGCCGGTGCACGGGCGCCCGCACTTCCGGGTCTACGGCCGCACCTCCGCCGGCTCGGTGACGGTCCGCACCCGCTACACGTTCGCCGGCCGGCACTTCTGACCTGCGGGTCCCGGCGCGGTCCCGACCCCCCTCGGGGCCGCGCCGGGTGGCTCAGCGGAAGCGGCGGCCCTCGTCGCGCCGGTAGGCCCAGCCCGCGACCAGCGCTGCCAGCACCGTCCAGCCGGCGAAGGCGAGCACCGTCAGAAGCCCCGGGGTGGGCCCGCCGAGGCTGAGGATCAGCAGGTCACGGGCACCACGGGTGGGCAGCAGCGACGACACGACCTGCATCCAGCCCGGGAACAGCGCGGGCGGCAGCAGCAGCCCGCCGCCGAACGCCATCGGGAAGAACACCAGCTGCACCACCGGCAACGCGACCTTCGTCGGCAGCGAGTAGCCGATCGCGAGGCCGCCGAGCAGGAACGGCAGCCCGCCGAGCGCCAGCATCGCGACCGCGCCGACCATCCGGCCCGGTGGCACCGTCGCCGCGGTGAACAGCGCGCCCACCACGAGCACCGGCAGCACCGAGAGCAGCGCGAAGAAGCCGCCGCACGCCAGCCGGGCCACGATCCGGGCCGCCGCCGGCGCCGGGAGCGTCCGCAGGTAGGGGTCCCACGGCTTCTCCCGGTCGTCGGCGACACCGACGCCGAAGGTGAACAGGAACCCGGTCAGCACGCCGAACAGGGCCAGCTGCGCGACCGCCGCGGTGGCCGCGGCCGGATCCTGCGAGTAGTCGAACGGCAGCACGAAGAACAGCAGCGTCAGTGCCGGGAACAGCGCCGAGGACAGCACCGCGATCGGGATCCGGAGCTGTTCGAGCACCAGGTAGCGGACGTGCGCGGCGACCAGCGCGGCGGCCGCGCGGGGCGCGGTGCGGGTGCTCATCGGGTGCCTCCGGTGAGTGACAGGAACGCGTCCTCCAGGGACGCCCGCTGCACGCCGAGATCGGAGAACGCGACGTCGTGGCGGACCAGGGTGCGGACCAGCTCGTCGGCGTCCGCGGTGTGCAGGGTCCAGCGGTCCCCGTCCCGTTCGGCGTGCTCGACGCCCGGCAGCTCGGGCAGCAGCGGCGCGTGCAGCGTGACCCGGCTGCGCCGGACCGCCCCGCGCACGGTGCCGACGTCGCCGTCGGCCCGGATCCGGCCGGCGGCGAGCACCACCACCCGCTCGGCAAGGTTCTCGATCTCGTCCAGGTAGTGGGTGGTGAGCAGGACGGTCCCGCCCCCGGAGTGGAAGTCGCGGACGGCGTCCCACAGCGCCCGGCGCCCCTCGACGTCCAGCCCGGTGGTCGGCTCGTCGAGCAGCACCAGCCGGGGCCGCCCGCAGAAGGCCAGCGCGACGGCGAGCCGGCGCTTCTGGCCACCGGACAGCCCGCCGGTCTGCCGGCGTTCCAGACCGCCCAGGCCGAACCGCTCCAGCAGCTCACCGGCCGGGACCGGATCCGGGAAGTGCCCGGAGACGAAGCGCAGCACCTCGCCGACCCGCAGCGTCTCGGGCAGTCCGGTCTGCTGGGGCGTCGTGCCCAGCGCGACCCGGTTGGCCGCGTCCCGCGGGTCACCGCCGAACAGCCGGACCGTGCCCGAGTCGGCCCGGCGCAGCCCGGCGACCAGGTTGACCAGGGTGGACTTGCCGGCGCCGTTCGGCCCGAGCAGCCCGGTGAGGCTGCCGGGCTCGAGGGTGAGGTCGACCTCGTCGAGTGCGACGGTGTCGCCGTAGCGACGGCTGACCCCGGTGAGTTCCACGGGTGCCGTCATCGTCCGACCTCCGTGCTGGACTGCGGCGCGAGCAGTGTCCGCAGCGCGGTCGTGTAGTCCTCGAACGCCCGGCGACCGCTTCTCGTCAGTTCGACGAAGGTGACCGGGGTGCGGCGCTGGTGCGTCTTCGTGATCGCGACGTAGCCGGCGTCCTCCAGCTTCCGCAGGTGGGTCGACAGGTTCCCGGCGGTCATCTCCAGGAGCTCCTGGAGCCGGGGGAACGTCATCCGGTCGCCGTCCGGCAGCGTCGCGAGGGTGGCGGTGACGCGCAGCCGGGCCTGGGCGTGGATGATCGGATCGAGCTCGGTCACCGCGCCCTCCGGTGCACGAGCCCGGCGACGATCAGCGCGCCGCCGCCGCCGAGACCCATCACCAGGGAGTTCCACGGGTCAGGGGTGAACGCGGTGACGACGGCGACCGCCTGCACGGTCAGGCCCGTCCAGTAGTCGACGGCGCTGTGCACGAAGGCGCCGGTCGCCATGTAGAGCACGCCGACAACGAACACGAAGAGCACCGGGAACGGGTTCGCGCCGCTCGGAGTGACGGCCGGTGCGAACGCCGCGGCGATCGCACCGGTACCGATCATCGCGACCATCCAGCCGACGCCGTACATGGCGCCGAACCGGCTGGAGGTGCCCTGCACGCCGCGGCCCATCCGGATCCCGATCACCGCGCTCAGCACGATCGCGATGCCGATCGTGATGCCGGTGATCGCCGAGGCGTCCACGGCGGGTCCGAGACCGGCGCGGTCGGTGAACCAGGCGAGCCCGATCAGCAGCCAGGCCACGCCCCAGGACAGGAAGTACGGGGCGAAGTCCGGCGTCCGGCGGGCCTGCTCGCGTTCGATGATCGCGAGGGCGTCGGCCGGCGAGGCCGGTGGCTCGTCGCCGATGTCGGTGCTCGGTCGGTCCTGCATCGTCCCCTCCAGCGCGGAGTAGTTTGTCTTCGCGCCTAGTTTGTAGCACAAAGTGCTTGGCGGTGTCCAGTGGGGCGGCTGTCCGCTCCGGCCACCCGGACCTCGTTCTCCGGGTCCGGCCGAACCCGATGTCCGGGCCGGCGTGCGTGCCGCGGGCTGGTGTCCGCGCTGGTCGTGGCCGGTGCGGTGGCCCGGCGCGGCGGGTCGCCGACCGGCCGGGCGGTGCGCGCCGCTACCCTCGATGCGTGACCGCCACCGAGCCCTCGCGGGCCGAGAGCCCGGCACCCGACGCGGTGCCCGCGCCGCGCCGCGGACTGGTCAGCCAGCTCGGGAGCTTCGTCGTCGTCGGTGTGCTCGCCGCGATGGTCGACTTCGGGATCTACCACCTGCTGCTGAACCTCGGCCTGTGGGTCCCGGTGTCGAAGGGGATCAGCTTCATCCTCGGCACGACGACCGCGTACCTGCTCAACAAGCGGTTCACCTTCACCGGCGCCAACACCGGCGGCAAGGGCCGCTTCGCCGGCTTCGTGGCCCTCTACGGCACGACGTTCGCGGTGAACGTCGGGATGAACTCGCTCGTCCTGTACCTGCTCCCGCCGCTGGCCCACGACACCTCGCTGGCCTGGCTGGTCGCCCAGGGCACCGCCACCGCGATCAATTTCGTGATGCTCCGCTACATCATCTTCAAAAGCTGACGCCGCACACCCCTTCCCTGCGCCGCACACCCGCTGCAACAGGTGTGCGGCGGGGTAAACCGGTGTGAGGTCACGGGCCGACGAGGGGCCTCAGGCGGGCGGCCATGCCGTTCGGGCCGGGATCGTCGATCTCCGGAAACGTCCACCGGACGACGGTGAGACCCTCCGCCCGGATCCGGTCCTCGCGACGCTTCTCCTGCCACAGCACCTCGGCCGGGTCTGCGCCGGGGCGTGGCGAGCGGCCGTACTTCGTGCGACCGTCGAACTCGCCGACGACCCCCCGGTCCGGCCACGCGAAGTCGGTACGGAGCCGGGTGCCCGGGACCGGCCACTGGAGGACCGGTGCCGGGAGTCCGGCGACGTGCATGCGGAACCGGCTGAGTGTCTCCCCGGGGCTCTCGCTGCGTCCGTCGGCGAACGCGACCGCGCGCCGAGCCGCCCGGGACCCGGACCAGTTCGCCGAGGCCCCCAGCGCCCGGATGATCTCGCCGGTCGTCGCCGCTGCGGGATCCGGCCGCCGGGCGCGCTCGGCGACGATCCGGCGGTGCAGCGCCCCGTCGATCGTGACCAGTGCCTGCGGCGCCGCAACGGTGCGGGCCAGATCGACGACCGTCCTGGCCGGTGAGGTCACCCGCAACCCGCCGGCGAGTTCCAGCACGTCGCCCTCGGGGAGCCGGCCGCCGTGGATCTGCAGGTCGCCGCGGATCCGTGCGCCGTTCGAACGGTCGCGCACCACGTGCAGCCGTCGCAGCGGGATCCGCCAGACCGGTAGCCCCAGCAGCACCGCCGCCGTCACGAAGCCGAAGACCGCCCCGGACACCAGCTCGGGCCCTGCGGCCCGGGCCCGGAGCCGATGGTCGTCCTCGGCCCGCGGCGAGTCACCCCCGGCGAGCCGGTACACGCCACGGCGCACCGCGACGAGCACACCGGAGCGCAGCATCCGGTCGATCTCGGCCCCGTCGAACCCGTCGGCGACCAGCGCCGGCCGGCGGACCAGTCCGTCCGCTCCCACCCGCAACGACGCATCCACCACCCCACCCCACACCCAGGAAGCGCCCCCGCACCCCCAATCCCCCAACCTGTGGACAACCACCCCTCCCTGTGGACAGAGGTGCACACCCCCTGACCGTGCGGCACACCTGCTGCAGCAGGTGTGCGGCGCGGTGTCCGGGTGTGCGGCCGGTCAGGGAGCGCGGTGGAAGCGCTCGTTGCGGCCCTGGTTCAGGAGGCGGAGCCAGTCCCGGAAGGCGCGCGGGTCGCGCTTGGTCACCAGGAAGTACCAGGCGAACCGGGGCAGCTCCAGCAGGCCGATCCGGCGCATCCCGGGCTGGCTCATCAGGTAGCCGCGGTTGCGGTAGGTGTAGTAGCGCTTCACCGCGTCGCCCGGGTCCTGCGCGTGCAACCGCCCGCCGAGCATCGGCTTGAACTCGTCCGAGCCGTAGGGGTGCAGGTAGGCGGCGTGCAGGGCGGTGCCGAACGGCAGCCCGGAGCGCACCATCCGGCGGTGCATCTCGACCTCGTCGCCCCGGACGAACAGCCGCAGGTCTGGCACTCCGATCACCTCGAGCGTCGAGGCGCGGAACAGGGCACCGTTGAAGAACGAGGCGATGCCGGGCAGCAGGTCGTCGTCGCCGAGCGCGGAACGGCTGCGGTGCCAGGTGACGCCGCGCCGCAGCGGGAACGCCAGCCGGTCCGGGTCGGCCTTGTCGGCGACCACCGGCGAGACCGCGGCGAGATCGTGCCGCTGCGCGACGTCGAGCAGGGTGGCGAGGGTGGAGGCGTCGGCGGCGTGGCCGTCGTCGTCGGCCAGGAAGATCCAGTCCGCGCCCATCGCGAGCGCGTGCAGCATGCCGAGCGCGAACCCGCCTGCGCCGCCCAGGTTGGTCCACGACGGCAGCCAGGTGGTCGGCAGCGGGCAGGCGTCGACGGCCTCGCGGGCCGGCTGGTCCGGTCCGTTGTCGACGACGATCAGGTGCGTGATCGGATGGGTCTGCTTCGCCATCGCGGCGAGCGAGTCGACCAGCATGTCGGAGCGGTGCCGGGTGACGATCACGCCGACGACGGAGCCGGGCGGCAGTGCAGCGGTCATCGGGCCCGGGGTCACGAGGGGGTCCGGCCCTTGTAGGCGTCCAGCACGTCCTGCAGCGGGCCGTACTCCTTGATCGTCCCGTGTTCCATCCACAGCGCGGTGTCGCACAGGTCGGCCAGGAACTCGTCGGAGTGCGAGGCGAACACCAGGATCCCGGAGCGTTCGACGAGCTCGTGCAGCCTGCCGCGGGCCTTGCCGAGGAACTCGGCGTCGACGGCGCCGATGCCCTCGTCGAGCAGCAGGATGTCCGGGTCGATCGAGGTGACGACGCCGAGTGCGAGCCGCACCCGCATGCCCGTCGAGTAGGCGCGCAGCGGCATCTCGAGGTAGTCGCCGAGCTCGGTGAACTCGGCGATGTCGTCGATCCGCTCCTCCATCTGCTTGCGCGTCATGCCCAGGAACAGGCCGCGGATGAGGATGTTGTCGTAGCCGGAGATCTCCGGGTCCATGCCGACGGCCAGGTCGAAGACCGGCGCGACCTTGCCGCGCACCGCCGACCGGCCCCGGGTCGGCTCGTAGATGCCTGCCATCAGGCGCAGCAGGGTGGACTTCCCGGCGCCGTTGTGGCCGACCAGCGCGACCCGGTCGCCCTTGGAGAGGGTGACGGTGATGTCCCGCAGCGCCTCGATGATCGGGACCTTCGACTCGGTGCCGATCCGGCCGCCCGCCCGGCCGAGGACGGCCTTCTTGAGCGACCGGGTCTTCGCGTCGAAGATCGGGAAGTCGACGGCGGCGCGGTCGATGCGGATGGACGGTTCCGGCACGGTGTTCACACCCAGTACGCGACGCGGGAGCGGTAGTTGCGCAGGCAGACCAGCGCTGCGGTCCAGCCGACGATCGTGATGACGCCGGTGACCAGCCAGTACCGGCCGACGATCTCCTGCCCGAGCAGCGGCTGGCGGACGATCTCCACGAAGTGGAACACCGGGTTGAACTCGACCAGGCTGGCTCGCTCGCGGGCCGCCTCGTTGTCCCGGAGGATGTCGACCGACCAGACGATCGGGGTCAGGTAGAAGACCAGCTGGGTCACGCTGGCGATGATCGGCGGGATGTCCCGGAACCGGGTCGCCAGGATCCCGGCCAGGATCGCCACCCAGGCACCGTTGATCGCGAGCAGCACGAACGCGGGCACCGCGAGCAGCGACGGCAGGCCCAGCGGATGCGGAAAGATGATCATCAGCACGACCCAGACGACCAGGTTGTGCAGGAAGAACAGCGTCTGCCGCCAGACCAGCCGGTAGATGTGCAGGCTCAGCGGGGCCGGCAGGAACTTGATCAGGCCCTCGTTGGAGATGAAGACCTCGCTGCCCTCGAGGATGCAGCCGGACACGAAGTTCCAGATCAGCAGCCCGACGGCGACGTGCGGCAGGAACGTCGCGATCGGGATGTCGAACAGCGCCGAGTAGAGGATGCCCAGCCCGAGCGCGATGACGCCCATGCTGATCGAGATCCACAGCGGGCCGAGCACCGAGCGGCGGTAGCGCTGCTTGATGTCCTGCCAGCCGAGGTAGCCCCACAGCGGGCGCTGCCGCCAGCCGGCCGCGAGATCCGCGAACGCCCGGCGCCAGCTGCGCGGGCTCGACACCTCGGACGGGTCGACGAGATCGCCCGGCTCGTTGTCGGTCACGGTCACGGCCACCCGACGAGGGTACTCAGAGCACTCCGCGGGGCCCGGCCGGGGAGGCCCCTGCCGGGCACCGCGAAGTGCAGCTCAGAAGTGCAGCTCAGAGGTACTGGCCGGTGCCCCGGCCCAGACCCTCGGGGACACCGGCCTGATCCGGCCCGCCACCGACGCCCGGCGGCAGGCCGCGGCGCATCTGCTCCAGCTGTGCGCGGGCGGCCATCTGCTGGGCGAACAGCGCCGTCTGGATGCCGTGGAACAGGCCCTCCAGCCAGCCGACCAGCTGCGCCTGCGCGATCCGCAGCTCGCCCTCGGACGGCGTCTCGTCCGCGGTGAACGGCAGGCTCAGCCGCTGCAGCTCCTCGCGCAGCTCCGGGGCGAGCCCCTCCTCGAGCTCCTTCACGGAGTTCTCGTGGATCTCCTTCAGCCTGCTGCGGGACGCCTCGTCCAGTGGTGCCGCCTTCACCTCCTCCAGCAGCTGCTTGATCATCGTGCCGATCCGCATGACCTTCGCGGGCTGCTCGACCATGCTCGCCGGACTCTGCTGCTCGGCCTCGTCGTCGCCGGAGGGGATCTTCGCCATGCCCACCGGACGGCCATCGGCGCCGACCACCACGACCCGCTCGTCGGGGGTCTCCTGCTCGTCGCTCATGGGTGCCATTCTGGCCCTGCCGGGCGGCACCGCGCAGCGGGGATCATGCCGATCAGGCGTTCGGGTTCAGCAGCAGCAGCTTCCCGGTGACGCCGCCCTCGGCCAGCCTGCGGTGCGCGTCGGCGGCGTCGGCCATCGAGAACCGCTCGAAGACGACCGGACGGACCTTCCCCGCCCCGAACAGCGGCCACACCTGCTCGCGCACCTGCTCGACGATCTCGGCCTTCGAGTTCGGGCCGGTCACCGGGCGTCCGCGCAGGCCCATTGCCGAGATGTGGCCGCGCTTGGCCAGCAGCGCACCGATGTTCAGCTCGGCCTTCACCCCGCCCTGCATGCCGATGATCATCAGACGGCCGTCGCGGGCCAGCGCGGACAGGTTGTTCGCCAGGCCCTTGGCCCCCATGTTGTCCAGGATGACGTCGGCGCCGTGCCCGTCGGTGGCCTTCTTCAGCGCCTCGGCGACGTCGTCGTGGTAGTCGATGACGATGTCCGCGCCCAGGTCACGGCAGAACCCGTGCCGGTCCGGGTGGGCGGTGACGGCGACCCGCGCACCGAACGCCTTCGCGACCTGGATCGCGTGCGTCCCGATGCCGGACGACCCGCCCTGGACGAGGAACGTCTCACCGTCGGCGAGCCGTCCCTCCATGAACACGTTCGACCACACCGTGCAGGCCACCTCGGGCAGGCCACCCGCGTCGACGAGCGACACCCCGTCGGGGACGGGCAGCAGCTGCACCGCGGGTACCGCCACCTTCTGCGCGTAGCCGCCACCGGCCAGCAGCGCGCACGCCTCGTCGCCGACCGTCCAGCCCTGGACGCCGTCGCCGAGCGCGGCGATCCGGCCCGAGCACTCCAGGCCGAGGATCGGCGAGGCGCCCGGCGGGACCGGATAGTTCCCCTGGACCTGCAGCAGGTCGGCCCGGTTCACCGCGGACGCGGCGACGTCGAGCACGACCTCGCCCGGCCCGGGCGTCGGATCCTCGACATCGGCCCAGGCCATCTGCTCGGGACCGCCGTACTCCGCCAGGGTGATCGCCTTCATGGGTCCGACGGTATTCCGTCGCGTCGGCCGGTGCGATCCGGCACGGTTCCCGGCATGGAATGGCTGCCTGCGTCGATCGACCCGGTCCCGGACCCGTGGCCGCCGCACCGCCTGGTGCTGCGTACCCCGCGCCTGGAGCTGCGCCCGGACGACGACGGGTCGCTGCGCGAGCTGGTCCCGATGCTGCACGAGGCCGGGGTCCATCCGGGGTCGGAGATGCCGTTCGCCGTCGCGTGGACCGACGCCGATCCCCGCTACCTGGGCCGCGGCGTCGCGCAGTACCTCTGGTCGGAGCGCGCGCGGTCGTCGCCGGAGTCCTGGGCGCTGCACCTGGTGGTCCGGGCCGGCGGGGCGGTGATCGGGCTGCAGAGCGTGACGGCGAACCGGTTCGGTCTGCTGCGCGAGGTCGGCACCGGCTCCTACCTGGGCCGCCGGTACCAGGGGCAGGGTTACGGCACCGAGATGCGGGCCGCGGTGCTGGCGTTCGCGTTCGACCGGCTGGGTGCGACGAGTGCCCGCTCGGACCACGTCGAGGGCAACGACGCCTCGGCGCAGGTCTCCCGGCGGCTGGGCTACCGCTACGACGGGACCTCGCTGAACACCGCCCGGGACGTGCGGGAGGTGCAGCACCGGCTGCTGCTCACGCCGGAGGAGTTCGCCCGGCCCGGCTGGGACCTCGCCGTCGAGGGCTACACCGGCGAGCTGGCCGGGTTCCTGGCCGCGGACCCACCCCCGGCGGACGCCTGAGCCGGGATCAGCCCAGGTCGCGGGCCGAGAACGTGTCGCAGGCCCGGACGTCGCCGGTCTCCAGGCCGGTGCGGAACCAGCGCTCGCGCTGCGCGGAGCTGCCGTGCGAGAACTGCGACTCGTCGACCCGGCCGGAGCCGAGGTTCTCCTGGATGAAGTCGTCCCCGATCCGGGACGCGGTGTCCAGCGCGGCGTCGATGTCGGCCTGGGTGAGCTCGGTGATCAGCGGGCGCCCCGAGTCGCCGGGGACCGTCGTCGCGTGGTGTGCCCAGATGCCCGCGTAGCAGTCGGCCTGCAGCTCCAGCCGCACCTGCCCGGACTCCGGGCCGGTCTCGCGGCCCGCCCGCTGCAGGTCACCGGTGAGGTTCTGGATGTGGTGGCCGTATTCGTGGGCCATCACGTAGGACTGTGAGAACGGGCCGCCCTGGGCGCCGAACCGGTCCTGGAGGTCCTGGAAGAACGTCAGGTCGATGTAGATCTCGGAGTCGGCCGGGCAGTAGAACGGCCCGCTGTCCGACGACGCCGAACCGCAGCCGTCGGTGCTCACCCCTCCGGAGAAGAAGTTGGTGCGCGGCGGCGCGAAACCGGAGGAGAACTGGGTCGACCAGAAGTCGTCCAGGGAGTTGACGACAGCGACCATCCGGCAGTCCGTCGAGTCGTTCGCCGACGCCCCGGTGGCGCAGTTCTGGGCGAGCGAGGAGTTGTCCGCGGTCTGCCCGGCCCCGACCTGGTCGAGCCCGGGGTAGCCACCGCCCGCGCCCATCCCACCCATGTCGACACCCGCGAAGTTCGACAGCAGCAGGTAGATGATGACGCCGACGATGCCGAGCCCGCCGCCGGCACCGGCGACCCGGCCGCCGACCCGGCCGCCGCCGACCCGGCCGCCGCCGATCCGGCCACCGCCGGAGCCACGCAGATCGTCCACCCCGGACGTGTCCAGTCGGGCGTTCTCGTCGAACCGCACGGTGACCTCCCCTGACCCGTGGACGGATCCCACCACACCGGCCGTCGCGGCGCGCCGACGACACCCCCGCGGCGTTGCTACCGTCCTGCGGTGCAGTTCAGCCTGGACCAGTTGCAGGGCTTCGTCGCCGTGGCCGAGGAGCTGCACTTCGGCCGGGCCGCGGCCCGGCTGTCCATGACCCAGCCACCGCTGAGCAGGCAGATCCAGAAGCTGGAGACGGCGGTCGGCGCCCGGCTGCTGGACCGCGGTCCGCGCTCGGTCGAGCTCACCGCGGCCGGGACCGCGTTCCTGGTCGAGGCCCGCCGCATCCTGTCGCTGGCCGAGTCGGCCCCGGACCTGGCCCGCCGGGTGTCGTCCGGTGCCGCGGGCGTCGTGCGGATCGCGTTCACCGCGGCGTCGACGTTCGGGGTGCTCGGCGGCCTGCTCGACCGGCTGGCGGGGACGTTGCCCGACATCGAGATCGTGCTCGCCGAGATGGTCACCCGGGACCAGGTGGCCGGTCTGCTCAACGAGGAGATCGACCTGGGTCTCGGGCGGCCCCCGTTCGACCACACGGTGTTCGCCTCGCACGTGCTCGCCCGCGAGGCGCTGGTGGTCGCGCTGCCCGCCGGGCACCAGCTGGCCGGCCTGGGTCGCGCTCTGCGGGCGGACGACCTGCGCGACGAGCCGGTGATCATGTACTCGCCGACCAGGGCCCGCTACTTCTACGACCTGGTCGTCTCGGTGATCACGGTGCCGCCGCAGAACGTGGCGCACACCGTCGACCAGATCCTGACGATGCTGTGCCTGGTCGAGGCGGGTCGTGGCGTGGCCGTCGTCCCGGCGTCCGCGCGCCGGCTGGGCATCCCGGGGGTCGTCCACGCCGAGCTGGACACGGCGCGGGCCGATCCGGTGGAGCTGCACCTGCTGTGGCGGCGTCAGTCGTCGAACCCGGCGGTGTGGTCGGTGGTGGACGCCCTCGTCGGCGGTACCGCGTCAACGATGCCGTGAGGGCATTGCTCGATGCTGAACTAATGTTAGACGTGCATGGCCGAGCGGCTTAGCGTCGTTGCAGCGGAACACCTCCGCTCCGCAGATCGTCGGCCCCCTGGCCGGTCCGACGCACCGACGACGGTGCCCGTCACGGAGGCCACAGATGTCCTCGAACCCACGACTCGACGATTCCCGGGAACTGCTCGACAGCGCCGTGCGCAAGGTGTTCCGGCGCGTCGTCCCGCTGTTCGTGGTGATGCTGATCTGCAATCAGCTGAACCGCTCGAACATCGGCTACGCCCAGACCTATCTGGAGGCCGACGTCGGCATCGGCGCCGCGGCCTACGGGCTCGGCGCGGGCCTGTTCTTCGTGGCCTACGCGTTGTTCGAGCTGCCCAGCAACATGATGATGGAGCGGTTCGGCCCGAAGGTGTGGCTGACCCGGATCATGGTCAGCTGGGGACTCATCTCCGCGGCCATGATGTTCGTGCAGGGCCCGGTCTCGTTCTACGTCCTGCGCTTCCTGCTCGGCGCGGCCGAGGCCGGCTTCTTCCCGGCGATCATCTTCTTCTTCACCCGCTGGCTGCCGCACAGCCACCGCGGACGGGCCACCGCGATCTTCGTCGCGGGCTCGTCGGTCGCGGCGGCGCTGTCCGGCCCGCTGTCCGGCCCGCTGCTGTCCATGCACGGCCTGCTCGACCTGCACGGATGGCAGTGGCTGTTCCTGCTGGAGGGCCTGCTCTCGGTCGTCGTCGGCCTGTTCGCCTACACCCGGCTCGACAGCCGCATCCCCGACGCCCGCTGGCTCACCGCCGGTGAGCGCACCGCACTCGGCGACACCATCGACCGCGAGGACGCCGAGCGGGCCGCGGGCACCGACCCGGCGACCGTGTCGCGCTGGACGCTGCTCGTCCAGCCCGCCGTGCTCATGTTCTGCCTGATCTACTTCGCGATCCAGCTGTCCATCTACGCGAACACGTTCTGGCTGCCCACGATCGTGCGCCGGATCGAGGGCACCGACGACATCACCGTCGGCCTGCTGTCGTCGCTGCCCTGGATCTGCGCGGTCATCGCGATGTACCTGACCGGCAAGGCCTCCGACCGGCTCGGCCGCAGCCGCCCGCTGCTCGTCGGCTGCCTGCTCGTCGCGGCAGCGGGCACGTTCGCCGCCGCCGTCGTCGCCCCGTGGCTCGCTCTGATCATGCTCTGCATCGCCGCGATGGGCTTCAAGAGCGCGAGCCCGCTGTTCTGGACGATCCCGCAGTCGACCGTGCACCCGATGGCGCTGGCCGCCGTCATCGCCGTCGTCAACTCGCTGGGCAACCTGGGCGGGTTCGTCGCGCCCTACGGGTTCGGCCTGATCAAGGAGGCCACCGGCGAGGTCACCTGGGGGCTCTACGGGCTGGCCGGGTTCTGCCTGCTCGCCGCGCTGCTCGTGGTCATGCTCCACCAGGACCGCACCGTCGGTGACGGACTGTCCGGCACCGACGACGCGGCCACCGCGCCGTCCACCCCCACCGCCGCCACCCCGACCACGACCCGCAAGGAGACCCCCTGATGCCGACACCGACCCCCGTCGAGCTGGCCACCCGGCTCGGCTCGGGCCTGCTGTCCTTCCCGGTCACGCACTTCGGCCCGGACCTCGCCTTCGACGAGATCGCCTACCGGGAGAACATCGTCCGGCTCGGCAAGTACGACGTCGCCGGGCTGTTCGCCGCCGGCGGTACCGGCGAGTTCTTCTCGCTCACCCCGGCCGAGGTGGACGCCGTCGTCCGCGCCGCCGTGGACAGCGCCCCTGCCAGCACGCCGATCCTGGCTCCGGCCGGTCACGGCACCGCACAGGCGATCGCGTTCGCCAGGGCCGCCGAGGCCGCGGGCGCCGACGGCATCCTGCTGTTCCCGCCGTACCTGACCGAGGCGTCCCAGGACGGGCTGGCCGAGCACGTGCGCGCCGTGTGCGCCGCGACCTCGCTCGGCGTCATCGTCTACAGCCGGGCGAACGCCGTCTACGCCCCGCGGACGGTCGCGGCCCTCGCCGCCGACTGCCCGAACCTGATCGGGTTCAAGGACGGCGTCGGTGACCTGGAGGCGATCACCCGCATCCACGCGGCCGTCGGCGACCGGCTGGTCTACATCGGCGGCCTGCCCACCGCGGAGACGTTCGCCCTGCCCTACCTGGAGCTGGGCGTCACCACCTACAGCTCGGCGCTGTTCAACTTCCTGCCCGAGTTCGCGCTCGTGTTCTACGCGGCGGTGCGGGCAGGTGACCGGGACACCGTCCGGCGCCTGCTGTCCGAGGTCGTGCTGCCGCTGACCGCGCTGCGCGACCGCAGGCCCGGCTACGCCGTCAGCATCGTCAAGGCCGGGATGACGGTCACCGGGCACCCCGCGGGCCCGGTCCGCCCGCCGCTGACCGATCTCACCGACGACGAGCTGGCCGAGCTGGGTGCGATCGTCGAGCGGGCGTAGGCGCTCGTCGCCGAGCTCGACCAGGACTGAGCACCCGTCCACGACACCCACACGACCCGGAGGAGCACGACGCGTGTCCGCCCCCACCCTGGCCGGCCCGACCGGCAGCATGATCATCGGATTCGACGCCGTCACCGGGACCGGGCCGCGGCAGACGTCCACCGACCCGCGGACCGGCCAGGCGCTGGAGCCCGGCTACCCGGCGGCATCGGACGAGCAGGTCGAGGCGGCCGTGACGCTCGCCGCCGCGGCGGCCGCTCCCGCGCGGGCGACCACCCCGCAGCAGCGGGCCGGCTTCCTCACCGCCGTGGCCGACCTGCTCGACGAGCGGCGGGACGCGCTGGTCGAGCGCGCGCACGCCGAGACCGCGCTGCCGCTGCCCCGGCTGACCGGCGAGGTCGGCCGCACCAGCGGGCAGCTGCGGCTCTTCGCCGCCGAGCTGCTCGCGGGCACCTGGCAGGACGCCTGCGTCGACCCGGCCCGGCCGGACCGCACCCCGCTGCCGCGCAGCGACATCCGCAGGCGACGGGTGCCGCTCGGCCCGGTGGTGGTGTTCGGGGCGAGCAACTTCCCGTTCGCGTTCTCCACCGCGGGCGGTGACACCGCGTCGGCGCTCGCGGCGGGCTGCCCGGTCGTCGTGAAGGCGCACCCGGCGCACCTCGGTACCGCCGAGCTGGTGGCCACCGCCGTGCGGGACGCCGCCGTGGCGAGCGGCATGCCGGAGGGCGTGTTCTCCCAGCTCGTCGGCACCGGGAACGAGACCGGGACGGCCCTGGTGGCCGATTCCCGGATCCGGGCCGTCGGCTTCACCGGCTCGCGCGCCGGCGGTCTCGCGCTCGCCGCGACCGCCGCCGCCCGCCCGACGCCGATCCCGGTCTACGCGGAGATGTCCAGCATCAACCCGGTGCTGGTGCTGCCCGGGGCGCTGGCCGCCCGCGGCGCCGAGCTGGGCATCGCCTTCGTCGGGTCGCTGACGCTCGGGGCGGGCCAGTTCTGCACCAACCCCGGCCTGGTACTGGCCGTCGACGGGCCAGGGCTGGACGCCTTCCTGGACGCCGCGGCGACCGCGGTCGGCGCCGACGCGGGCGCCGTCATGCTGACCCCCGGCATCGCCCGGCACTACGCAGGGGCCGGTGACGCCGTCGCGGCCCGGCCGGGTGTGCAGGAGCTGGCCCGCGGGGCGTCCCCGGACGCCGCAGCGGCGGGTCGTGCCCGGCTGCTCGTCGTCGACGGCGAGCGCGTCGTCGACGACCCGGCGCTGCAGGCCGAGGCGTTCGGCGCCACCTCGCTCGTGGTGCGCTGCACCGACACCGAGCAGCTGTTCGCGGTTCTCGGGGTGCTGGAGGGGCAGCTCACCGCGACCGTGCACGCCGACGTCGAGCAGGCCGGGGACGTCGAGCTCGCGGCGCGGCTGATGCCGGTGCTGGAGGACCTCGCCGGGCGCATCCTGTTCGGCGGCTGGCCGACCGGCGTCGAGGTGGGGCACGCGATGGTCCACGGTGGACCGTTCCCGGCGACGACCGACGGCCGTTCCACCTCGGTGGGGACGCTGGCCGTCGAGCGGTTCCTGCGTCCGGTCGCCTACCAGGACGTGCCGGAGGCGTTGCTGCCCGCGGTGCTGCGCAACGACAATCCCGAGGGCGCCTGGCGCCGGGTCGACGGCGAGCTCACCCGGGCCGCGATCGAGGAGGGCCTGCGATGAGTCCTGTTCCCACCGTGGTCGGTCTGCGCGTCGTCCCGGTCGCCGGCCGGGACAGCATGCTGCTGAACCTCTCCGGCGCGCACGCCCCGTTCTTCACCCGCAACCTGGTCGTCCTCACCGACTCCGAGGGCCGGACCGGGGTCGGGGAGGTGCCCGGCGGCGAGGCCATCCGGACCACCCTGGCCGACAGCGCCGACCTGATCGTGGGCACCGCGCCGGCCCGGCTGCGCTCCACCCTGCGCGCGGTCTCCGAGCGGTTCGGCGCCCGGGACGCCGGCGGCCGTGGTGCCCAGACGTTCGACCTGCGGGTGACGGTGCACGCGGTGACCGCGCTGGAGTCGGCGTTGCTGGACCTGCTCGGGCAGCACCTGGAGCTGCCGGTCGCGGAGCTGCTCGGGGACGGGCAGGTCCGGGGCACGGTGCCCGCGCTGGGATACCTGTTCTACGTCGGTGACGCCACCGCCACCGGCCTGCCCTACCGGGCCGCCGGTGCGCCGGAGGACGACTGGATGCGGCTGCGCGACGCCGAGGCGCTCACCCCGGAGGCGGTCGTCCGCCTGGCGGAGGCCGCGCAGCGGCGCTACGGCTTCGCCGACTTCAAGCTGAAGGGCGGCGTGCTCCCCGCGGACGAGGAGGCGGCGGCGGTGCGTGCGCTCAAGGAGCGCTTCCCCGACGCCCGGGTCACCCTCGACCCCAACGGGGCCTGGTCGCTGGCCGAGGCCGTGCGGGTCGGGCGGTCGCTGTCCGACGTGCTCACCTACGCCGAGGACCCGTGCGGCGCGGAGGACGGCTTCTCCGGCCGCGAGGTCATGGCCGAGTTCCGCCGGGCGACCGGCCTGCGGACGGCGACCAACATGATCGCCACCGACTGGCGGCAGCTGGGTCACGCCGTCCAGGCGGGCGCGGTCGACATCCCGTTGGCCGACCCGCACTTCTGGACGATGGCGGGCTCCGTGCGCGTCGCCCAGCTGTGCGCGGACTGGGGCCTGACCTGGGGATCGCACTCGAACAACCACTTCGACGTGTCGCTGGCGATGTTCACCCACGTCGCGGCCGCTGCGCCCGGCGAGATCACCGCCATCGACACGCACTGGATCTGGCAGGACGGCCAGGCGCTGACCGCCGACCCGCTGCGCATCGTCGAGGGCGGGATCGCCGTCCCGGACCGCCCGGGCCTGGGCGTCACCCTCGACGAGGACGCCGTCGCCGCCGCGCACGAGCTCTACCTGGCCCACGGGCTGGGGATGCGCGACGACGCCGTCGCGATGCGCACGATCCTGCCCGGCTGGGAGTTCGATCCGAAGCGGCCCTGCCTGGACCGCCCTCGTCGTCCGGTCGGCGTGTCCGGCTGACCGGGCGGGCAGTCCTGCCGGGGCGTGGCGCGACCGGTCCGCCCCGGTACCCTCCCCGACGGAAGCGTGGCAGAGCGGCCGAATGCACTCGCCTTGAAAGCGAGCGTCCGACAGGACCGGGGGTTCGAATCCCCCCGCTTCCGCCACAGGTCAGAGGCATGATCGGCGATCACGACCCGTCCGCCCGGCCGCCGTTGACCTCACCCCTTGACCGCAACCCGCCGGTAACCGTGGTGCTGAGCTGGGACAGCGCGGCGGCCTTCACGTCGAGGTTCCCGTGCGCGTAGACGGGCCGACAGGCCCACGACCGTCGCGAAGGCCAGGACCGTGCCCACCTGGGTGCATACCGCCGAGGTGGATCCTCTCGCTGCCGCAGGTGCCGACTCGGGTGTCGTCGGCAGTGTGGCTGCGCTGGTTCGGCTACGTCGACTTGACCGATCCGATCGATCCGATGTGGGCCCGTGCGTCCGGTGAGCACTTTCTCCAGGTCCCCGACGGCCACCCCGGCGACGGACCGACGGGAGACCGCGGCCAGACCGGCGAGCTGGCGGGCCCGCCAGCCGTCGGGATAGAACGCGTCGTACACCTACCCGGGCACCGCGGCGCGGGTCCGGGGGAACACCGGCTCCCACGCCCGCAGCGACAGATCGAGCACGGCCCGGCGGTGCCCGTCGTCGTACGGGCCGAGCGTTCCGTGCAACGGCAACGGCAACGGCAACGGCACCGGATCGCGCCGGCGCCGGGTGGACCACAGGGTGCTGACGCCGAGCCACACCAGGTACGCCGCGCCCGCGACCTTCACGACGGTGTACGTCTCGGCCGACGCGGCGAGCAGCGCCGACAACCCGATCACCGACGCCGCCGCGTGCACGCACAGCCCGCTGCACGCGCCCAGGCCGGTCCACCACATCGCGCTGCTCCCGCCGCGCGCGCCGTTGCGCAGGCCGAGCGCGGTGTCCGGCCCCGGCACGACGGTCAGCACGATCACGACCAGCACGAACGGCACGAGCTGCGGCGGCACGGTCCCCTCCGGTTGCACTGCCGAACGCAGAGTATGCACCCGTGTGTGCTGGGCTCCCGGTGTGCCCGAACGACTGCTCGTCGACGTCTTCTGCGGCCCCGGACACACAGCCGGCAACCGGCTCGCCGTGATCCTGGACGACCCGTCCGGTCCGGTGGAGCGGCAGCGCCGGGCGGCGGAGCTCGGCTGGGTCTCCGGCCGTCCGGAGTGGGTGACCGGCCGGACCACCCGGCAGCTCGCGTCACCGGCGGAGGTCGATGCGCTCCCGGTCCCGCCGGACGGGACCGGCTTCCTCTACGTCTGGGCCTGGACGGACGAGCCGGCCGGATCGGTGCGGGCGCGGGCGTTCCCGTGGCGCGGCGACGCGATCGTGGAGGACGAGGCCACCGGCGCCGCCGCGCTCCGGCTCACCGCGGAACTCGGCCGGTCGCTGACGGTGCGGCAGGGCGTCGGCTCGGAGATCCGGACGCGGCTGCTGCCGGAGGGCCGGATCGGCGTCGGCGGCCGGGTCAGGCGGGTCCGGCCCGACCCGCAGGATGCTCGGCGAACCAGCTGACGACGCCGGGCATGTGCTGCTCGAAGTCCCCGGGATGGGTCAGGTTGAGCACGCCCGCCCGGGTGTCGCCGCGGTTCTCGAAGTCGTGTGCCACCCCACCGGGCATGACCACGAACGCGCCCCTCGTCGCGTCCACCCACCGGTCGCCGACCAGCACCGACATGGTGCCCTCCAACACGTAGAACACGTCGTCCTCGGGATGGCTGTGCGTGCCCGGCCCGGCGGTGTGCGGTTCCAGCCACCACTCGGAGACCGAGTAGCCACCGCCGGTCTCGGCGCCGTCGGCCTTGAACACAGCCGAGATCCGGCCCATGTCGTAGTGCCGGCCCTCGCCGGGGCCCAGCACCACCGGGGCCCGGTCCGTCTCAGCCATCGCCGTCCTCCTCGCTCGCGCCGGTCGCGTCCGGGACGACGGTAGGCGCGGTCCGCCCGCGCGTCTTGGACGAACGGGAACCCGCGAACCCGTGCGCGGTGACGAGCAGTTCCCGCACCAGCGGCCAGGTGGTGTCCGGGTTGAGCACCGACACCCACCGGGACGACGCGTAGACCGGGTGCGGGAACAGCACGTCGAGCGCGGCCGGGTCGTGCCCGCCCGGTTCACCGAACAGTTCCCGGAAACGCGCCGCGGGCAGTCCGATGTTCAGCCGGAACACCCCCGGCCGGTCCAGATCGGAGAAGGCGTCGTTGACATCGGAGTGGACCAGCGTGGCCCAGCCCTGCCGCGGGCGTCGCTCGTAGTCGAGATCGGGATCGTCAACGGCGAACACGTCGCCGTTCGCCTCGATCAGCCGGGTGCCGGGGAAGGTCGCCAGAAACGCGAGGATCTCGTCGGAACGCATTGCGTCAAGACAGCACGTTTCCAGCGAACGGCGCCCAATTCAAGTGAGTCAGATCACATGAAGTGGAACGACCGCCCAGGACAGCGGCGGCAGCGACACCGACACCTCCTCCCCCTCGGCCCGCACCCCGTCCAGCGGCCGCATCCCGACCGCCTCCGGCGCGAAACCGGTCGACCAGGCCGACCATCCGTTCGCCGTCGCCGCCGCCGAAGAAGTTCCAGTAGGCGAGGGCGAGATCGGGGGCCGGGGCGGTCGAGCATCCGGTGAGCAGCACCCCCATCGGCGGCATGACGACCGATGGACGTGCGGTTCCGCCGATGCAGGCCCGGCGAGCAGGCCACCCTGGACGGCTGGCTCGACTTCTACCGGGCGACTCTCGTCGGGAAGTGCACCGGGCCGGGCGACGACCTGGTGCGTGCGGCGCCGCTTCCGCCGTCGTCGCTGACCCTGCTCGGGCTGGTGCGGCACCTGACCGCGGTCGAGCGCAACTGGTTCCGCATCGTGCTCGCCGGTGAGGAGGTGCCCCCGTCGTTCGATCCCGACCCGGAGACGGGCGGGCTCGCTCGCCGTCCGGCCGGTGTCCGTGCGGTGGGTCATCGTCCACATGATCGGCGAGTACGCGCGGCACTGCGGCCACGCGGACCTGATCCGGGAACAGCTCGACGGCCGCGCCGGGGCGTGAGCCCGGGCCGGTCACCCGAACCCGCGGAACACCCGGTCGGGCTGCAGCTGGGCGTGGTCGGCGTACACGGCGAACTCCACGGCGTGCAGCGACACGTCGTTCTGCACGCTCCACAGCTGCGCCGCGGCGACCCGCAGGGTCCGGCCGGGCTCGTCGCGCAGGTCCGCGGCGACCAGCGGGAAGCCGTGGTCGGTCAGGGTGTGCTCGTCCACCACGAACAGCAGCGGATGCCGCTCGCCGATCCCGTCCTCCAGTGCGAACGCCACCACCCGGTCCACCGGCCAGTCGCCGAACAGGTCCTCGGTGACGACGTCGAACGCGGCCGGCGCCGTGTCCTCGACCGGATCGACCGGCGCGATGATCCCGAGCAGCTCGTTCCACGGTCCCTCGCCGCTGTCGGAGGCCGTCCGGACCAGCGGGCACCGACGCGTCGCGGGGAACTCCACCCGGTCATCCTGCCGTGCCAGGCTGGCGGGGTGAGCAGTGCACCCAGTCTCGACGGCCGCCGGTTCGCGGGGATCAGCAACTCCGCCGACGGCGAGGTCGGGCAGGCGACCGTGTTCAGCTACCACGAGGCGGACGGCCTGGTCTGGGCCGAGTACGCCGGCGGCGCGGTGCGGCTGGGGCGGCTGGTCGGCACCCGGGACGGCGACCTGCTGCGGTTCCGCTACGTGCACGTCGCGGTCGACGGCGAGTCGAGCTCCGGCCGGTGCGAGGCGCGGCTCGAGGTGCTCGCGGACGGGCGGCTGCGGTCGCACGAGGACTGGTGCTGGGAGTCGCGGCCGGGGGCGGGGGCGAGCGTGGTGGAGGAGATCCCGGCCGGCTGAGCCGGCCCGGGCTCCTACGCGGGCGGCCGTTCGCGGGGCGGGGTGCGCGCCGGGCGGCACAGCGCCCGCGGCCGCCCGGCACAATTCGCGCGAACCTCAGGGTGAACCCTGAGTTGGGCCCCTCCGGGCCGGGCATCCTGGAAGCATGCTGCGGCTGATCCTGAACGTCATCTGGCTGGTGCTCTCGGGCTTCTGGCTGTTCCTGGGCTACATGGCCGCCGGCATCGTGGCCTGCGTGCTGATCGTGACGATCCCGTTCGGCATCGCGTCGTTCCGGATCGGCTTCTACGCGCTGTGGCCGTTCGGCCGGGACGTGGTGCGCCGCCCGTCCGCCGGAGTGGCCTCGATGATCGGCAACGTGCTGTGGATCCTGCTGTTCGGCTGGTGGCTGGTGCTGGGGCACATCGGCACCGCGCTGGCGCTCGCGGTGACGATCGTCGGCCTGCCGCTGGCCTGGGCGAACCTGAAGCTGATCCCGGTGTCGCTGTTCCCGATGGGCTCGCAGATCGTCGACACCGACGCCTACGTGCCCGGTTCGCGTATCGCGGCCTGATCCCGCCGCACCGCACCGCACAGCACCTCGCCGCGCCGCGCCGCACCGCACCTCGCCGCGCCGCGCCGCGCCGCCGTGCCCCGCGCCGCGCCGAGATGCAGATCAGCGGGAATTGTTGATCTTTGCGGCCCGCTGATCTGCATCTCGGTGGCGCGAGGGGTGCGACACGGCGCGGTAGGTTCGCCGCGGCGCGCTGCGTGGCGTGGAGCGGCGGTGCGACGCGGTGCGCGACACGGCGCGGGGGCGCGGGGCGGGTCAGTCCGGGTCGGTCAGGAACTCGACGCCGACCTGCTGCAGCAGCTCCGGATCGCGCACCCCGCACAGCTCACGGGCCGAGTGCATGGACAGCACCGGGATCCCGACGTCGACGGTCCGGATCCCCAGCCGGGTCGCCATGATCGGCCCGACGGTCGACCCGCAGGGCACCGTGTTCTTCGAGACGAACACCTGGTTCGGCACGTCGGCGGCCCGGCAGGCGCGCTTCCAGGCGGCCGCGCCGGGGGCGTCGGTGGCGTACCGCTGCACCGCGTTGACCTTCAGCGACGGCCCGTGGTTGGGCAGCGACAGGTGGTCGGTGTCGTGCTTGTCGAGGTGGTTCGGGTGCGCCGCGTGGGTGACGTCCACCGACAGGCAGCGCGACCGGGCGAACACCGTGCGGCGGTCGTCGAACCCGCCGGCCAGCCGGGTCAGCACGGTCTCCAGCAGCGGCCCGGCCGCCCCGGTCGCCGAGTCCGAGCCGATCTCCTCGTGATCGAACCCGACGAACACCGGCACCGTCGCCGGGTCCCGCCGGGCGGCGGTGAGCAGTGCGGAGATCCCGGCGTGGACCGACGCCAGGTTGTCCAGCCGGGGTGCGGCCAGCAGCTCCTCGTCGCGGCCGAGGGTGGCCGGCGGGGTGAGGTCGAAGGTGAACAGGTCGTGCGCGGCGACGTCGGCCGGGTCCATCCCGGCGAGCGCGGCCAGGAACCCGACGAGATCGCCGCCCGCCGGGTCGCCGATCCCCCAGACCGGCAGCAGATGCCGCTGCGGGTCCAGGCCGAGGCCCTGGTTCACGCCGCGGTCGAGATGGATCGCGAGCTGCGGGATGCGCAGCAGCGGCCGGTCCACCAGCACCGGCACGACCCGGCCGTCGTAGAGCGCGAGCCGCCCGGCCAGCCCCAGGTCGCGGTCCAGCCACGAGTTCCACAGCGCGCCGCCGTAGACCTCGACGCCGACCTGCCGCCAGCCCGCCGTCCCGACGTCCGGGTTCGGCTTGACCTTGAACCCCGGCGAGTCGGTGTGCGCGGCGAACACCCGCAGCGGCCGCGGCGCGCCGGCGGGCTGCCACCAGGCCAGGATCGTGCCGTCGCGCACCAGGTACCGGCCGCCGGCGCCGTCGATCCACGGGCCGTCCTCGGGTTGCTCGACGAAGCCCTCGGCGGTCAGCCGGCGGACGGCCTCGGCCACCGCGTGGTACGGCGACGGGCTCGCGGTGAGGAACGCGGAGAGATCACGGGCGGCGTCGGTCACGTGAGGCATCCTGTCAGTGATGATGGCGGCGATGACGGAGACCTTCGACGTGGTGGTGGTCGGCGCCGGGTCAGCGGGCTGCGCGTTGGCCGGGCGGCTCGCCGCGCGCGGGATCCGGACGGCGCTGGTGGAGGCCGGGGCCGTCGTCGTCCCGCCGGAGTCGACACCGATCGCCTCGCTCGCCGCGACCGCGCCCGGGCACGTGCTGAACTGGGCGTACCACGCGACGCTGGCGCACGGCCGGGAGGCGACGGTGCCGCGCGGCCGGGTGCTCGGAGGCTCCGGCGCGATCAACGGCGGCTACTTCGTGCGCGCGGTGCCCGCCGACTTCGCGGACTGGGCCGTCCCGGACTGGTCCTACGACGACGTGCTGCCCTACTACCGGCGGCTGGAGCGCGATCTCGACTTCTGCACCGCCGACGTGCACGGCGACTCCGGGCCGCTGCGGATCTCCCGGCCGGCCGGCCGGCTGCTGGCCCCGGTCACCGAACCGTTCCTGCGGGCCTGCGCCGAGCTGGGCTACCCGGCGGAACCGGACAAGAACTCCGGCGACCCGCCCGGTGCGGGCCCGGTCCCCACGAACGCCGTCGACGGCCGGCGGATCAGCTCGGCGACCGCGTACCTGCCGCCGCCGTGGGGCGAGGCCGAGTGGTGCGACGCGCTGACCGTGCTCGGCGGCCGGGCCGTCGACACCCTGCTGCACTCCGGCGGCCGGGTGCACGGCGTCCGGATCGGCGACGACGAGCTGCTCGCCGGCGAGGTCATCGTCAGTGCCGGCGCGGTGGGCACCCCGGCGCTGCTGCAGCGCTCCGGGATCGGGCCGGAGGACACCCTGCGCGCGGCCGGGGTCCCGGTCCGTCACGAGCTGCCGGGCGTCGGGCGCGGCTGGTCGGACCATCCGGCGGTGTTCCTGCCGCTGCGCAGCGGGCTGCCCGATCCGGACCCGGACGCGGTGGCCGGCCAGGCCGCGCTGAACCTGGACTCGGGCACCGACCCGGCCGGCGACCTGGAGGTCCTGTTGTTCGCTCATCCGTTCGCGCCGGGCGGCCCGGCACACCTGATGTGCGCCGTGCAGCGCCCGGACAGCCGCGGGATGCTCGCGGTCACCTCACCGGACCCGGCGGACCCGCCGCGGCTGGACTTCCGCTACCTGCGCAGCACCTCGGACCGGCACCGGATGCGGGCCGCGGTCCGGATCGGCGCGGAGATCCTGCGGGTGGCCGACTGGGACCGGGCCGGGGCGGACGACGGCGGCCCGGCCGGCTGGGAGCTGGGCAACGACACCCGGCTCGACGAGTGGGTGCAGGGGCGGCTGACCACCTCGGTGCACCTGTCCGGCAGCGCGCGGATGGGCACCGGGCCGGACGCCGTCGTCGGGCCGGACCTGCGGGTGCACGGCCTGGCCGGGCTGCGGGTCGCGGACACCTCGATCCTGCCGTCGGTCCCGAGGCGCGGCCCGGCCGCCACCGCCGTGATGATCGGCGAGCGGGCCGCCGACCTGGTGGTGGCGTCGTGATCCGGCCCGCCGTCCCGGCCGACGCACCGGCACTGCGCGAGATCGAGCGGGCCGCGGGCGAGCCGTTCCGGGAGATCGGGCTGGATGTCGTCGCCGACGACGAGCCGCCGCCGGCGGCGCTGCTGGCGGCCTACGCCACGGCCGGGCGCGCGTTCGTCGCCGAGCACGACGGACGCCCGGCCGGGTACCTGCTCACCGAGCTCGTCGACGGCTGTGCGCACCTGGAGCAGGTGTCGGTGCTGCCCCGGATGCGAGGCTCGCGGATCGGCGAGGCACTCGTCGAGCACCTGGCCGGGTGGGCCCGCGACCGGCGGCTGCCCGCGCTGACCCTCACCACCTACCGGGACGTGCCGTGGAACGGGCCGTACTGGCTGCGGCTCGGGTTCCGCGAGCTGATCGAGCTCGGCCCCGGTCTGCGGGCGGTCCGGGACGCCGAGATCGCCCGCGGCCTGGACGTCTGGCCGCGGCTGGCGATGCGCCGGGACCTGGGCTCGTAGTGTCGCCGGTATGACGACCGCGGAGAACCCGTTCCTCACCCCGAGCGAGCTGTCGTTCGCACTCCCCGACACCACCCGGATCCGCGACGACCACTACCTGCCCGCGTTCGAGGCCGGGATGGCGCAGCAGCGCGCCGAGGTGGCCGCGATCGTCGGCGCCGGGGAGCCGACCTTCGAGAACACGGTGGCCGCGCTGGAGCGTTCCGGCTCCGTGCTGGACCGGGTGTCGGCGCTGTTCTTCACCCGGGTGTCGGCGCATACCTCCCCGGCGATCCAGGAGATCGAGGCCCGGGTCGCGCCGCTGCTCGCCGCGCATGGCGACGCGATCCGGCTCGATCCCGAGCTGTTCGCCCGGATCGACGCGCTGCACGCCCGCCGGGACATCCTCGGTCTCGGCGCCGAGTCGCTGCGGCTGCTGGAGCGCCACCACCGGGACATGGTCCGGGCCGGGGCGCAGCTCGGTGCGACCGAGCAGGCCCGGCTGCGGGAGCTGAACGAGGAGCTGTCCGGGCTGACCACCGCGTTCGGCGCGATGCTGCTGGCCGGGGCGAACGCGGCCGCGGTGCACGTCACCGACCGGTCCCGGCTCGACGGGCTCTCCGACGACGCGATCGCGGCCGCCGCGGCGGCGGCCACCGACCGCGGGTATGACGACGGCTGGCTGCTCACCCTGGTGCTGCCGACCGGCCAGCCCGCCCTCGGGGCACTGACCGACCGGTCGCTGCGCGAGGAGCTGCACCGCGCGTCGGTGTCGCGCGGGCTGGACGGCGAGCACGACACCCGCGCGACGGTGCTGCGGATCGTGCGGGTGCGGGCCGAGCGGGCGCGGCTGCTCGGCTACCCGGACCACGCGTCCTACGTGATCGACGACGCGACCGCGGGCACCGCGCAGGCCGCCCGGGAGATGCTGGAGTCGCTGGTCCCGGGCGCCGTCGCGAACGCCGACCGGGAGCTGGCCGACCTCGCCGGGCTCGCCGGGACCGAGCTCGAGCCGTGGGACCGCGCGTTCCACGCCGAGCGGTTCCGCCGGGAGCGGCTCGCCGTCGACGACGCGGCGCTGCGGCCGTACCTGGAGGCCGAGCGGGTGATCACCGACGGCGTGTTCCGGGCCGCCGGGGAGCTCTACGGCATCCGGTTCGCCGAGCGCACCGACCTGCCCGCCTACCACCCCGACGTCCGGTGGTGGGAGGTCAGCGACGACGCCGGCGCGGTGCTCGGCCTGTTCGGCGCGGACCTGTGGGCGCGGCCGTCGAAGCGCGGTGGTGCCTGGATGAACTCGCTGGTCACGCAGTCGTCGTTGCTCGGGACGACCCCGGTCGTGCTGAACACGCTGAACCTGGTGAAGCCGGCCGCCGGCGAGCCGGCGCTGCTGTCGCTGGACGAGGTCCGGACGCTGTTCCACGAGTTCGGGCACGCCCTGCACGCGCTGTTCTCCGACGTCGAGTACCCGACGTTCGCCGCCACCGCGGTGCCCCGCGACTTCGTCGAGTTCCCCAGCCAGGTCAACGAGATGTGGCTGGAGGACCCGCAGATCCTGGCGTCGTTCGCCCGGCACCACGCGACCGGCGAGCCGCTGCCCGCCGAGCTGCTCGCGGCGGCGCTCGCCGCCCGCGGCTACGGCGAGGGATTCGCCACCACCGAGTACCTGGCGGCGGCGCTGCTCGACCAGGCGTGGCACCGGCTCTCGCCGGAGGAGGCCGACGCGGTCGCCGACGTCGGCGCGTTCGAGCAGCAGGCCCTGGAGGCGGCCGGGATCGCGCACCCGCTGATCCCGCCGCGCTACCGGACGACATACTTCAACCACGTCTTCGGCGGCAGCGGCTATGCGGCTGCCTACTACTCCTACATCTGGGCCGAGGTGCTCGACGCCGACACCGTCGCCTGGTTCGGCGAGCACGGCGGGCTGCGCCGGGAGAACGGCGACCGGTTCCGCCGCGAGGTGCTGTCCCGCGGCGGCTCGGTGGACGCGATGACGGCCTACCGCGCGTTCCGCGGCCGGGACCCGCGGATCGAGCCGCTGCTCACCCGGCTCGGGCTCGCGACCGGCTGACCGCCGGGCACCCCCGCCGTCCGATGGGGAGCGCCGGACGGCGGGGGTGCCCGGGCGGGAGGTCAGGAGTACATGCGCATCCAGGCGACCCGCATCTCGCTCGGTGCGGGCGGGCCACCGCCGCCGGGAAAGTAGTCCAGCTGGATCGCGGCGTGCATCGGGCCCGGCGGCAGCGTCTGCGGGTCCTCGGAGCGGAACCACTCCTCGCCGTTGATGTAGCCGATCACCGCGTTCGGGGTCCACTCGACGGCGTAGTTGTTCCACTGCGTGATGTCGAGCGTGCGGCGCGCGTCGACCTGCGAGTTGTCCGCCCCGTAGTGCAGGAAGAACGACACGTCGTCGCTGGCGCTGGTGGTCTCGGCGAAGTCGATCTCGCCGCCTCGCGGCCACTCGATCTCGCTGGGCCACAGCAGGATCACCGGGTGGTACTGCCGGTCCCCGGCCGGGAACTGGGCGCGCACCTCCCACTTGCCGTACTGCCGCGGGGTGCCCCACGCGATGCCGCCGGTGTTGCCCTGGGAGTCGCCGCGGATCACCAGGTTGCCGTTCTCCACCGACACCGCGTCCGGGGTGCGGCGGCCGTTGCCGTCGTGACCCGCGCTGTCGTAGGCGGACCAGCCGCCGCCGAGGCTCGATCCGGTGAACTCGTCGCCGCCGATCGCCTGCCAGCCGCGGGCCAGCGCCGCCTGCACGCCGTCGCCGGCGACCTGGGGGGAGCTCCCGCCGCCTGCACCGGCGCCGCCCGCGGGGGACTGCTGCCGGTCGCCGCCGCCACCGGTTCGGGCGCGCTCCTCGGCGCGGCGCTCGGCGGCCTCCCGGGCCGCGATCGCCTCGCCTATCCGGTCGGTGGCGCCCAGTGCGGCGTCGCCGAGCGCGGTCCCGCCGCCGGAGCCGATGGCCGGGTTGCTGGCGAGCGTGCTGTCCGAGGCCGACCGGCGCGACGAGTCGTCGAGCAGCGCCGTGCTGAGCGAGGGGTCCTCGGTGCCGGGCTGCAGCAGAGTGAGCACCATCGTCGCGGCCAGGATCGCCGCGGCGCCCACGCCGAGCGGCGCGATCCGGCGGATCCGGGAGCGCCGGGCCGACGCGGCGCGGTCGATCTCGATCACGGTCGAGTTCCCGGAGCGGCTTCCGGCGGGCCGGTCGTCCGGCTCGTGAAGCTCGGCGATGGCCAGCGCGGTCGCTGTGCCCGCCGCGCCTGCCGGGTCGGCCGTGTCTGCCTCGTCCCGTGCGCGGCGGTGCCGGCCGGACGCCGAGACCGGGGCCTCCGCGAGCAGGGTCGTCGCCGGGACGGCCGACGCTGTCGCGGGGTCGGCATGCCGGCCCCGGGGGGAGGGCACAGAGGGGGAGCTGTGCTCTGCGGCGACCCGCTCGATCAGGTCGCGGGGGTCGACCTGATCAGCCGCAGCGGAACTCTTCCGTCGCATGATCGAAGACTCTATGTAGCGTGACCCAGTGTGAACAGCCTCGCTGAGAAGGGTGGTTGCCTCCCCGCGCCGACAGGTAGCGAATCAGCGACGATCTGCAGAATTCGACCAAATCGGCAGGATCTCTGCGCCGAACGGCGTAGTAGCGATCTCAGATTCACTCGTTCGACGCACATCGGCACAGTGCGTCGCACCGTTAGCCGATTGTGACCGGCTACCGGTCGCGGGAGGGTGACACCGATGTGCTCCCCGCCTTCCCGACCCCGACCGTCCGTGCCGTGAAGGACCACGCTCCCCGTGTGGTTCCCGGCCCCGCCCCCGGTGCCCCCGCCGGCCCTGCGTCCGGTCCTGTGTCCGGTGCGGACCCCCGTCCGTACATCCCGGCGCCGCGCGCCCCGTCGCGCCCGCTGACCGTGCTGCTCGCGGTGCCGCCGTCCGCGGGATCGGCCTCGCTCGGCCGCGGCCTGCGCCAGGATCTCGGCGCCGAGGGGCTCGACCTCGCCGTCGCCGCCGACGGCATCGAGCTGCTCGACGCGGTGCGCGCCGGAACCGCCGATCTCGTCGTGCTCGATCTCGAACTGCCCGGCCCCGATCCGACCGTCCTGCTGGGCGCGGTGCAGGCGGAGTCGCCGCCGACGCCGGTGATCGCCGTCGTCCCGCGCGAGCGCCGGGCGGGGGTGCTCGGACTGCTCCGCGGCGACCGGGACGACTTCCTGGTCCGGCCGTTCGTGCCCGACGAGCTCGCCGCGCGGATCCGGCTGCGGCTGCGGGCCGCTGTCGGGCTGCCCGCGCCCACCGTGATCGGCCAGGGCGGAGTGTCGGTCGACGTCGACTCCGGCCAGGTGTTCGCCGACGGCCGCCGAGTCGCGCTCTCGCCCACCGAGTACGCGCTGCTGTTGGCGCTGGCCGAACGGGCCGGCGAGGTCGTCACGCACGACGAGCTCGCCCGCCGGGCCTGGTCCGAGCCCGTGTCGGCGAACCTGGTGCAGGTCTACATCTCCTACCTGCGGCGCAAGATCGGCCCCGAGCGGATCCGCACCGTGCGCGGCACCGGCTACCAGCTGGAGGGGTGAGTCAGAGCGCGAAGGCGCCGGCCACGTCGAGCAGGGTGTCGTTCTCCTGCGGGGTGGAGACGGTGACCCGCACGCCGTCCGACGGGAACGGGCGCACGATCACCTTCCGCTCGGCGCAGTGCGCGGCGAACTCGGCGGCCCGCTCCCCGAGCGGCAGCCAGACGAAGTTCGCCTGGCTGTCGGGGACGGTGAAGCCGCTGCCGCGCAACGCGTTCGCCACCCGGTCGCGCTCGCGGACGACGTCCGCGCAGCCGGCCAGGATCTCCGCGCTGTGCTCCAGCGCAGCGATCGCGCCGGCCTGCGCGACCGCGCTGATGCTGAACGGCGGGCAGACCTTCCGCAGCGCCGTCGCGACCTCGGCGGACGCGAGCGCGTAGCCGACCCGCAGGCCGGCCATCCGGTACGCCTTGGAGAACGTCCGCAGCACGACCAGGTTCGGGTGCCCGTCGAGCAGCGGCCGCCCGGAGACGGCATCCGGGTCGGTGACGTACTCGGCGTACGCCTCGTCCAGCACGACCAGTACGTCCGGCCCGACGGCGGCCAGGAAGCGCTCGAACTCGGCGCGGTGCACCGCGGGCCCGGTCGGGTTGTTCGGGCTGCACACGAACACCAGCCGGGTGCGTTCGGTGACGGCGGCGGCCATCGCGTCCAGATCGTGCCGGAAGTCCGCGGTCAGCGGCACCGTGCGGACCGCGGCCGCGCCGATCTGGGTCACGATCGGGTACGCCTCGAACGAGCGCCAGGCGAACAGCACCTCGTCGCCCGGCCCGAGGCAGGTGGCCTGCACGAGCTGCTGGCAGATCGTCACCGAGCCGCAGCCGACGGCGATCCGCTCCGGCTCCAGGTCGTGCACCGCGGCCAGCCGCGCGGTCAGCTCGACCACCCCGAGATCCGGGTAGCGGTTGGCGCCCGCCGCGGCCCGCGCGATCGCCTCGAGCACCGGCGGTGCAGGTGGATCGGAGACCTCGTTGCTGGCGAGCTTGATCGCCCCGGGCACCGTCCGGCCCGGCACGTAGGCGGGCAGCGTGTCCAGATCGGGACGGATCGGCGTCATGTGGGCAACGGTAACGGGCGGGGGTCGAAACCCGGACGCCTGCTCTGGTTGAGTGACGCCCATGACGACGGGCATCCGGATCGAGGGCGTTCCGCTGACGGACGGGGGAGAACTCCGGCTCAGCGTCGCCGAGCCCGACGGTCCGTTGCGCGGTGGCGTGGTGGTGCTGCACGAGGCCCGGGGGGTCACCGAGATCGTCCGGCGGATCGTCGACCGGCTCGCCGCGGACGGCTGGCTGGCCGTCGCACCGCACCTCTACCGCGGGGACGACGATCCCGACGCCGGCGACGACGACACGGTCGCCGAGCGGGTCGGCAGCCTGACCTTCCAGCAGGTGCTGGACGACTGCGACACGACGTTCGGCTGGCTCGCCGACACCGGCGTCGAGGCCGACCGGATGGGCGTGCTCGGGTTCGACCTCGGTGGCACCGTCGCGCTGCAGGTCGCGGCCCGGCGCACCTTCGGCGCGGCGGTCACCGTCGCCGGGGAGGGCATCGAGTCCTCGCCGTCGCCGAGCGTCCCCGCGCTGGTCGAGGCGGCGCCCGATCTGACCTGCCCGTGGCTGGGGATCTACTCCGAGGCCGACAGCGACGCCGTCGGGCGGCTGCGCGCCGCAGCCGAGTCCTCCGGTGTCGCGACCGACGTGGTCGTCTACCCGAGCACCGGGCACCGGTTCGACGACGACCCGGAGTCGGCCGCGGAGGCGTGGGAGCGGGTGCTGAACTGGTTCGACTCACACCTGCGCTGATCGCGTGGGTTGGGGTGCGGTCCGGCGGGGCCGCGTCTCCGGATCGGCGTCGCGTCCGCTGACCCTGGCGCCGCACCTGCCGGGTCGGCGTAGCACGTGCTGAGCCGATGCGGCGCCCCCTGGCTCGGCCTCGCCCGCCTGGCTCGGGCGTCGGATCTCTGGTCCGGGCATCGTATCCCTGGCTCGGCGTCGCACCTCTGGCTCGTTGTCGCACTCCCTGGAGCAGGTGCGGCGACGAACTGGGGGTGCGAATGCCTGGGCCGGGCGGAGTGCCGCACCCCCAGTTCGTCGCCGCGACCGCGACCGCACCGGGAGCGGCCATCCGGAACCCACCACCGGGGTGTGGTGCACCCCCAGCTCCGGAGCGGGGATGTGGGGCGCGACCACTGGTGCCGAGCCGGTGCGGTCAGGGAAGCTGATGCCATGGCGTCAGTGCAGACCGTGACCGATCCGGAGACCCCCGAGCTGCTGTGGAGCCCGGACCCGGAGCAGGTGCCGCACACCGATATCGTGCGGTTCGCGACCTGGGCCCGGGACGAGCGGGGCGCGCCGATCGAGGACGTCACCGACTACCGGCAGCTGCACGAGTGGTCGGTGACCGACCTGGAGGGCTTCTGGGGCGCCGTCGCCGAGTTCTCCGGCGTCATCTTCCACGACCGGCCCACCGCCGTGCTGGGCTCGCGAGACATGCCGGGCGCCGAGTGGTTCCCCGGCGCGACGCTCAACTACGCCGAGCACGCCCTCACCCCCGGGCCCGGCCGCGCCGACGCCGACGTGGCGATCGAGTTCGTCCGCGAGGACGGCCTGACCCGCACCGTCACCCACGCCGAGCTGCGCGACCAGGTCGCCAAGGCCCGCGCCGGGCTGGTCCGGGCCGGCGTCGGCCAGGGCGACCGGGTCGTCGCACTGGCGCCGAACTCGGTCGAGACGCTGGTGGCGTTCCTGGCGACAGCGAGCCTGGGCGCGATCTGGTCGTCCTGCTCGCCGGACTTCGGCGCCCGCGCCGTGCACGACCGGTTCGCCCAGATCGAGCCGACGGTGCTGGTCGCCGTCGACGGCTACCGCTACAACGGCAAGGGCTTCGACGTCCGGTCGAACGTCGCGTCCCTGCAGCAGCAGATGCCCTCGCTGCGGGAGACCGTGCTCGTCGGGTACCTGGACCCGGGGGCCACCCTCGACGGGACGACGCCGTGGAGCGAGTTCACCGCGCAGGCCGGCCCGCTGGAGTTCGCCCCGGTCCCGTTCGACCACCCGCTGTGGGTGCTGTACTCGTCCGGCACGACCGGCCTGCCGAAGGGCATCGTGCACGGCCACGGCGGCATTGTGCTGGAACACCTCAAGGCGATGCGCCTGCAGCACGGGCTCGGGCCGGGGGAGCGGTTCTTCTGGTTCACCACCACCGGCTGGATGATGTGGAACTTCCTGGTCGGCGGGCTCCTGGTCGGGTCCACGATCGTGCTGTTCGACGGCAGCCCCGGCCATCCCGACCTGAACGCGCTCTGGGCGCTGGCCGCCCGCTACCGGGTGTCGCTGTTCGGGGTGTCCGCGCCGTACGTGCAGTCCTGCATGAAGGTCGGCCTGCGCCCCGGCGACGACCACGATCTCTCCGCGCTGCGCGCGCTCGGCTCCACCGGCGCCCCGCTGTCGGTGGAGGGCTTCCGCTGGATCGGTGAGGCCGCGGGGAGCCACATCCAGATCTGCTCGGTGTCCGGCGGCACCGACGTGTGCGCGGCCTTCCTCGCCTCCGCGCCGACCGTGCCGGTCTGGCTGGGCGAGCTGTCCTGTGCGGCGCTGGGCGCCGACGTCCGGTCCTACGCCGAGGACGGCACCGACCTGCTCGACGACGTCGGCGAGCTGATCATCACGACGCCGACGCCGTCGATGCCGGTGATGTTCTGGAACGACCCGGACGGCAGCCGGCTGCGCGAGGCCTACTTCGAGGACTTCCCCGGCCGCTGGCGGCACGGCGACTGGGTGCGGCGCACCCCGCGCGACTCGTTCGTCATCTACGGCCGGTCGGACTCCACGCTGAACCGCGGCGGCGTCCGGATGGGCACGGCGGACTTCTACTCCGTCGTCGAGGGCTTCGAGGGGGTCGCCGACTCGCTGGTGATCGACACCACCGCGCTGGGCGCCCGCGAGGAGGGCGCGCTGCTCTGCTTCCTCGTGCTGGCCGACGGGTACACCCTCGACGACGTCGAGCCCGGCCTGCGGACGGCACTGCGCAAGGAGCTCTCGCCGCGGCACGTGCCGGACCGGTTCGTCGTCGTGGACACGGTGCCGCGCACCCTCAACGGCAAGAAGTGCGAGGTCCCGGTGAAGAAGATCCTCTCCGGGACCCCGGCGGAGAAGGCCGTCTCCGCGGGTGCGCTGCAGAACCCGGAGTCGCTGAACCCGTTCGTCGAGCTGGCGGGTCGCTGAGCCGAACCGTCCCGGGGCCCCGTGCGGGGCCCCGGTTCAGCGGCCGGGGAGGCGCAGTGTAGTGTTGTCCTCGCTGGTGGCCGTAAGGCACCGAGGAGGCTTCGCCTAGTCTGGTCTATGGCGCCGCACTGCTAATGCGGTTTGGGGTAACCCCCATCCCGGGTTCAAATCCCGGAGCCTCCGCTGCGGCACGGCGGACCTACCGGACCGGCGGGTCGACAACTGAATGATCATGCGCCCGTAGCTCAACGGATAGAGCATCTGACTACGGATCAGAAGGTTAGGGGTTCGAATCCCTTCGGGCGCGCAGCAGAAGATCCGGCTCTGACCAGCATGAACGGTCAGGGCCGGTTCTCGTTCCCGGGTCAGAAGTTGATCGTGGTCCACGAACCGGTCCACGAACGTTGCTAGCTTCCGCCACGTGGCCAGCCGATCCGACGCCGCCGTGAAGCGCCAGCGAGGGAGCATCCGCCGCCGAGCACGGTGCGACGAGATCCGGGTGTCGGCAGGTGAGGATCCCTCGACCGGTGAGCGGATCGTGCTGTGCGAGAGCGTCGACATCGAGGGCACCGGAGACCGCGCGGAGAAGGCGGCGTACCGCGAGGCCGAGAAGGTCCGGACCCGGCTCCTCGCGGACGCCGACGAGTTGAAGATCGCCCGGACCAAGGCGACGGTCGGGGCGCTGCTCGAACGATGGATGGCGCAGCACGAGATCGACCCGACGACCCGGATGACCTACGAGTCGCAGATCCGGATGTACATCGGCCCGAACCTGGGCGACGTCCCGCTCGTGCTGTTCGTACGGGAGGCCTCGCAGCGGTTGGAGACGCTCTACAGCCGCCTGCGGAAGTGCCGCTCGCTGTGCAACGGCCGGCCCTTCGTCGAGAAGCACGCGGTCGAGGGGCCGCACGACTGCGCCGTGGCGGGCTGCAAGCGGCACGTCTGCAAGCCCTACGCGGCGTCGAGCGTGCGGTCGATCCACGCGATCCTCTCCGGGGCGTGCAGCGCCGCGGTGCGGTGGGGCTGGATCGCGTTCAACCCGATGCCGTCGGTCCGACCGCCGTCGAAGGTGCGTCCGCAGCCGCGGCCCCCGACGAGCACCCAGATGGCCCGCATCGTCGAGGCCGCCTGGACGGCCGCGGCGGAGTGGGGCCTGTTCGTGTGGCTCTCGGCCGTCCTCGGGGCCCGCCGGGGCGAGGTCGTCGCGCTCCAGTGGGAGGACATCGACCTCGACGCGGGCATCGTCCGCCTGGACGAGAACTACGTCCGGAGCCCGGGGGGCATGATCCTCAAGGACACGAAGACCCACCAGATGCGGCGGGTCTCGACCGACCCGCCCACCGTCGAACTCCTCCGCCAGCACCGCTCGGACTGCGAGGAGCGGCTGGCTCTGCTCGGGCTGGCCGTGACAGACCGGACCTGGCTGTTCTCGGCTACGCCGGACATGAGCCGGCCCCGCGACCCGTCGTCGCTCACCCGCCGGTACGCGCGCCTCGTCGCCAAGCTCGGGATCGACACCGGGTTGAAGGAGCTGCGCCACTACTCGGCCACCGAACTCCTCACAGCGGGAGTCGACCTCCGCACGGTCGCCGGGCGGCTCGGGCACGGCGACGGCACCACGACGCTGCGCCACTACGCGGCGTGGGTCACCGCGGCCGACGAAGGTGCGGCAGGCGTGATCGGCAGCCGGATGCCGGTCGTCCGGCGCCCCGCCGCCGACCACCCGTCGACTTTCGATCGGGGGTGGGCCCTGGCCCCGCCAGGCCCACCGCAGCGTCGCTCGAGCGCCCTCAGCCCAACCAGGCTCTCGCTCCGCCCGATGAGGATGCAGCTCCTCGAAGCGGTCCGCGGCGAGATACTCCGCCTCGATCAGCTCCTCGTAAGCTGACGCTCGGGTTCGAGTCGCTGGCGCCTCGGCCGGGCGCGGACGGCCCCAAGGCGGCCGGTAGATCGCACACGCCATCCACTCGCATGTCGCGACGATCGCCGCGGAGTACCAATCCAGGACACCGTTCTCGGACTGCTTGATCGATTGTTGCTCCGCAACGGACCATACCGTGATGAACTCCGAGCGCGAGACCCGCAGTTCCCCATCGGAATCCGTGCAACCTGCTCAGGAGTGGCTGCCATGCACTCAGAGTGGCAGGACCCTCTGACAACAACCACCCCACATGACGCGAGCTGCGCATACGAGCCAATGGTGGGCCCTGGCCTGGCGGCCACGGCACACCATGCTCATGGCCGTGATGCTGCGTCGCTAACCGGACGCGATCGCCTCTGAAGCGTTCCTTGAACCACGGCTGCGACAGCGGTCAAGATCAGAATTGCCCAGCTCTGCCAGTCTGCCGACGCCCACACGAACGCGTTCATGAGCGAAAGGCCAAGGGCCAGCCCTAGGGCCGTGTTGCCCACAGTCAGCAGGACATTCGATCGTGGCAACTGGTTAGTCATGGTCTCCCCTTAGGTCTGGCCGCACTTCAGGCACGCGGGCTCACGTCCTCCACAGCACTCGATCCATGCGAACGGGCAGGTTGAGCCTAAGCAACTGAGGCACGCGGCGGTAGGGACTCCGCGACATCCGACGACGCAGGCCCCGCACGCCGCAGACGACTTGGCGCACTCGTACGGAACGCCGCCCTTGCAGCGGCTACCCAGCGTGCGATCGGTTCCACCCGGCACCAGGTCGCAGCCGCCGCACGGGTCGGCCTGCTGAGCTGAAGCTCGTAGTGGAGCATCAGGTTCATTCCGAAGCGCTTCGACATGCGACCCGTTGACGCTGTACGCCCGCAGCGTCATGTCTCCAGTCTTCGCGTCGAAGTTCCACGCGTGGGCATGGGTTCGAACGTCGGCGCCCATGCCGTCCGACACTTCGTAGGTCAGGACGAGGGAGCGGCTCGGCACCACGATGGCCGTCGTGACCGCCCGAGCCCCGCTGTAGGACAGATGCTCAGTTGCACGGACGACTGCCCGCTCACCTCGAACGGTGGTGTGTGCGTCGAGTCGAGTCGTACCAGCTTCCGACAGGGTCCAGACACCGTAGTCCTTGGACAGCGTGTGATCAGAAGCCTGCCGCGACGAAGACAGAAGATCGACAAGATCAGGGTCGGCAACGTTTCGCAGGTCCTGCGCCGTCAAGGATGTTGCAAACTGCGAGGAGATCTGAGCCGTCCCCATCGGCGTACTGCTGCGGATCGCGGACGAAGCCGGCCCTGTTCCGGCTGCTTCCGCAAGCCGACCTGATACCTTGCCGCCGATCCCGACGACGGCCGCCCCTGCCACTACGAGCGATGCCGCTTTGAAGAACTCCCCCCGTGACAACTCACCGGGCTTCGCCGGCTGGGTTGCGGCGCTCGCAGCACCGATAGCTGCCAGCATCCGCACCGACTTGCGCACCCCAAGGCGCCTGGTCAGCGTGGTGCGCAACCTAAGCCCCGTCCACGCCTTCCGGTCAGCGATGTCGATCAGTGTTGGCACCCATGGAGGTTCCGGCCCCAGAAGGTCTTCGCGCTGCCGAACAACCTCAGGGTGGCTCAGTGGCACGACATCGATGACGCCGTAAGCGTGGACCCGAACGGCCTCTGCCATGCGCTTGCAGGTACCGCATGTGGCATCGAAGGCTAGGACTAGGCGGTCCGTCGGCAAGACCCCAATGCCAACCTCTTCTGCGATCATGCTCATAAACCTGCCGACATCAGGCTAGTCCGTCAAGACTATACGAAGCGCCCATACAGCCCAGAAGAACGTGTTGGTACCCCAGGGTCGGTGATATGTCGGCGCCAACTGGTGCTTCCGTTGTGACGCACAGTCGCCCCTTTAGCTCAGGCGTGTTGTTCGCCCCTGCCAGGTATGTAAAGAGTACTAGCAACGTCGAATGCAGATGCAGATGCAGATGCGAGTTTTATGGCTCTTTCGTCTGCTTCACGCAGACCGACGAGGCGTAAATCTTGGTAAGCAGGCGCGCCGACTTCTGATGGCGACCGACCGGTGGTCAGATCCCCGCCGCAAATGCTCATACCGAGCGGCACGCCTGCAGCCTGACCGTGATTAGGCCATGCGCATAGCGGGGTCTGTTCCGTCGCGGCGTACGGCTCGATCACGTCGGCGGAGGTCGACGGATCTACACCGTGCAGAACGCCCAGACCGGCGACCTGCTGCGCAAGACGGTCGTCGAGTCCGGCCACGATCCGCGCAACTTCGTGCTCTACGCCTTCGGTGGGGC
Organism: Pseudonocardia sp. NPDC046786; assembly: GCF_040645415.1. NCBI lineage: Bacteria > Bacillati > Actinomycetota > Actinomycetes > Pseudonocardiales > Pseudonocardiaceae > Pseudonocardia > Pseudonocardia sp. NPDC046786. The sequence goes on along the minus strand of NZ_JBEYYF010000001.1, from coordinate 242,173 downwards.
GGGCCCCGCGCACTGCGCCGGGTACGCCGCCGAGGTCGGCTGCGCCGAGGTCGTCGTCCCGCTGGGGCCGGTCGCCAGCGCGTTCTCCGCGTTCGGGCTGGCGTCCAGCGACATCGTGCTGGCCGCCGAGCTGTCCGATCCGCTGACCGTGCCGTTCGACCCGCAGCGGGCGCAGCGGAACTTCGCCGAGCTGGAACAGCGGGTCCGGGCGGGCCTGGAGCGCCAGGGCGTGACGTTCTCCACGGTGGAGCTGCACCGCGAGATCGACATGCGGTACTCGATGCAGCTCGCCGAGGTCACCGCGCCGGTCGCGGACGGCCCGCTCGGCATGCCGGAGGTCGAGGCCGCCGCGGACGCGTTCGAGAAGCGGTACGCGGAGCTGTTCGGCCGGGATGCCGGCTTCCGCGAGGCCGGGATCCAGGCGATCACCTTCCGGGTCCGGGCGGTCGGCGTGCTGCCGTTCAGCCCCGAGCTGCCCCCGGTGCCCGCGGCGACGTCGGAGGCCGTCGGGTTCACCAGCCGGCCGGTCCAGCTCGACGCCCGGCTCGGCTACGTCGACACCCCGGTGCACGACTACCGCGAGCTTCGGGCCGGCCACGTGCTGCACGGACCGGCGATCGTCGAGGTGCCGACCACCACCGTCGTCGTCCCCGGCGGGACCACCGGAACCGTCGACCACCTCGGCAACCTCTCCATCCGCAGGAGCGCCTGATGACCATGCCGATCCCCGGCTCGGATGTCTTCTCCAGCCGTCCCGTCGATCCCGACGAGCTCGCCCGCTCGCTGCCATCGGCGCTGGCCGTGCACACCGTCGGCCAGGACCAGATCGACGCGCTGGACCCGCTCACCTACGAGGTCGTGCGGCACCGGCTGTGGTCGGTGACCGACGAGATGGGCGAGGCGCTCAAGCGCATGTCCGGCTCGCCGATCGTCACCGACGCCAACGACTTCGACTTCGCCATCTCCGACGAGCTGGGCCAGGAGGTGCAGGTCGGGCTCTACAACACGATGCTGGTCGGCGCCGTCGACCTGGCGATCTACTGGACGCTGCGGAACCGGGCGGACAACCCGGGCATCGAGGCCGGCGACATGTTCCTGTGCAACGACCCGTGGGTCGGCGGCGGGCTGCACCAGAACGACGTGATCGTCTACCAGCCGGTGTTCCACGACGGGAAGCTGTTCGCCTGGACCAGTGCCGTCGCGCACCAGCCCGATCTCGGCGGCGTCGGGCTCGGGTCGTTCTCACCCGCCGCGCAGGACGTGTTCTCCGAGTCGCTGCCCACCCCGCCGGTCAAGGTGGTGCGCGGCGGTCAGCTCCAGCGCGACGTCGCCGACCTGTGGGTGCGGCGCTCCCGGGTCCCGATGCTGGTCGGCCTGGACCTGCGGGCCAAGATCGGCGCGAACAACGTCGGCGCCGAGCGGCTGGCCGCGCTCGTCGAGCAGTACGGCGCGGACACCGTGAAGGCCGTGATGAAGCGGATGATGTCCGACGCCGAGTCCCGGCTGAAGGACAAGCTCTCCGCGCTGCCGGACGGCTCGTGGACCGCCACCGGCTACCAGGACCAGTCGCACGAGGGCGACCGTGGCCTGCACCGGATCACCGTGCGGACGACGAAGACCGCCGACCGGCTGACCTTCGACTTCACCGGCACCGATCCGCAGGCCGGCGTCATCAACTGCACCTACGCCGGCATGCGCGGCGGCGTGATGCTGGCGCTGCTGCCGATCCTCGCCCACGACATCCCCTGGTCGGCGGGCGGGTTGATGCGCTGCTTCGACCTGGTCACCGAGGAGGGCACGCTCAACAACGCGACTTTCCCGGCCGCCGTCGGGCGCGGGCCGATCGGGCCGGCCTGGCTGACCGGCAGCCTGATCGCCGAGTGCCTGTCCCAGATGCTCGACCGCGACCTGGAGCTCGGCAAGAACGTGCAGGCCACCTGCTGCGGCACCTGGGACACCGCGGTCATCGCCGGGCTGGACGAGCGCGGCGAGCAGCCCGCGCCGTTCCTGTCGATCATGATGGAGCCGATGGCCGGCGGCTACGGCGCCCGGCCGCACGCCGACGGCGTGGACACCGGCGGGCTGCTCGGCATCCCGATGGGCCGGGTCCCGGACGTCGAGATGACCGAGTTCATGTACCCGGTCCTCGCACTCTGGCGGCGCGAGGTGCGCGACTCCGGCGGCCCGGGGCGGCACCGCGGCGGGCTCGGCGCCTCGATCGCGCTCACCCCGCACGGCACGAGCATCCCGATGGGCCTGGTCCTGGCATCGGCCGGCAAGGCCGTCGCGCAGAACGCCGGGCTCTGCGGCGGGCATCCCGGCAACAGCGGGCTCGACGTCGTCGCGCGGAACAGCCGGATCGCCGAGCTGCTGGCCGCCGGCCGGCTGCCCTCCGGGCTCGACGAGATCAGCGACACCCTCGAACCCGGCCAGAACTACGTCTCCAGCCATCTCGCCCCCGGCGAGGTGTTCGCGATGACCTGGCAGGGGGGTGGCGGCTACGGCGACCCGCTCACCCGTGATCCCGACGCCGTGCTGCGCGACCTGCGCGAGCAGAAGATCACCCCGGCCGCCGCGGCGGAGGTCTACGGGGTGGTCGCCGCGGACGGGGCGGTCGACCCGGACGCCACCCGGGCCGAGCGGGCCCGGTTGCGGGACGGGCGTCGCGCGCGGTCCCGGACCGTCGGCCGGACCCGCGGCCGGGCGGACCTGACCTCGGCCAGGCGGATCGACGACAACCTCGCCGAGGTCGGCGACACCATCGTCTGCGTGCACTGCGCCGAGATCCTCGGCGACACCGGCGGCGGATCACCGTTGGCCCTGGCCGTCTACGACGGCCCGCCGACCGCCGCCGGGCCGCAGATCATCGCCGTCGCGGCGGACTACGTCGACGCGCCCGTCGTGTTCCGCCAGTACAGCTGCCCCTCCTGCTGGACGGCGCTGTCCTCGGCGGTCGTCCCGGCCGACCACCCGGACCACGCGACCACCCTGGGCCGGCTGACCGTCACCACCGGATAGCGGACGACGACCGGCCGGGGACGGAACGGGGCGGGCCGGGCCGGGCGTCACCTGCGGCCGGACCGGGTGTCACCCGCGGCCGGGCTGCGGTATCGCGCCGGGCTGCGGCATCGCCGGGTCCTGCGCCGTCCCGGCGGCCTCACGCCGCCTGCCGCACCACCCCGACGGCACCGCGCAGGCCGACGCACCCCACGCAGCCGACACAGTCGACACAACCCGCGCAACCCACGCAGTCGGTGCAGCGGACGCAGGCGGCGCAGCCGACGCAGCGGCGGCAGAACACGCAGGCGGCGCAGCCGACACAGCCGAGCAGCCCGATGCCGAGGAACGTCAGCACGCTCCCGAGCACCGCGACACCCGCCGAGGTGGCGACGCTGCCGAGCACCCCGGCACTGCCCGCGGTCGCGACGCTGCCGACCACCCCGGTGCTCCCCGCGACGGCGACGCCCGCGCTCCCGGCGACCGCGACGCCGCCCACCACCCCGACGCTGTCGGTGACCCGGACGCCGGGCCGCTTCCTCGATACGAGCATCCCGCAACGGTGCCCGAACGGCGCCGGCCGCACAGCCGTCACCAGGGTGGACTGCGGCGGATGGAGTCTTGACCCGGTCCCGTCCGGCCGAATAATTTGACTAGACGTTACGACAAATATCAATGACCTTGCGGTACAGGACGCCGCGCCCCGGGTGAGGGGTCCCGGGGCGCGGCGTCCCGGCTCGTGACACCGGGGGGACCGGCGGCCGTGAACCGACGATGGCCCGACGAGCCCGCCGCCGGCGGGGACGGCGTCCCGGCCGGTCCCGGTCCGGGACCGGAGGCGCCCGGCGCGGTGCCGCGACCGACCGGCCCGGCCGATCCTGATCCGGTGCCCGGGTTCGTGCCCGGGCCCGCGGCCGATCCCGAGCCTGCCGCCGGGTTGCTCGCCGCGCTGTGGGCGCGGTTCGCGTCGGCCAGCGCCGGTTCTGTCGGCTGGACCGCGGCATCGCCAGGGCGCACGGCCGGGACAACATGGGCGCGCTGCGCCGGTTCACCACGACCACCGCCGACGGGCTCCGGCTGACCGCGGCCCCGCCGCTGGTCGTCCCGCTGCGCGAGCTGCTCCCGGCCCGGGCGGTGGCCGACCGGGAGGCGCTGCTGCGCGGGTTCCTGCGCGACTACCGGGACTCGCTGCCGTCCGAGCGCCGGGTGCTGTTCGACGGCTACCACGCCGCCGGCCATCCCGAGCACGTCGGCGCCGGGGCGCAGCAGCACCGGGCGGACGCCCATCCGGCGGGCCGCACCCATCAGGTCGTACCGGCCGACCTTCCCGCCGCCGGACCGCGGGTTCATCAGCGGCACCCCGGACGGGCCGGGCCGACCGCCCGGGCCGCGGACGGCTCGGGTGCGAGGTCGCGGCCGATCGCGACCCGGGCCGCCGCGGTGGCGAGCGGGACCAGCACGACCACCGCGACCAGCCGCAGCACCGAACCGGTGAGCAGCAGCACCCCGACCGTCGGCAGCGCCGCGGCCAGCCGCCGCCGGGTCGAGGGGCGCGCGCCGGATGGTCCGTCCGGCATGGTCATCACACTCCGGCTGCTCGGGGACGGCGTGTGCCGACGATGGCCGCGGGACCGGCGGGTCGCATCACCCGCCCGGGATGACCTGCCGGGCCCGGCCGGGTGCGGGGGCGTGCGCGGGCCGCCGGGTGTGCGGACGCGGGCCACGGGTGGCCGACCAGGACCGCGGACGCGGGTCAGCCGTCGTCGGCGGGGCCGAGCAGGACCGCGGGCGCGGGTCAGCCGTCGTCGGCGGGGCCGAGCGCGTCGAGGTGCAGCCGGGCCCGCTCGCTCATCCGGCCCAGCGCCGCACGCCCGGCACGCGGGTCGCGGCCGCGGACCGACTCGACCATGTCCCGGTGGTCGGCGTGCGACCGGATGAGGTCGCCGCGGTCGGCGATCTCGGCCTCCAGCCGGTTCGCCATCAGCCGGCGCATCGGGCTGCGGATGGCGAGCATGTTCCGCAGCAGGATGCGGTTGTGCGCCGCCTCGGCGAGCACGATGTGGAACTCGCCGTCGGCGGCGAGGAAGCGCGGGATGTCCGTGCCGGCCTCGAACATCGCGTCGAGCAGCTCGTCGAGCCGGGTGAGCTGGGCATCGGTGCGGCGCTGCGCGGCGAGATCGACGATCGCGGACTCGATGGCCTCGCGGGCCTCCACCATCTCGACGTACTCGGAGACGTCGGAGGCGCCGAGCGACCACGGGACGAACCGGCCGTCGTGCTCGACCTCCAGCACCACGGTGCCGACGCCCTGCCGGGTCTCCACCCAGCCGCGGGCCTGCAGGGTGCGGACGGCCTCCCGCACGGTGAGCATCGAGGTGCCGGTGTCCGCGGCGAACTCGCGCAGCGAGGGCAGCATCGTGCCGGCGGGCCAGACCCCGGTGACGATCTTCCTGGTCATCTGCTCGACGAGCTCGTCGACCACGCTGACCCGGCGGACGCCGGCCAGCCGGCCGTCCCGCTTCGGCGGTCCCGGGCGGCGGGACCGGCCGGTGGTGGTGCCTGCGGACGACGACATGGGGAGGACCCTAGGGCAGCCGCCGCCAAGATCACAGGCACGTTGAGAACGTGCCGGGCCCGGGCCCGGCCCGGCTCACCCGCCGGTCGCCCCGGACCGGCTGCGGTGCAGCCCCTGGACCGTGCGCGCCACCGCGATCTCGTCCTCGATCACCCCGGCCAGCCGCCGGACGAACCGGATCGGCTCGTCCGCGGCATCCGGTACCTCCGCGACGATCCGGTCGACCGCGTCCAGCGCGGCCAACTCGCCCGCCGTGACCCGCTGGGTCCCGGCGACCTCGACCGCCCGGTCCGGGGTGCCGTGCACGATCGCGCTCGCGCCCTCGGGCGGCAGCGGCGCGAGCCAGCCGTGCCCGGCCGCGAGCACCCGGTCCGCGGGGAGCAGGGCCAGCGCCACCCCGCCGGTGCCGCGGCCGAGCAGCACCGACACCGTCGGGACGGGCAATCGCGTCATGGTCGCGAGACAGCGGGCGATCTCCCCGGCCAGGCCGCCGTTCTCGGCAGCCGGGCTCAGTTCCCCGCCGACGGTGTCGACCACGGTGACCAGCGGCAGCCGCAGCTCGCGGGCGAGCTGCATGCCGCGCTGCGCGACCCGCAGATCGGCCGGGCCGGGCGGGCGGAGGGCCGCCCGGTCCTGCCCGACCAGCACGCAGCCGGTGTCGCCGAGCCGGGCCAGGCACAGCACGGTGGCCGCGGCGATCTCGCCCGCGCCGGTCCCGTGCAGCTCGACGACGTCCCGGGCGTGGGCGAGCAGGTCCCGGACGCCGGGCCGGTCGTCCCGGCGGGTCGCCGTGATCGCGGTCCGGGCGTCGGCGGGGCGGATGCCCGCTGCATGGTCCGGGTCCGGGTCCGGGCCGGGTCCGGGGGCCGCGGGGGTGTGGGGCGGCCGGGCGCCCCGGCCGGTGCAGCGCAGGATCCCGGCCACCCGGTCGCGCAGGCCCCCCGCGTCGACGACGCCGTCGACCAGGCCGTGCGCGTGCAGGTTCTCCGCGGTCTGCACGCCGGGCGGGAACGGCTCGCCGTGCAGCGCCCGGTGGACCTTCGGCCCGAGGAAGCCGATCAGCGCACCCGGCTCGGCGAACACCAGGCTGCCGAGGGACCCCCAGGACGCGAACGCGCCGCCGGTCGTCGGATGACGCAGGTACCCGACGACCGGGAGGCCCGCCTCCCGGTGCGCGGCGATCCGGTCGGCGATGTCGACCATCGCCAGGAACGCGGCGTTGCCCTCCTGCATCCGGGTGCCGCCGGAGGCCGGGGAGAGCACCAGCGGCAGCGTCTCGGCGGTGGCCCGGGCGACGGCGCGGATCACCCGGTGGGCGGCGACGGTGCCGACCGAACCGGCGAGGAAGGCGAACTCGCTGCACACGACGGCGACCGGGTGACCGTCGATCCGGCCCCGCCCGGTGATCACGGACTCGTCGGTCCCGGCAGCGCGGGTCGCGTCGTCGAGCTCGCGCCGGTGGTCCGGCCCGGCCCCGGCGGGCGGGGCCGCGGGGGAGTCCCACGGGTGGAACGAGCCGGGATCGAGCAGCGCGGTGAGCAGAGCGGCCGACCCGGGCGTCCGGGTGGCCGGTGACGGAACCGGTTGCGGTGGCATGCGACCCCCTCGGTCACGGGTCACCGGCGTCGCTGCGATCGCCACCCGGTGGCGCAGTGGACAGTCCAATACCCCAGTGGACTATCCACTCGCGCTACGGTGGCTGTCAACGAGATGCGCGGAGGTGCCGGTGCCCGCAGAGTCCCGACGTCCGGCGACGCTGCAGCCGCTCACCCGGCCGCGGCTCTACGAGCAGCTCGTCGAGCGGTTGCTGGAGCACGTCACCGAGCACCGGCTCGGCCCCGGCGACCGGCTGCCGCCGGAGCGCGAGCTGGCCGGCCGGCTCGGCGTCTCCCGCGCCTCGGTCGTGCAGGCGCTGGTCGCGCTGGAGGTGCAGGGCGTGATCGAGGTCCGGCACGGCGACGGCGCGGTGGTCCGCGAGGTTCCCGCCGACCGCCAGGTGCTCGCCGCGGTCCGTGCCCGCGAGCACCGGCTCCGCGAGGTGATCGAGGCGCGCGAGGCCCTCGAGGTCCGGATCGCCGCGCTCGCCGCGCAGCGGCGCACCGAGCAGGACCTGCGGCGGATCGACGAGTCACTCGCCGGCATGGCCGCCGACATCGCCGCCGGCGGCCGCGGCATCGCCGCCGACGAGGAGTTCCACGCCGCCGTCACCGCCGCCGCGCACTCCGGCCTGCTCGCGACCCTGATGGGCGAGATCGCCGGTTTGATCCGGGAGTCCCGGATCGAGTCGCTCAGCCGGCCGGGCCGCCCGGCCGAGTCGCTGGCCGGGCACCGCGCGGTGCTGCTGGCGATCCGCGCCGGCGACCCGGTCGCGGCGTCGGCGGCGATGGGGGAGCACATCGCGGCGGTGTCGGACGTCGCGCTGGGCGACGACGGGTAGCCGGGCTGCTGCTCGGCGAGCGGCCGGGCCTGGTGCTCGCCACGGCGGCCCTGCTGCGTCCGGGGGCACCGGTGAACCGACCGGCGCCGGCGTGCGTAGCTCCGGGTGCGGGAGGTGCGCAGTGGCGGACGAGATCGACCTGGCCGAGCACGCGCGGCTGGTGGAGGAGATGCCGGTCCGGCTGACCGCGGCGGTCGCCGCCGGGGTGCTCGGTCCCGACGAGGCACTCGAGCTGCTCCGGCGCGCCCGCACTGTGCTGCGGACCCGCACCGGGGACCAGCCGAAGTGATCAGCGCTTCGTAGAGGTCCGGTGCCACTGGTGGCACCGGACCTCCACCGGACGGCGATCAGCGCCCGGCGGCCGACTGCCACCCGGCGAACACCGCCACCACCACGGCCTGGGCCAGCAGGAAGGCCGTACCGAGCGCGGTCGGTGTGCCGGGGTGGGTCCCCGGTGCCTGGCGTCCACGATCGACCGGCGCCGGCACTGGGTCGATTACCCGCGAGGTCGTGCTCGCGACGCACCGGATGTGCTGGAATATGTCCCCGTGAGCACCTCGGCGAGCAGTCCTCCCATGACGGCAGCGACCCTGGCCGCGCCCGGCGAGCCGGTCGTCGGGTCGTTCCCGCGGCCGGTCCCCGGGCCCGGGGAGCTGCTGGTCGAGATGCACCACGCCTCGGTCTGCGGCTCGGACGTGCACTCGGTGTTCGACGGCTTCCACCGGCCGGACATGCTGGGCCGGCCCGGGTACCCCGGCCACGAGGGCACCGGCGTCGTCGTCGGGCCCGAGGACGCGCCGCTGCCGCCCGGCACCCCGGTGCTCACCGTCCCGCCCGGGACGACCGGGCAGTGCTTCGCCGAGTACCAGGCGGTCCCGGCCGGCTACCTGGTCCCGCTCGCGCCCGGCACCGACCTGCGCCGCGCGGTCACCGCGCAGCAGCTCGGCACCACGCTGTTCGCGATGCGCCGGGTCGGCCGCCCGGACGGCGACGTGGCCGTCGTGATCGGGGCGGGCTCGGCGGGCGGCTACTTCGTGCAGCACCTGCGCCGGCTCGGGTACCCGGCCGTCGTCGTCACCGACCGGGACGCCGATCGGCTGGCCGTCGCCGCCCGGCTCGGGGCGACGCACACCGTGCTGGTGCCGGACGGGAGCCCGGAGGAGCTGGTCGCCGATCTCACCGGCGGGCGCGGCGCGGACGTCGTCGTCGAGGCGGCGGGCTACGACGACTGCCGGGCCGCCGCGATCGGCATGGTGCGCTGGGCGGGCACCGTCTGCTTCTTCGGGTACCCGGAGCGCAACGAGCCGAGCGCGTTCCCGGCGCACCTGGCGTTCCGGCGCAACGTGACGATCGTCTGGCCGAGCGGCGCGCAGTACGAGCCGGGCCTGCGCTCATTCCACGAGGCGCTCGAGCTCGTCGACGGCGGGCTGGTCGAGGTCGGCCAGTGCCTGGAGCGGGAGCTGCCGCTGGCCGAGACCCCGGCCGCGCTGGAGCTGGCCCGCCGGGCGGGCGGCGGCGCGACGAAGATCGGTATCCGGATCGCGCCGGTCAGCGGCCGGTGAGGCGGCGGTAGAGCTCGGGCCGCCGGTCGGCGAGGAACGGGTTCTCCCGGCGCGACGCGGCCAGCGCCGTCCGGTCCAGCCGGGCGTGCAGCAGCTCCTCGCCGCGCCCGGCGCGGGCGACGTCGGCGCCGTCCGGACCGGCCACGCAGGACAGCCCGCCGTAGAGCAGGCCGGCCTCGGCGCCGGTGAGGTTGGCGTAGCCGACGTAGATCTGGTTCTCGTACGCCCGGGCCGGGACGAGGGTGGTCGGCACCCGGTCGTAGCCGGTCATGTTCGCGGTCGGGACGAGCACCGCGTCCGCCCCGGCGAGCGCGAGATCGCGGACCGCCTCCGGGAACTCGACGTCGTAACAGATCAGCAGGCCCAGCCGCCAGCCGTCCAGCTCGACCACCGCGGGCCGGTCGGCACCGGCGCTGAACCGGGCCCGGTCCAGCTCGCCGAACAGGTGCGTCTTGCGGTACCCGGCGAGCCGGGAGCCGTCCGGCCCGATCAGCGCGACGGCGTTGAACACCTGCCCGCCGTCGGACTCGGGATAGCCGTAGAGGACCGCCGTGCTGTGCCGCCGGGCCAGCGCGGCCACCGCGGCGGCCGACGGCCCGTCGGCCGGTTCGGCGAGCGCCCGCACCGCGTCGGCGCCGATCGCGTAGCCGGTCAGGAACATCTCCGGGGTGACGACGAGATCGGTGTCCGCCGCGGCGAACCCGTCGAGCCGGTGCAGGTTGCCCGGCACGTCCCGCGGCCCGGGGACGCACTGGGCGAGCGCGATCCGCATCAGTCGGGCAGGGCCGGCGGGGCGAGCTCGGCGAACCGGTCGCCGGGCCCCGGGTTGTCGGCGGGGCAGCTGCCGCCGAGGTGGTGCATGATCCCCCAGACGGCGTTGAGCGCGGTCTGCACCGCGCCCTCCGCCCAGGCCGGGGTCCACGACACGTCGTCGCCGGCCAGGAAGATCCCGCGCTCGGCCGGCGGCAGGTCGTCCTGCACGAACTGGCAGTACATCCGCCGGTTGTAGCGGTAGTGGCCGGGCAGCGCACCCTTGAACGCGCCGAGGCTGTGCGGGTCGGACTCCCAGGTCACGGTGATCGGGTCGCCGATGACGTGCCCGGCGATGTCGACGCCCGGGTAGATCTCGCGCAGCGCGCGCAGCGCCAGCTCGACCCGCTTCTCGACCGGGTACGGCAGCATCTTCAGCGAGTCGCTCATCCAGGTGTAGGACAGGCAGATCACGCCGGGCCGGTCCGGGCCGTTGTCGAACAGGTAGGTGCTGCGGGTGAGCCGGTCGGTCAGCGTCATGCTCATGACGTCCCGGCCGGTCGCCGGATCGACGTCCCGCCAGAACGGCCGGTCGACCATCACGAACGTCTTCGTCGACTGCATGTAGCGGGTCCGGTCGATCGCCATCCACAGCTCCTGGCTGAACAGCGACTCGTCGGTCTCGATCTGGGTGGACAGCAGCCAGCCCTGGCAGGTCGCGAGGACGGCCGGGAAGTCGCGGACGCCGCCGTAGACGTCGGTGATCCGGATCGTGCCGTCGTCCACCCGGTGGATCCGGGCGACGCCCGGCCGGGTCCCGCCGCCGTGCAGCGACGACAGGCTGGTCCCGGCGGGCCAGTGCGCGATCCCGTCCGGGGCGCGCCGCCACAGGCCCTGCGGGACCTGCTCGACGCCGCCGACGACGAGCAGCTGGTCCTCGTCGCAGGCGGTCGTCACCACCCGCAGGATCTCCAGCATCGAGTTGGGGAAGTCCGAGTCCCAGCCGCCGGTGCCGAAGCCGACCTGCCCGAACGCCTCCCGGTGCGCGAAGCTCAGCTCGGCGAACGGCTTCGAGGTGGACACGAAGTCGTAGAACGTCCGGTCGTCCCACTGCGGCACCAGCTCGTCCCACAGCCGCTTCAGGGCCTCCGTGTCGCGGTTCCGGATGGCGTCCTGGATCGCCGAGAACCCGACGCGCTCCTCCAGCGCCGCCGCCCAGGCGTCGGCGACCTCGGTGAAGAACGGCGGCAGATCGGCCAGGGTGCGGCCGTAGTAGGTCCGTCCGTGCAGGTCGATCACGGTGCTGCCGGACGCCGGGGTCAGCGGGTTCGGGAACGGCTCGGTGCGCAGCCCGAGCAGGTCCACGTAGTGGTGGAACGCGGTCGACGAGCGCGGGAACCGCATGCCGCCCAGCTCGGCGACGATCCCGTCGGCGCCCTCGAACGGCTGCGACCGCAGCCGCCCGCCCAGGTGCGACGCCTCGTACACCACCGGTCGCAGTCCCAGCCGCATCAGCTCGTAGGCGGCGACCAGCCCGGCGATCCCGGCGCCGACGACGGCGACCTCGGTGCCGAGCCGGTCGGTCGGGATCCGGCCGAGCCCGGCGGGATGGGAGATCCAGTCGTCGAACGGGAACGGGAAGTCCGGGCCGAAGGCGGTGACCGGAGGCTGCTGGCCGGGGCTCATCGGGCGGCTCCTGGGGGTCGGGCCGGGGACCGCCCGGCGGGGATGAGGGTCTCAGCTCCGCCGGGACCGGACGACCCCGGTGATGATCCGCTGGTAGGTGGTCGGCAGCAGCCGCACCATCGAGTCGATCGCCCAGGCGTCCGGTCCGACGAGGACCCGGCGCCGGTCGCGGAGCACGCCGTCCAGGATGGTCCGGGCGGCCCGGTCCGGCGTCGTCAGGAAGAGTGCCTCGAACTCCTTCGACGCGTCCTGTGGCGACCGCCCGGTGGCGTCGGCGACGCTGGGGTCCATCCGCGCGGCCCGCGCGATGTTGGTCTTGATCCCGCCCGGGTGCACGCAGGTCGCCGACACCCGGGACCCGGTCAGCTCCAGGTCCTGGCGCAGCGACTCGGTGAACCCGCGCACCGCGTACTTGCTGGCGTTGTAGCCGCTCATCAGCGGTTGGGCGGCGAGGCCGAACACGCTGGACAGGTTCACCACGTGCCCGTCGCCGGACTCCTCCAGGTGCGGCAGGAACGCCTTGGTCCCGTACACCACGCCCCAGAAGTTGACGTCCATGATCCACCGGTAGTCGTCGAGCGACAGCCCGGTGACCGTCCCGGACAGGGCGACGCCGGCGTTGTTGACGAGCAGGTCGACCGCGCCGTGCGCGGCGACGACGGTGTCTGCCCAGGCGTACACGGCCTGCTCGTCGGCGACGTCGAGCCCGGTGGTGGTCACCCGGACCTGCGGCCCGGCGAGCGCGGCGGTCTCGGCGAGCCCGGCGGCGTCCCGGTCGGCGAGCGCGAGATGACAGCCCTGGCCGGACAGTCGCAGCGCGAGCGCGCGGCCGATCCCGGAGCCGGCCCCGGTGATCGCCGCGGTGCGGCCGGTGAACGTCTTCATGCCGGGAGCCTCTCCATCCGGGGGGGGGGGGGTGTGCTGATCGCCGAGCCTAATCTGATGACGGCTGATTCCTCATTGGGGGGTGACCGGCGTCGCCCGGCCGGTGGGCCGCCCCGGCGCCGCCGACCAGGAAGCGGGCGAGCGCGTCGGCCACCCGCGCCCGGGGCGGGGTGAAGCCGCGCGCCGTCCAGGTCATGACGACGTGGCTGATCCCGCCGATCAGCGCGTCGGTGGTGAGACCGTCGTCGTCGACGTCCAGCGCGGTCCCGGTGTGCTCGGCGGCCAGCGCCGCGAGCAGCCTGCCGAAGTCCGACTTCGTCCGCAGTGAGGTCCGCTCGACCCGCTCGCTCACCCCGAGCACCTCGAACCACACGACCCTGGCCAGCCGCGGGTCGTCCTCGACGACGGCCAGGAATGCGTCCAGCCCGGTCCGGGCGAGGCCGAGCGGATCGGCCGGCCGGTGCCCCCCGGCCGGCACCGCCAGCGCCGCGGACACCGCCGCCCGCAACCGGTCGACACACTCCGCGTGCACCGCGAGCAGCAGGTCCTCGGTGCCGTCGAAGCACTCGTAGAAGTAGCGGTCGGCGACCCGGGCCACCCGGCAGATCCGGCGCACCGTCGCCGCCCGGTACCCCTCGGTGCCGAGCACCTGCAGGCCCGCGTCCAGCAGCCGGCGGCGCCGCTGCTCGGCGCGGTCGGCGGCCGACTCCCCGGCGTAGGTGCGGCCCGTGCTCACCCGGCCATTCCAGCACGGTCCTTGCGATGTCACCCACCTGCCGCGTAACGCACCCGCCCGATCGCTTCGATGGGCAGAGTGACGACGAGAGCGACGGGGCGGGTGGATGGACGACGGCGGACCGTACGAGCGCTACTACGCGGACCGGCAGGCCGCAGGGGAGCGGACCGTCCTGTGGCCGTGGGTGCTGCTCGCGGTCGTCGTGCCGCTGCTGGTGGTCCGCTCGTTCGTGATCCCCGGCGAGTCGGCCGAGGCCACCGCCACCCAGGCGGTCGCCGCGCCGGTGCCCGCCCCGGTGGCGGCCGTGACGGCCACCGACGGCGAGTTCCGGGTCGGACCGGCCCTGGAGCCGGGCGACTACGGCACCCCGGGTCCCGGCCGTGGATCGGCCTGCGAGCACGTCCGGGTCGGCCCGGACGGCGGGCAGGTCGCGCGGGCCGTGCTGAACGGGCCCGCAACGGTCCGGCTGATCGAGGGCGAGACCGTCACCTTCGCCGGTGGCTGCGCCTGGTCCCGGAGATGACCGTCCGGGCGTTGCGGTGGCGCCCGGGGCATGGTGCAGTGGACGGCGTGTCCGCCACCGGCCCGTCCACCGATCACACGTTCGTCGTGTGCCTGATCGCGGTGGAGCTGCTGTCGGTCGACGACCGTCGCTGTCGCCGGGGGCCCTGCGCGGGCTGAGCGCCGCCGGTCCGGCGGTCCGGCCCGCTCCGTAGACCCGTCAGACCCCGCCGCGACGCCCCCGGAGCCGATCCGCCGTGAACCCCGTGCTGTCCCCGCAGGTGGACGCGCCGCCCGCCGGTCCCGTTCCGGCATCCGGCGCGGGTCCCGTGCCGCCACCGCCCGCCGAGCCGTCCCCGTCCGGCGACGGCGGGGAGCGCCGGCCCGGGCTGCTCGCCCGGATCGCCGGTGCGGCCCGCGCCGCACATGCCGCGCACGTCCCCTTCTGACCGGCGCCCGTCACGCAGGTCACGTCCGGTGACGCTGGCCGTCCCGGGCAAATGACCGTACATTCACGGGCATGGCGGGGAACGGTGGTCCGGCGGCACTGCACCGGACCCCGGACCGCCGGCTCTGGCTCCAGCTGCTCGACGACCTGCGGCGCAGGCTCGACGCCGACGCCTTCACCGACGGCTTCCCCGGCGAGCTGGCGCTGGTCGAGGAGTACGGCGTCAGCCGGCACACCGTCCGGCAGGCGGTGAAGGTGCTGCGCGACGAGGGTCTCGTCGTCGGGACCCGCGGCCGCCCCTCCCGCACCGCGGAACCGGTCGAGATCGTGCAGCGGCTCGGCGCGCTCTACAGCCTGCACGAGTCGGTCCGCGCGATGGGGATCGAGCAGCACAGCGTGGTCCGCGCGCTCGACGTCCGCCGCGACGGCGTCGTCGCCACCCGGCTGGGCCTGGAGGAGTCCACCCCGCTGGTGCACCTGGAGCGGCTGCGGCTGGCCGGCGGCGATCCGCTCGCCCTGGACCGGCTCTGGCTGCCGCACGAGCTGGCCGCCCCGCTGCTGGAGGCCGACTTCAGCAGCGGCGCCCTCTACGAGCGCTACGCCGAGCTGTGCGGGGTGGTGCTGACCGGCGGCGAGGAGACCATTCAGCCGATCCTGCCGACGCCTGCCGAGCACCGGCTGCTGGGCGGCAGCCCGTCCACCGCGGCCTACTCGATCCGCCGGCTCGGCACCGCGAAGGGCCGCCGCGTCGAGTGGCGGCACACCCTCGTCCGGGGCGACCGGTTCGTGCTGCGCGCCGACTTCGCCACCCGTGACGGCTACCAGCTCGAGCTGCTGGGCAGCCCCGACCGAACGGACCCGCGCCGGTGACCGGGATCGTCGCCGGGGTGCTTGGGCTGGCCGTCGGCCTGGTCATCGGCGCGCTCGGCGGCGGCGGGGTGCTGTCGGTCCCGGCGCTGGTCTACGCGCTCGGCCAGGACGCGCACGCGGCCACCACCGGCAGCATCGTCATCGTCGGGATCATCTCCGTGGTCGGCGTGCTGAGCAGGCTGCGTGACCGGACCATCGACTGGCGTACCGGGCTCGCGTTCGGCGCCGTCGGCCTGCCGACGGCCTGGGCCGGCTCGGTGCTCAACCGGGCCGTGCCGCAGCCGGTGCTGCTGCTGTCGTTCGCCGGGCTGACCCTCGCCGTCGCCGCGCTGATGCTGGTCCGCGGCGGCGACGGCCGGGACGAACCGGCGTCCTCGACCGGTCCGGCGGCCCGGTCGGTGCCGACCGAGGACGGTCCGGCCGGCCCGGCCGGCCGCACCGCGGTGCTGGTGCGGCCGCACCGCCGGGCGCTCGCGGTGCGCACCGCGAAGGTGCTGGCCGCCGGATCGCTGATCGGTTTCCTGACCGGGTTCCTCGGCGTCGGCGGCGGGTTCCTGGTGGTCCCCGCGCTGGTCGTGCTGCTCGGCATGGGCATGCCCGCCGCGATCGGCACCTCGCTGCTCGTGCTCACCCTGAACGCGGCGGGCTCGCTGGCCGCCCGGGCCGGCCACCTGCAGCCGGACTGGACGGTGCTCGGCCCGTTCGTCGCGGTCGCCGTGCTCGGCGCGCTGGCCGGGAAGCTGGTCGCCGACCGGCTGTCCGCGGCCGCGCTGAACCGGTCGTTCGCGGTGCTGCTGCTCCTGGTCGGCGGGGGCGTCGGGGCGCAGAGCGTGCTCGCGCTCGTGGCCTGACGCCGGCGCCCGGCGTGCACCGCCTGGTCCGGGCTCACGGCCCGGCTCAGCCCACGACCGCCGGATTGCCGCCCCAGCGCTCACCCTGGCCGACCTGCTCGCCCTTCATCAGGAACGAGTCCGCCGCCAGTCGGGCACCGTCACCCACCTCGGTGGAGTGGTGCACGAACGCCCGCACGCCGATCGCGGCGCCCGCGCCGATCCGGGCCCGGCCGGACTCGAAGCGGCCGTCCTCCAGCGAGTGGCACTGGACGACCGAGCCCGCGTTGAGCACGGCGTCGTCGCCGACCGAGGTGAGACTCTTCTCCGGGAACGACGCCCCGTCGTCGAACACCCGGGCGCCGGCGGACAGCCCGGCCAGCCGGTTCCGCCACACCAGCAGCGGGGTGCCGGCCAGTACCGGGCGCACGTAGAGCTTCCAGAGCCGCTCGTGGAACCAGAAGTAGCGGTCGTAGATCGACGCGGTGCGCGGCTGCAGCGGCCGGAAACGGAGCATCGCGCGCTCCAGCAGCGCCGACCACGTCAGCAGGAGCAGCGGTCCGGCCGCGACGGCCAGGCCCGGTGCCCACAGCCCCCACACCGGCCACAGCGCGACCGAGAACCCGAGCGGGACCAGCGCGACGACGACGCCGAGGGCGCGCAGCCGATCGTCACCGGGCGGCCGGGGCCGGTCCCGCCCGCGCGCAGGTGGTGGGCGAGCCGGTTCGCGCGGTCGTCGAGCTCGCGGTAGGTGAGCCGGGCGTCCCCGGTGTCGACGGCGACCGGGTCCGGATGCCGGTCGACCGCCTCCTCGAACACCTCGGCGAGCTGCTCGCCGGACCGGGTCCGGGGCGGCTCCAGCGAGCCGCCGGGCACCAGGACGCGCTCCGGCCCGGCGGCCTCCGGGAGGTCATGGCGGACCACCAGGGGTGCGTCGTCCGGCGCCGCTGCGCGTTCGTCGTGGGCCGGGGCCGTTCGGTTGGACACGTCCGTCATGCGATCGGGCTACCCGCCCGATGCACGGTGAACGTCCGCGGCCGCGGTGGGAGTCGTCACCGCCCCGGCGGTGAACCGGATGCGGGCCCGTCCCGTAGGTGCGGCCGGCCGGGGCCGTCGGCCAGCGCGCTGTCGAGATCCGGGAACCAGCGGATCACCTGGTCCAGGCCGGTCATCCGGACCGGCCGCAGCACCGCCCGGTTGTCCGGCCCGGTCACCCCGGACAGCAGTACCCCGAGCTCGACGGCGGCCCGGGAGGAGCGGACCACCGCGGTCAGCCCGTGCGACCCGAGGAACCCGACTCCGGACAGGTCGAGCACGGCCCGCGCCGGCCCGGTCCGCCGCAGGAGCTCGACCATGCGCAGCCGGATCGCCTCCGCCTCGGCCTCGTCGATCTCACCGATCACCTCGAGCACGGTGATCCCGGGGCGCGGGGCGTGGTCGCGCAGCCGCACCTTCGACGCCGGCCGCTCGGGGACCGGACCGGGGCTGCTCACCGGGCGCCCCCGGCCGTGGGCACCGGCGCGCGCCGGGCCTGCCGGGCGGTGCGGGCGGGACCGTGCGTCCGGTTCGGTGCGGCGCTGCGGATGATGCGGTCACGGTACCGAGCGCGGACCGGAAGTCCATCCTCCGACCTGCGGAACGCCCCGACGGGTCAGGTCGTGCGGCGGGCGCGGGTCCGGGCGGCGAGCGCACCCAGCGCGGCCGGGAAGATGCCCGCCGGCGGGGTCACCAGCCCGGCGCCGACCTGGCCGGTCCCGGCGACCCGGCCCGCCATCCCGGTGTTGATCTGCGGCAGGATCCCGGTCCGGCACACCTTCGTCACGTCGATGCCGCTGGGGACGCCGGCGAACTCCAGCACCGGGACCGTCCACCGCGGGTTCGTGCCGAGGGTGATCTCGCGCATCCGGCGGGTGGTGGCCAGCGCATCCGGCACGGTGCCGCCGACGAACCGGACGATCGCCGGGGCCGTCGCCATCGCGAACCCGCCGATGCCGGCCGTCTCGGTGATCGCGGAGTCGCCGATGTCGGGGTTCGCGTCGGCCGGCCCGTGGTCGCCGAGGAACAGGCCGTCGGCCAGCTGCGCGGGGCCGGTGAACCACTCGTCGCCGGTGCCGGAGACCTGGATGCCGAAGTCGGTGCCGTTGCGGGCCATCGCGACGACCATCGTGGAGCCCTCGACGTCGCGGGCCGCGTCCAGCGCGAGCTTGCAGGCCGGCATCGCCAGGTTCAGGAAGAAGTGGTCGTTGCCGCCGACGAAGCGCAACGCCGCGGCGACGTCGTCGGCGGAGCGCCCGGCGTCCGCCGCGCCGGTGACCATCGCCGGGGACAGGTCGCGCAGCAGCATCAGGGTCCCCGCGCGGTTGCGGTTGTGCGCCTCATCGCCCATCTGCAGCATCTGGGTCAGGATCGCGGTGACGTCGACCGGATCGCCCGCGTCGCGGGTGGCGCGCACCGCGACCCGCAGCAGCGGGCCCAACACGTCGCCGAGCCAGCGCAGCCGCGCCAGCACCTCCGGGCCGTAGGCGCCGTAGCGCAGCACCTTGCCGAGGCCCTCGTTGAGCGAGCAGTACGTGCGCCGCCCGGTCGCCGCGTCCTCCAGCACGAACATCCACATGCCGGACGTGACGACACCGGCCATCGGGCCCACCGTCGCCCGATGGTGGCACGGCTCCAGCGACACCGAGGTGCCCGCCTCGAACAGCGCCGGGGCGTCCTCCGGGTCGTCGACCAGGCCGTCCAGCACGGCGGCGCCCATCAGCGCGCCGCGCAGCGGCCCGGACGTCCGGTCCCAGGTGATCGGCGGCCCGGCGTGCAGGAACTCGCCGGGCGCCAGCCCGAGCACCTCGGCGGCGGGGGCGACGTCGACCAGGGTCGCGGTCACGCCGAGCATCGCGGCCAGCGCGCGCTCGTTCGCCGCGGCCCGCAGCGGATCGGTGGCGACCGTCGCCAGGTCGTCGGCGGTGCCGTCCATCGGCGGCCGCCAGTCGACCCGGGTGACCGGGACGGCCTGGTCCTCGACGGCGTCGGCGAGCAGATCGGTGCCGGTGCTCACCACGGCGTCCGGGGTGCGGGTGGTGCTCACTGGGCGGCTCCGAGCAGCTCGACGGCGCGGCGGGTGGCGCCGGCCTGGGACAGGTGGACCTCGGCGCCGGCCGCGACCAGCGCGCCGACCTGGCGGTGCAGGTCCTGCGGGTCGGCGGTCGTCCCGACCACGGTGACGACGACCGGTGGCCGGGCGCCCGACAGCACCGGGACGAGGGCCGCGGCCGGATCGGGCTCGGCGCCGTGCCCGAGCACCACGTCGAGCAGCACGACGGCGGTGTCCGGATCGGCCAGCGCCGCCCGCAGGTGCTCCAGCCGCAGCGTCGGGTCGATCATCGGGTGGGCGCGGCCCGCGGTGTAGGCGTCGTCGCCGAGATCGAGGAAGGTGTGCCCGGCCCCGGCCCCGGCCGCGGTGGCGACGGTCGCGGCCTCGGTGGCGAGGGTGCCGCCGGCGAACAGGCCGCGCAGGTACCGGCCGCCTGCGGCGGGCCGGGCGGAGCCGTGCACCGGCCAGTCCGGCACCGGCCTGCCGAGCCGGGTGAGCACCGAGCCGGCGGCCGCGGTCAGGTCCGGCCGGCCCGGCCCGAGCAGGGCGAACTCGACCGGGGTGGCCAAGCCGGCGGCCAGCGCGCGGATCTCGTCGGCGACGTTGTCGGCGGGAGGTTTGGAGACCAGCACGATCAGCTCGACGGCCGGATCGGCGTCCAGCCGGCGCAGCGCCTCCCGGGTGGCGAGCCCGCGGACCTCGGCGGACAGGTCCCGCCCGCCGACGCCGAGCGCCGAGGTCACGCCGACGCCGGCGTGGTCGAGCAGGGCGAGCAGCTGCTGGCAGCCGGTGCCGGAGGCGGCGACGATCCCGACCGGGCCGGGCGGGACGGTGTTGGCGAACCCGAGTCCCAGGCCGTGCACCACGGCCGTCCCGCAGTCCGGGCCCATCACCAGCACCGACCGCTCGGCGGCGGCCCGCTTGAGCGCGATCTCCTGCTCGACCGGGACGTTGTCGCTGAAGATCAGCACGTCGCAGTCGGCCTCGATCGCGTCCATCGCCTCGACGGCCGCGTGCGGGCCGGGCACCGAGACCAGCGCGATCGGCGCGGCCGCCCGGTCCAGCGCGGAGCCGGTGGTCCGCGGCGCGGCGGTGCCGGTGCCGTCACCGCTGCCCGCGGTGGGCCGGTTCGCCTCGGCGAGCGCGGTGTCCACCCCGGCCAGCGCCGCCGGGAGCTCCGCGTCGCCGGTCACCCGCAGCGCCACGACCAGGTCGTTCGGGCCGGTCCCGGCGGGGACCTCGAACCCCATCCCGCTGAGCACGTCGACGTTCAGCGGCGTCGCCATCGCGACCTGGGCCGCGGTCACCCCGTCCAGCCCGGCCACCGTGCGGCTCACCCGGAGCAGCGTGACCGAGTCGGCGTAGGCGCCGGGTCGTACCTCGACGTGCGTGCTCATGCGGCGGTCCCTCCAGGGTGCTCGTCGGCCGGGGGGCGGTGGTCGTGCTGCGCGGGGTCGTGCCGCGCTGGGTCGCGCCGCGCGTGATCGTGCTGGGCGGGGTCGTGCCGCCGGCCGGCCCGGCGGGCCGGGTGCAGCTCCCGCAGGGCGAGCCGGGCGCCGTGCAGCATCCCGGCACCCGAGGTGTGCCCGACGGCGGTGAGCGCCGCGGTCGCGTGTTGCTCGGCGGGCGAGCCGAGCGCGGCGACGAACCGGGCGAACCGGTCCACCACCTCGCCGTCGAGCGCGCAGCGCAGCAGCGTCGCGGACAGCAGCGTGGTGCGGTGCAGGTGGGCCCGGACGGCGGCGTCGACGGCCGGGGTGGCCGCACCGGCGGCGCGGTGCAGGGCCAGCCAGCCGCACAGCACGTCGTCGCCGAG
Source organism: Pseudonocardia sp. NPDC046786 (assembly GCF_040645415.1). Taxonomy (NCBI): domain Bacteria; kingdom Bacillati; phylum Actinomycetota; class Actinomycetes; order Pseudonocardiales; family Pseudonocardiaceae; genus Pseudonocardia; species Pseudonocardia sp. NPDC046786. The sequence goes on along the minus strand of NZ_JBEYYF010000001.1, from coordinate 220,992 downwards.
CGGGGTGAGGCCGTCGCCGCTGCCGACCAGGCCGGAGACGGTCACCGGGCGCACCCGGCCGGGCAGCGCCGCGAGCGAGGACGTGGTTCCCGTCGCGGGACGGTGCCCGGTCGCCGCGCCCGGCTCCGCCGGGCGGCCGGTCCCGCCCGCCCGTGACGTGCCGGGCCGGGCGAGGGCGCCGGCCGGCAGCGGCGGGACCCGGGTGTCGGCGAACCGCCGGATCCGCAGCGGCTCGCCGTCCAGGTGCAGCACGCCGTCGCGCAGCTCTGCTCTGCTCACCTCGAGCCGCCCGAGCCGGGTGTGCAGCGCGCACGGGACGGCGACCGCGTCCCGCGCGGTCACCCCGACGCACTCCCCGCCGACGGCGAGATACACGGCGGCGGGCCCGCGGTGCACGATCCGCAGCGGGCCGTCGGCGGCCGACCGGAGCCGGTCCCGGACCCGGACGGGCGCGCTGACGGCGATCACGGAGCCGACGCTAGCCTGGGCAATCCCGCGATCCGATGTTAATTTGTGCCACCTTCGGCTCCGAGGGAAGGCAACTCTTGCTCAAACGTGATGGTCCGGATCCGGAGTTGCCGGCGCGGGCCGCGCTCGCCCGGGTCGACGCCCTGCACACCGGGCTCACCCAGATCGCCCTGGAGGGCGGCGATCTCGACGGCATCGCGGCGGAGGTCGGGCGGGTGCTCGGCGTCGGGGTCGCCTTCACCTCGACCGACGGCCGGGAGCGCGCCTCCGCGTTGTCCGGTGAGCTGCGCGAGCTGCTCGCCGAGCACGAGCTGGTCGACCCGACCGGGCGGCTGCGGGTCGAGCGGATGGGCGCCGACGGGATCGCGATCGGCGGCGGCGAGGCCCGCACGCTGCGGGTCGCGGCCGGGGGCACCAACCTGGCGCGCCTGGTCTGCCTGCGCCGGGGTGCCCGGCTCACCGCGGACGACGTGCGGGCGCTGGAGCGGGCCGCCGCGGTCGCCGCGCTGCTGATCGTCCGGGAGGAGGCGGTGACCGCGGTCGAGACGAAGTACCAGGGCGACTTCCTGCGTGACCTGCTGCTGCGCCGCACCGCCGATCCGGCCTACGTCGCCGAGCACGCCGACACCTTCGGCTGGGACCTGCGCCGGCCGATGGTGGTGGTCTCGGCCGAGCTGGACCCGACCGACGAGCCGGTGTCCGGCGAGCAGCGCCGGGCCTGGCAGAAGCGCTTCTCGGCCGCCTGGCGGCAGGTGTGCGCCGGGGTCGGCGACGGGATCCCGACCGTCGACTTCTCCTCCGAGGTGGTGGCCCTGTTGCCGGTCGCCGCGGACCGTGAGGCCGGTCCGGCGGGCCGGGACATCGTCCGGCGGGTGGTCACCGCGGTGGCCGGGGACAAGGGTGGCGGGCGCAGGCAGTTCTCGGCCGGGGTCAGCCGGCCGGCGGCCGACGTCGACGCGCTGCCCGCGGCCTACGGGCAGGCCCGCCGCGCGGTCGAGGTGGGCCGCCGGATCGGTGGCGGCGGCGGGACGACGTTCTTCGACCAGCTCGGCCTGCACCGGCTGATCGCGCTGATCCCGGACCCGACCGAGCTGCGCTCGTTCGTGCGGGACGCGCTGGGCCCGCTGGCCGAGCCGACCGCCGAGGCGGCCGAGCTGCGGGAGACGCTGCAGATCCTGCTGGACACCAACTTCAACGTCGCCGAGGCCGCCCGGCTGCAGTTCTTCCACTACAACACGATGCGCTACCGGGTCTCGAAGCTGGAGCGGCTGCTCGGGCCGCTGTCCACCGACCCGAACCTGCGCCTCGACGTGGCGGTGGCGCTGCAGGCCCGCAAGATCGAGTACTGAGGCCGGAGGCCGGCGGGATCGAGTACTGAGGCCGGAGGCCGGCGGGATCGACTACCGGGACCCCCGGCTGCGACATCCCGGACATCCGCCGGAAACCTGCACGGGAACGCACGGGGCGAGAGTGTTCGCGTCATCAATTCGTGCCAGCGGATCCGGCGGACGATCGGCAAGGATCGCCGTCGAGGTGCGACCTGGGTCTCATTAGCTTGAGTCAGGTTCGCGAGGCACCGGACCGGAGGGACCAGCATGTCGATGTTCAAGTGGGAGGTGGTCGATCCCGCACCCGGCGAGCCGGTCGGAGCCCGCCAGCGCCTCCGCTGGGGGAAGACCGCCGGGCTGGGAATCCAGCACGTCGTCGCCATGTTCGGCGCCACCTTCGTCTTCCCGGTGGTGATGGGGCTCGACCCGAACCTCGCCATCCTGTTCTCCGGGCTCTGTACGATCCTGTTCCTGGTCGTCTGCAAGAACCGGGTCCCCAGCTACCTGGGCACCAGCGCCGCGTTCGTCGGTGGCGTCGCCGCGATCCGGGCGATGGGCGGCGACTCCGCCGACGTCACCGGCGCGATCATGGTGGCCGGCCTGGTCCTGCTCGCCGTCGGCGTGTTCGTGCACTTCGCCGGGCCGCGGATGGTGCACGCGGTGCTCCCCCCTGCGGTGACCGGCGCCGTCGTCATGCTGATCGGGTTCAACCTCGCGCCGGTCGTGGCGTCGGTCTACTGGCCGGTGGACCAGTGGACGGCGCTGCTCACCGCGACGTTCCTGGTGCTCGCCGCGGTGCTGTTCCCCGGCTTCTGGGGCCGGATCGCGGTGTTCCTCGCGCTGGTGTTCGGCTTCCTGCTGTCCTACCTGTTCGACGTCCTGCTGGGCCCGATCACCTCCTGCGGCGGCGACGGCTGCACACCCGAGCCGCACCTGCGGGTCGGGTTCGACGGGCTCGCCGAGGCGGCCTGGTTCGGGCTGCCCAGCGGCACCCTCGACGACGGCGTCCCGGCCGTGCACGGCCCCAGCGTCTCGTTGGTGTTCGTGCTGCTGGTGCTGCCCGGCGTGATCGCGCTGGTCGCCGAGAACCTCGGGCACGTCAAGGCGGTCGCCGAGATGACCGGCGACGATCTCGATCCCTACATGGGCCGCGCGCTCGGCGCCGACGGTGCCGCGACGGCGCTGGCCAGCATGTTCGGCGGGTCCCCGACGACCACCTACGCCGAGAACATCGGCGTGATGAGCGCGACCCGGGTGTACTCCACAGCGGCGTACTACGTCGCGGCGGGCGTCGCGATCGTGCTCGGCCTGTGCCCGAAGTTCGGGGTGCTGGTCGCGGCCATCCCGGGCGGTGTGCTGGGCGGGATCACGCTCGTGCTGTACGGGATGATCTCGCTGGTCGGGGCCAAGATCTGGGTGGAGAACGGCGTCGACTTCGCCGAACCGCGCAACCTGGTCGGGCTGGCCGCGGGCATGGTCGCCGGGATCGGCGGCGTCGCGCTCGACCTGGGCGGCGGCTTCGAGATCGGCGGGATCGCGCTCGGCACGATCCTGGTGATCGTCTACTTCCACGTCGTCGCGCTGCGCGACCGGCGGGTCGGCGCCGGGCCCCCCGCCGAGGGTGTGCCGGCCGGCCGGATGGAGACCGAGGCCCCCGACCAGGACGGTGAGGCCGGGAGGAAGCCGTGAAACCCCCGCCCTTCGACTACGTCCGTCCCGATCGGCTGGCCGACGCCGTCGCCGCGCTGGCGGCACCGGAGAGCAAGGTGCTGGCCGGCGGCCAGAGCCTCGTCCCGCTGCTGTCGATGCGGCTCGCGTCGCCGTCGCTGGTCGTCGACATCAACGGCCTGCCCGGGCTGGACGTGATCACCGTGGCGGCCGGCGGGGTGCAGGTGGGTGCGCTGGCCCGGCACACCGCGGTGCTGGAGTCGCCGGAGGTGGCGCGGGTCCAGCCGCTGGTCCCGATGGCGCTGGAGCACGTCGCGCACGCCACCATCCGCAACCGCGGGACGACGGTCGGCTCGCTGGTGCACGCCGACGCCGCCGCCGAGATGCCGGTGGTGCTGAGCCTGCTCGGCGGGTCGGTCGAGGTCGCCGGGCCCGCCGGGCGGCGCACCATCGCGGCGCCGGAGCTGTTCGTCGGCCCGCTGGAGTCGTCGGTCGCGCCGGACGAGATCGCCCTCTCGGCGTTCTTCCCGGCGCTGCCCCCTGGCGCGGGTGTCGCCTTCGACGAGATCGCCCGCCGGCACGGCGACTACGCGCTGGCCGGGGCCGCCGCGCTGGTCGAGGGTGAGCGGATCCGGGTCGGGTACCTGTCGGTGAGCGACGTGCCCACCGTCGTCGACCTCACCGGGGTGCCGCCGGGCGATCGCGGCGACGCCGCCCTGGACCGGCTCGACCCGGCCGGTGACATCCACGCCACGGCGGCCTACCGGCGGACCCTGGTCCGGGTGCTGACCGACCGGGTCGTGGCCGCCGCCATCGCGAACGCCCAGGGAGGGACGCCATGAACGAGATCCGGCGCGAGACCCGGCACGAGATCCGGTTGCGGGTGAACGGGGTGACGCACGAGCTGCGCGTCCCCGCCCGGCGGCTGCTGTCCGACGCGCTGCGCCACGACCTGGGGCTGACCGGCACGCACGTCGGCTGCGAGCACGGCGTCTGCGGTGCCTGCACGATCCTGCTCGACGGCGAGCCGGCCCGGGCCTGCCTGATGCTGGCGGTCACCGCCACCGCGCACGAGATCACCACCGTCGAGGGCCTGGCCGGGCCGGACGGCGAGCCGAACGCGGTGCAGCGCGCATTCGCCGAGTGCCACGGCCTGCAGTGCGGCTTCTGCACCCCCGGCTTCCTGACGACGGTCACCGCCGGGCTGCGCCGCGATCCGCGCCCGACCCACGAGGGCGCCCGGGACATGATCGCCGGGAACCTCTGCCGATGTACCGGCTACCAGAACATCGTGCGCGCGGTGGAGCGCGCCGCTGAGCTGGAGTCGAGCCGGTGACCACGAGGCTGATGGGGCAGCCGGTCGCGCGGGTCGAGGACCGCCGGTTCCTGCTCGGCGAGGGCCGCTACGTCGACGACGTGCTGACCGGCCCGGACGGCCCCGGCACGCTGCACGCGGCCGTCCTGCGCTCCCCGCACGCGCACGCCCGGATCCTCGACATCGACGTGTCCGGCGTGCTCGACGTGGACGGGGTGCACGCCGTCTACACCTACGACGACCTGACCGGCCCGATGGCCGAACCGCTGCCGGTGCTCATCCCGCATCCCGCGCTCACCCACGGCCGCACCCAGTACGCGCTGGCCCGCGACGAGGTGAACCACGTCGGCGAGGCGATCGCGTTCGTCGTCGCCGAGGACCGCTATCTCGCCGAGGACGCGGTGGACCGGATCGTCGTCGACTACGAGGTGCTGCCCGCCGTCGTCGGGCTCGACGCCGCCCGCGCCGCGGACCGGCTGGTGCACGACGACGTCCCGGGCAACGTCGGCGCCCGCCTGGAGCAGACCGTCGGCGACGCCCCGGCCGCGATCGCCGCCGCGCCGCACCGGCTCGCGCTGGACCTGGAGATCGAGCGCAGCGCCTGCATGCCGATGGAGGGCCGGGGCACCGTCGCCCGCTGGGACCGCGACGCCGACCGGCTGGTCCTGTGGTCGTCCACCCAGACCTCGACCGGCGTGCGCGCCGCCGTCGCGGCGAAGCTCGGCCTGGACATCGGCCGGGTCGACGTGATCACCCCGGACGTCGGCGGCGGGTTCGGCGTCAAGATCGTGCACCCGTGGCCGGAGGAGCTGCTGGTGCCGATGGCCGCCCGCGCGCTGGACCGGGCGGTGAAGTTCACCGAGGACCGCCGCGAGCACTTCGTGTCCTCGGCACACGAGCGCGGCCAGACCCAGCACGTCGAGGTCGGGTTCGACGACGACGGCCGGCTGCTCGGCCTGGACGTCGAGTTCTGGCACGACCACGGCGCCTACACGCCGTACGGGCTGATCGTCCCGATCATCACCTCCACGCAGCTGCTCGGCCCGTACAAGCCGGGCGCCTACCGGGTCGCCTTCGAGTCGATGTACACGAACACCGTGATCGTCACCCCGTACCGCGGCGCCGGCCGGCCGCAGGGCTGCTTCGCGATGGAACGCACGATGGACGCGATCGCCGCGTACCTGGGCCGCGACCGCGCCGAGGTGCGGGCGGTCAACTTCATCCGGCCCGACGAGTTCCCCTACGACCACGGCCTCGTCTTCCAGGACGGCCGGGCGCTGGAGTACGACTCCGGCGACTACCCCGCCTCGCTGGACAAGCTGCGCAAGCTCATCGACTGGGACGGCTTCGCCGCGTTCCGGCGGGCCTGCGCCGAGCAGGGCCGCACCGTCGGCATCGGGCTGGCCTGCTACGTCGAGGGCACCGGCGTCGGGCCGTACGAGGGCGCGCACGTGCACGTCGAGACCACCGGCAAGGTGAAGGTCGCGACCGGCCTGACCACCCAGGGGCAGAGCCACGCCACCGCGTTCGCGCAGATCGTCGCCGACGAGCTGGGGGTGCGCTTCGACGACGTCGAGGTGGTCACCGGGGACACCCGGCGGATGCCGTACGCGGTCGGCACGTTCGCCTCCCGGGCCGCGGTGATGTCCGGCTCGGCGATCCACAAGGCCGCCCGGCGGACCCGGGAGAAGGCGCTGCGGCTGGCCGCCGACGCGCTGGAGGCGTCGGTCGAGGACCTGGAGATCGTCGACGGGATCGTCGGCGTCCGCGGCACCGACCGGTCGGTGCCGCTCGGCACGCTGTCGGTGCTGTCCAATCCGCTGCGCTACGCCTTCGACGAGGCGTCGCAGGCGGCCACCCAGTTCTCCGTCGGGGACGCCGAGGCGCCGCCGGTCGCCGAGGGCGAGGAACCCGGCCTGGAGGGCAGGGACTTCTACAGCCCGGTGCACGCGACGTTCGCGTCCGGCATGCACGCGGTGATCGTGGAGACCGACCCGGAGACCGCCGAGATCCGGATCCTGCGCTACGCCGTCGTGCACGACTGCGGGCACCTGATCAACCCGATGGTCGTCGAGGGCCAGATCCACGGCGGCGTCGCCCAGGGCATCGGCGGCGCGCTGTACGAGCGGATGGCCTACGACGACTCGGGCCAGCTGCTCAACGCGTCCTTCATGGACTTCCTGATGCCCTACGTCAGCGAGATCCCGGATGCGATCGACATCGACCACCTGGAGACGCCCTCCCCGCTGAACCCGCTCGGCATCAAGGGTGCGGGCGAGGCCGGGGTGATCCCGGTGTCCGCGGTGATCGCCGCCGCGATCTCCGACGCCGAGGGCTTCCCGATCACCGCGATGCCGATCTCGCCGTCCGACCTGCACACCCTGCGTGAGGAGCACCGAGCGTGAAGATCAGCGGAACCGACGTCGTCCCGCACCCGGTCGAGCACGTCTGGGCGGCGCTGCTCGACCCGCGGGTGCTGGTCACCACGATCCCCGGCTGCGAGAAGCTGGAGGCCACCGGCGAGAACGCCTACGCGATGACGGTCACCGCCGGGGTCGCCGCGATCAAGGGCACCTACGCGGGCAGCTGCGCGCTGTCCGATCTCAAGGAGCACGAGTCGCTGGTGATGACGCTGCGCGGGTCCGGCGGGCCGGGCACCGTCGACGCCGTCGTCGACGTCGGATTCGACGACCTCGGCGATGGCCGCACCCGGATCTCCTACGCCGCCGACGCCACCGTCGGCGGGATGGTCGGCGGGGTCGGGCAGCGGATGCTCGCGAGCGTGTCGAAGCGGATGGCCGCGGAGTTCTTCGGCAACGTCGGCAGGGCCATCGCCGCGCCGCCCGGCGCGGTGCCTTCTGGCGCGGCCTCCGGCGCGGTGCCTTCTGGCGCGGCCTCCGGTGCTGTGCTGCCGGGCGCGGCGCTCGTGGGCGATCCCGGGTCCACCGCACCGGCGGGGGTGTTCACCGCACCGCCCGCGAGCGGCGACTTCACCCGGGGCGTCGGGGTCGGCGCCGCGGTGGCGCTGCTCGGCGTCCTGGTCGGCGCCGCGATCGGGCGGCGCCGGTGACCGGGCCGACGGTCGAATCCACCGCCCGCGAGCAGCTCGCCGCGCTGCGCGCCAAGGAGATCTCCGCGCGCGAGCTGACCGCCCTGCACCTGGACCGGATCGCCGAGCGGAACCCGGAGCTCACCGCGATCGTGTCGCTCGATCCCGAGCGCGCACTGGCCGGCGCCGCGGCCGCCGACGAGCGGTTCGCCTCCGGTGCCGAGGTCGGCCCGCTGCACGGGCTGCCGTTCGCGTTCAAGGACACGCACGCCGCCGCCGGCTGGCGCACCACCTACGGCTCGCCGCTCTACGCCGAGCACGTCCCGGACACCGACGACCTGATCGTCGAGCGGATCCGGCGGGCCGGGGCGGTGCCGATCGGCAAGACCAACGTGCCGGAGTTCGCGGCCGGCTCGCACACGTTCAACCCGGTCTTCGGCACCACCCGCAACCCGCACGACCCGTCCCGCTCCGCGGGCGGCTCCTCCGGCGGCGCCGCCTGCGCGCTGGCGGCCGGGATGGTGCCGCTCGCCGAGGGCTCGGACATGGGCGGCTCGCTGCGCAACCCGGCGTCGTTCTGCGGGGTGGTCGGCCTGCGCCCGTCCTGGGGGCGGGTGCCGGAGTGGCCGTCGCAGAACATGTGGGAGACCACGTCGACCGGCGGCCCGATGGCGCGCACCGTCGGCGACCTCGCGCTGCTGCTGTCGGTGCTGGCCGGGCCCGATCCGCGGGCGCCGCACGCGCTCGGCGACCCGGGCGAGCTGTTCGCGGCGCCGCCCGAGCCGGTCGCGCCCGGCGGGCTGCGGGTCGCCCTCTCTACCGACCTGGGCGGCGCCTTCGCCGTCGATCCCGCGGTGGCGGGCGTCGTCGAGGCCGCCGGGACGGCGCTGGCCGGGGCGGGCGCCTCGGTCACCGGCGCCGCCCCCGACCTGTCCGGCGCCGACGAGTGCTTCCGGACGCTGCGCGCCTGGCACTTCCAGGCCCGGTTCGGCGAGCTGCTCGCGGCACACCCGGACGACCTCAAGCCGTCCCTCGCCGCGAACATCCGGGCCGGCGAGTCGCTGACCGGCGCCGACGTCGCGCTCGCCTACCGGCGGCGGACCGCGCTCGTGCACCGGATGCGCGAGTTCCTCACCGACCACGACGTGCTGGTCCTTCCGGTCTCGCAGGTCCCGCCGTTCCCGGCCGACCAGGAGTTCCCGACCGAGATCGACGGCCGCCCGATGGAGTCCTACCTGGACTGGATGCGTTCGGCCTACCTGATCACGGTGACCGGCTGCCCGGCAATCTCGGTGCCGTTCGGCACGACCGCCGACGGGCTCCCGATCGGCATCCAGATCGTCACCCGGCACGGCGCCGACCGGTACCTGCTGGAGGTCGCGGCCGCCGTCGAGGCGCTCGCCGGCTGACCGGCCGGATCAAGATCCGCGTCTTGGGAGTGCACAGGCGCCTGGCGCGCGTCTCCACTCCCAAGACACGGATCTTGGTCGACGTCCTCGCGCCCGTCACCCGTCGGGGTAGAGGTTGGGCCGGTCGAACCGGAGCGGCTGCTCCTCCCCGTCTACGTACCACGCAACCCACTGCCGGGTCCCGAGCTCCCCGATCCGGAACGCGGTCACCGACGCTGCGAGCACGCGGTCGTCGCGCGACCGGTCCGCCGCGTACTCGCGGGCTGCCCGCTCGCTGGCATGGACGACCTCCACCGTGCCCGGGCGACCCGGGTGCGTCGCATGGACGCTGAACACTCGATCTCCCACGGGAGTCCCCTCCTCGGACGGCCACGACCCGGGTAGCGTTGCGGATCGCAACATCGGCCGGAACGGTTCGGCCGTCTACAGGCGACTACAGGGTCGGTGGAGCAGGTGCCGGAGGGCCTCGCAGGGCGGTTGCGGGCGGCCCGGGTCGAGGCCGGGGTGACCCTCGCGGCGATGGCCGGCCGCACCCACTACAGCAAGGCCCTGCTCGGTCACCTGGAGACCGGCGCGCGGGCGATCCGGCCCGAGCACGTGACCGCGTACTCGCGGGTGCTCGGCGTCTCCGTCGAACGGCTCCACGGTCCGGCTGACGACGCGTTGCGGATCGCCCACGAGTGGCTCGTCGCGGACACCCCGATGCGGGTGCAGCTGCGGGCCGGGCGCCGGGTCGGCGACGCGCTCGCCACGGAGTTGGAGCGGCGGATCGTCGAACTGCGGCACCTGGACGACGTCGTCGGCGGGAACGATCTGTTCCCGATCGTCGCCCGCGAGCTGCGGGAGGCGCGGACACTCGTCCGTGAGAGCTGCTGCACCGAGACCACCCGCCGACGCCTGCTGACCGGCGTCGGAGAGCTGTCCCAGCTCGCCGGGTGGGTCGCCTCCGATGCGGGCCGGCACGCCGAGGCGCAACGTGTCTACCTGTCCGGGACGACGGCGGCGGCCGAGGCGGGGGACCGGGCGCTCGCCGGGCAGCTGCTGTCCTCCCTCAGCTATCAGGTCGCCACCGTCGGGGACCCGGCCGATGCGGTGCTGCTGGCCAGGACGGCGGTCGCCGGCACCCGGACGGCGCCGCCGGTGGTGCGTGCGCTGCTCCGGGAACGCGTCGCCTGGGCCACGGCCCGTGCCCGCGACCGCGACGGCGCCCGACGCGCGCTGGACGCGGCGGACGACGCCTTCGAGCAGCGCTCGCCCGGCGTCGCCGAACCGGAATGGGTCTACTGGCTCGACCGGAGCGAGATCGACGTGATGGCCGCCCGGTGCATGATCGAGCTCGGTGATCCGCGGTCGGCGGCGCCGCTGCTGGACGCCGCGATCGACGGCTACCCCCCGGAGCATGCGCGTGAGGTCGCGCTCTACCTGACCTGGCTGGCCGAGTCCTACCTGGGGACGGGCACGCTCGACGCCGGACGGGAGGCGCTCGACCGTGCCCGGCGCGCCGCGCAGGGTGTGCACTCGGCGCGCCTGGACGCCAGGATCGCCGCGGTCCAGCAGCTGGCGGGCCCGCGACCCGGGTGACCCGAAGATCCACGTCGTGGAGTGCACGGGTGCCGCCGAGGCGCTCGCCGCCTGACCGGTCGGCACCGCCCCGACACCATCGGCAGAACCTGTCAGTTGATCGCCGGGTCTTCGGCATTCCTTGCCATGTCAGCTCGGCGTGGGGGCCGGTTGAATCGGAGCCAGCGACGCGTGAGCGGGAGGAGCCCCATGACCCGGCGGATCCGGATCGGCATCGACACCGGTGGCACGTTCACCGACGTCGTCGCCGTCGACGAGGGGACGGGCGAGCTCGTCACCACCAAGACCCCCTCCACCCCGGCCAACCCGGCCGACGGGTTCCTGGCCGGGATCGACAAGGTGCTCGACCTGCTGGGGGCGACCGGCGCCGACGTCGAGGCGGTCAGCCACGGCACCACCGTCGCCACCAACCAGCTGCTGGAGGGCAAGGTCGGCCGGCTCGGCTTCGTCACCACCGCCGGTTACGAGGCCATGCTGGAGATCGCCCGCCAGTCCGTGCCGGACGGCTACGGCAACTCCTACTTCTGGGTCAAGCCGAACCGGATCGTGCCCCGCGACCTGGTGAAGGGCGTGGAGGGCCGGCTCGACCACACCGGCGCGCAGGTCCGCCCGTTCGACGAGGCGGGCGCCCGGGAGGTCGCCCGCTGGTTCCGCGACCACGGCGTCGACACCCTCGGCGTCTGCTTCCTGCACGCCTACGCCGATCCGTCGCACGAGGAGCGGATGCGGGAGATCCTCGCCGAGGAGCACCCGCGCGCCGTGGTGTCGCTGTCCAGCGAGGTGCTGCGCGAGTACCGCGAGTTCGAGCGGGCCACCACCGTGCTCGTCGACGCCGCCGTCAAACCCCGGCTGTCGGCGTACGTCTCGAACATCAAGGACCGGCTCACCCGCTACGACGACCGCGAGATCCCGTTCTACGTGATGAAGTCCAACGGCGGCGTGCTCTCCGCCGACGAGGTCGTGCACCAGCCGATCACCACCGTCCTCTCCGGGCCGGCCGCGGGCGCGCTCGGCGCCGGGCTGATCGCCCGGGAGGCCGGCTTCGACAAGGTGCTGACCTCCGACGGCGGCGGCACCTCCACCGACGTGTCGGTGGTGATCGGCGGCGAACCGACGCTGACCACCGAGGGCACCGTCGGCCGGTTCCCGTCCAAGATCCCGATGATCGACGTCGTCACCGTCGGTGCGGGCGGCGGATCGATCGCCTGGATCTCCCCGGAGGGCACCCTGAAGGTCGGCCCGCACTCGGCGGGCGCCGATCCGGGCCCGCTCTGCTACGGCCGCGGCGGCACCGACGTCACGATCACCGACGCGCACGTGTTCCTCGGCCGGATCCCGCCGCACCTGCTCGGCGGCGAGATCCCGCTGGACGTCGAGGCCGCCCGCGCCGGGATCGAGCGCCTCGCCAAGGAGCTGGAGCTCACCCCGGAGGCGTGCGCGACCGGTGTCCTGGAGATCTCCGCCTGGAACCAGGCGAACGCGCTGCGCCAGGTCACCGTCAAGCGCGGACTGGACGTGCGCGACTTCGCGCTCACCACGTTCGGCGGCTCCGGCTCGCTGCTGCTGTGCCGGCTGGTCGACGTGCTCGGCGTGCCGACCGTGCTGGTGCCGCCGAACCCGGGCAACGTCTCCGCGTTCGGCCTGCTCACCGTCGATGTCAAGAACGACTACGTGCAGACCCACGTCGCGCTCGCCGACCGGCTGGACCCGGCCGCCGTCGCCCGGATCGTCGACGACCTCACCGGGCAGGCCGCCGCCGCGCTGACCCGGGAGGGCTTCGCCGCCGACCGGCACGGCTTCGTGCGCTCCGCGGACCTGCGCTACTTCGGGCAGGCGTTCGAGGTGCGGGTCCCGGTGCCGGACGGCCCGGTCACCGCCGCCACCCTGGACGAGGTCGCCGGGTCGTTCCACGCCGCGCACCGCGCGCTCTACGGCTACGACTTCGCGGGCGACGACGACCAGCAGGTCGAGTGGGTCAACCTGCGGGTGTCCGGGATCGGGCCGATCCGGCGCCCGGAGATCCCGCGGCACGACCCGGTCGCCGAGCCGGTCGTGACGCCCGCCGGCCGGCGCCCGGTCTGCTTCGCCGCGGCCGACGGCTTCGTCGACACCCCGGTGTACCGGCGCACCGACCTTCCGCCCGGCGCGACCGTCGACGGCCCGGCGATCGTCGAGGAGTTCGGCTCCACTGTCCCGCTGCACCCGGGCTTCACCGCCCGCGTCGACGGGTTCCTGAACATCATCGTGACCCGGAAGGCCCAGTCGTGACCGGTTCCCGCCGCGCCCCCACCCAGTTCCCGTTCGGCGCCCTCACCGACGACGCCGGTGCGAGCGCCGATCCGGTGCTGGTCGAGATCGTCCAGGGCTCGCTGGCGAGCGTCGAGATGGAGGTCGAGACCGCCATCGCCCGCACCAGCCGCAGCCCGATGATCCGCGACGCGCACGACTTCCGGGCCGGCATCCACGATCGGCGGCTGCGCAAGCTCACCGGCCGCTCCTACTCGGCGCTGGTGCACCCGATCGCCCGCGAGTTCCCGCTGGAGCGGATGCGCGAGGGCGACGTCTTCTTCCACAACGACGTCTACCGCTCCGAGGGCGGCATCGGGCACCTGCCCGACCTGTGCGTCACCGTCCCGGTGTTCGCCGGGGCGGCCGGAGACCGCCGGGTGGTCGCGTTCGTGCAGGCGTTCGGGCACCACGACGACATCGGCGGCGCGGTGCCCGGCTCGATGCCGTCGAACGCGACCAGCGTGTTCGAGGAGGGATTGATGGTGCCGCCGATCCGGCTGTGGGACGAGGGCGTCCCCAACCGGGCCGCGCTGGCGATCATGACCCGGAACTCGCGGATGCCGGAGTCGCTCTCGGCGGACCTGGACGCCGAGTGCTCCGCCTGCCTGATGGGCGCGCGCCGGCTCGGCGAGCTGTTCGACCGCTACGGGGTGGAGACCGTCGAGTCCTGTTTCGACGCGATCATCGCGCGCACCACCGAGACCTACCGCCGGGAGATCCTCGGCCGGATCCCGGTCGGCAGCTGGACCTGGGAGGACTACGCCGAGCACGACGGCGTCGACGCGCCCCGGCTGCACACCCAGCGGATCACGCTGACCCGCACCGCCGCCGACGACCCGGACGGCGAGCGCCTGATCATCGACTTCGACGGCACCTCACCGCAGGCCAAGGGGCCGATCAACCACTGCGGCGACTACTCCGACGGCGTCTTCCTGAAGAAGTGGCTCGCCCCGATCCTGCGGAACCTGGCCGACTCGCCGGAGCGGATGGCCGAGCTCGACGTCAACGAGGGCATCGTCCCGCTGATCGAGATGCGGTTCCCGCCGCCCGGGACGCTGCTCACCCCGGTGTTCCCGGCCCCGACGAACGCCCGCACCTTCGTCATCCTGCGGCTGCTCGGCGTGCTCGCCGGGGTCGTCGCGAAGGCGGTCGACGGCCGGATGCCCGCCGACCAGGAGACGATCCGCTACACCGGCGTGTACGGCGAGGACGTCGACGGCCGCCCCTACCTGATGCGCGAGGTGCTCGGCGGCGGCTCCGGCGGCCGCTACTACGCCGACGGCGAGGACACCATCCACGTCGTCCCGGACTCCCGGAACCTGCCGACCGAGTTCACCGAGGCCCGGTTCCCGTTCCTCGTCGAGTCGCTGTCGCTGGCCGTCGACTCCGGCGGGCCGGGGGAGTTCCGCGGCGGCCTCGGCTACGAGAAGCACATCCGGATGCTCCGCGACGGCCACTTCATGTCGATCGCCGACCGCTCGATCCTGTCCTGCTGGGGGGTGCGCGGCGGGAAGGCCGGGCGGCGGTTCGAGGTCGTGATCGACCCGGGTGGGCCGAACGAGCGGCAGGTCGACGCGCTCGCCGACGCCGAACCCGTCGCGGCCGGCGAGATCATCCGGGTGCGCACCACCGGCGGCGGCGGCTGGGGTGACCCGCTCGCCCGCGATCCCGCCGCCGTGGTGCGGGACGTGCTGTGGCACAAGGTGTCCGCCGGGTCCGCGCTGGCCGACTACGGCGTCGTGCTGACCGGCTCGATCGACGACGACACACTCGGCGTCGACGAGGCGGCCACCCGCGCCGAGCGGGCCGGGCGGGCCGCCTGGTCGGCGACCGACGACGCGTTCTTCGATCGCGGACCCGGCTACGCGACCCTCGCGGGCGCCGCGCACGCCGGCGTGGACCGGTTGTAGATGGGCGCCGCACAGGTGCGCATCGCGATCCCCGGGGGGAACGGGGTGACCGGCCGGGCGGTGCGGGCGGCGCTGCGCAGGCGCGGCGCCGACGCCGTCCCGCTCGGCCGGGCCGATCGGGTCCGTGACGCGGCCGCCGGCTGCGCCGCAGCGTACCTGATCGCGCCCAACATGCACCCGGACGAGCCCGCGCTGGTCGGCGGATGGCTCGACGGGCTGCGCGCGGCGGGCGTCGGCCGGGTGGTCTACCACTCGGTGGCCTCGCCGTACGTCCCGGCGATGCCGCACCACCTGGGCAAGGCCCGGTCCGAGGACCTGGTGCGCCGCTCCGGATTGCGCTGGACGATCCTGCAGCCCGGCGCCTACCTGCAGAACCTGGACCTGTCCGGGCCGGTCCGGGTGCCCTACGACGTGCACGCCCCGTTCGGTTTCGCCGACCTGGCCGAGATCGCCGAGGTCGCCGCGACGGTGCTCACCGGGCCCGGTCACGAGGGTGCGACCTACGAGCTGGCCTCGCGCACCGGCACCGTCGCACAGCTGGCCGCCGAGGCCGGGACGACCGCCGAGCGGGTGCCCGGCCCGTCCGGCCGCGGCGCCTGGTTCGACGCGATGTTCGGCTACTACGACGCGCACGGGCTGCCCGCCGGGACGCGCACCCTGGACGCGCTGCTGGGGCGGGCGTCGTGAGGGTGCTGCTGGCGCTGGGCGGCAACGCGATGACCGCCCCGGACGGCCGCGCCCGGCCGGAGGACCAGGTGGCCGCCGCGCAGGTCGCCGCGGGTGCGGTCGCCGGGCTGCTGGCCGCGGGCACCGAGGTGGTGCTGACCCACGGCAACGGCCCGCAGGTCGGGAACCTGCTGGTGAAGAACGAGCTGGCGGCGGCGGTCGTCCCGCCGGTCCCGCTGGACTGGTGCGGTGCGCAGACCCAGGGGACGCTCGGCTTCGTGCTGACCACCGCGCTGGACGCGGCGCTGGCCCGGGCCGGGATCGACCGGCGCAGCGCGGCCGTCGTCACCCGCACGATCGTCGCCGGCGACGATCCGGGTCTGATGCGGCCCAGCAAGCCGATCGGGCGCTACCTCCCGGCCGCCGAGGCGGCGGTGCTGGTCGAGCACGGCCAGCACTGGGAGGACCGCGGCGAGCGCGGCTGGCGCCGGATGGTCGGCTCGCCGGAGCCGCTGGAGATCGTCGACGGCCCGGCGGTCCGGGCGCTGGTCGACGCCGGCTTCGTCGTCGTCGCGAACGGCGGCGGCGGGATCCCGGTCGTCCGGCAGCTCACCGGCGATCTGACCGGCATCGAGGCCGTGATCGACAAGGATCTCGGTGCCGCCCTGCTGGCCCGCACCGTGCGGGCCGACGTGCTGGTCATCGGCACCGACGTGCCGCAGGCGGTGCTGCGCTTCGGCACCCCGGACGCCGAGCCGCTCGGCGTCGTCGGGGTGGGTGCGCTGCGCGCGCACGCCGCCGAGGGCCACTTCGCGGGCGGCTCGATGGGCCCCAAGGTCGACGCGGCCTGCCGGTTCGTCGAGGCCGGCGGGACCAGGGCCGTCATCACCGATCTCGATCATCTCCCGGACGCCGCCGCGGGCGCCGCCGGGACCGTCGTCGTCCCCGACTGAAGTCCGTCAACGGAAGGAGCCGTCATGCCCGACGCCATCGAGGTGCGCAAGGTCCCGATCCACTCCGTCGCCGACGCGAGCGAGCTCGCCGCGCTGATCGACGAGGGGGTGCTGCGGGCCGAACGGGTCGTCGCGATCATCGGCAAGACCGAGGGCAACGGCGGGGTGAACGACTACACCCGGATCATCGCCGACCGCGCGTTCCGCGAGGTGCTCGTGGAGAAGGGCGCCCCCGCCGAGCAGGTCCGCGAGGTGCCGATCGTCTGGTCCGGCGGCACCGACGGGGTGCTCAGCCCACACGCGACGATCTTCGCGACGGTGCCGCCGGAGGAGGCCACGCCGTCCGAGGAGCCGCGGCTCACCGTCGGGTTCGCGATCAGCGAGCAGCTCGCGCCGGAGGACATCGGCCGCACGCCGATGATCACCAAGGTGGCGGACGCGGTGCAGGCGGCGATGAAGCGGGCCGGCATCACCGACCCGGCCGACGTGCACTACGTCCAGACGAAGACCCCGCTGCTCACCATCTCCACCATCCGCGACGCCAAGTCCCGCGGGAAGACGGTGTGGACCGAGCACACCCACGAGTCGATGGACCTGTCCAACGGCTGCACCGCGCTCGGCGTCGCCGTCGCGCTCGGCGAGATCGAGATGCCGACCGACGATGACGTGATGCACGACCGGGACCTGTACTCGGCCGTCGCGTCCTGCTCGTCCGGGGTGGAGCTGGACCGGGCGCAGGTCGTCGTCGTCGGCAACGCCCGCGGCGTCGGCGGTCGCTACCGGATCGGGCACTCGGTGATGACCGACGCGCTCGACGCCGACGGCATCTGGAACGCGATCCGCGACGCCGGGCTGGACCTGCCCGAGCGGGCGCACACCTCCGACCTGGAGGGCCGGCTGGTGAACGTGTTCCTCAAGTGCGAGGCGTCCCAGGACGGCACCGTCCGGGGCCGGCGCAACGCCATGCTCGACGATTCCGACGTGCACTGGCACCGCCAGATCAAGGCCTGTGTCGGTGGCGTGACGGCGGCGGTCACCGGCGATCCGGCCGCGTTCGTCTCGGTGTCCGCGGCGCACCAGGGGCCGGAGGGCGGCGGCCCGGTCGCCGCGATCGTCGACCTCGGCTGAGCACCGGCCGGGCACCGGTCCGGCACCCGGCTGCGGGGTGTCCGCGGCGGTCTCGGTGGCGGTCTCGGTGGCGGTCTCCGTGGCAGGCCCGCACGGAGGGCGCCACTGTGCACCGGCTCGCCGAGGCGTGACGGCGCGGATCCCGGGTAGCCCCCGGACATGCAGATCGGCTACAAGCTCTTCGCCGAGGCCTTCACACCGCAGGAGATGGTGCGCCAGGCCGTCCGCGCCGAGGAAGCGGGTTTCGACTTCGTCGAGATCTCCGACCACTACCACCCGTGGCTGGAGAGCCACGGCCATTCCGGTTTCGCCTGGTCCATCCTGGCCGCGATCGCGGCCAGGACCGAGCGGATCCACCTGGCCACCGGGGTGACCTGCCCGATGATCCGCTACCACCCGGCGATCATCGCCCAGGCCGCGGCGACCACCGCGCTGCTCGCCGACGGCCGGTTCACCCTGGGTGTCGGCTCGGGCGAGCGGCTCTCCGAGCACGTGACGGGCGCGGAGTGGCCGGTCACCGGGGTGCGGCACGAGATGTTCCGAGAGGCGCTGGAGATCATCCGGCTGCTCTGGTCCGGCGGCTACCGCAGCTACCGGGGCAAGCACCTGGGCATCTCCGACGCCCAGGTGTTCGACCTGCCCGATCCGCTCCCGGAGATCGCGGTCGCCGCGGGCGGGCCGAACGCCGCGCGGATCGCCGCCGAGCTGGGCGACGCGCTGTTCGTCACCGAGCCGCGCACCGACCTGGTCTCGGCCTACACCGCCGCCGGCGGCACCGGCGCCCGCTACGCCGAGGTGCCGCTGGCCTGGGCCCGCACCGAGGACGAGGCGCTCGCCGCCGCACACGAGAAGTTCCGGTTCGGCCCGGCCGGCTGGAAGGTGCAGGCCGAGCTGCCGAACGTGCGGAACTTCGAGGCCGCGACCCGGTTCGTGCGGGTCGAGGACATGGCCGACGTGTTCGGCGCCGGTCCCGACGTGGAGCGGCATCTCGCCGTCGCCCAGCAGTTCGTCGACGCCGGCTACGACCGGCTCGCGCTGATCAACGCCGGGCCCGACCCGGACGGCTTCTTCGACTTCTTCGAGAAGGAGCTGGCCGGGCGGGTGCGCGAGCTGACCCCGAGCAGCTGATCCCGGGCTGCCCGGCCGGACCGCGCGCCCGGACCGGCCGGGCCGCAGCCGGGCGGCCCGGTCCCTCAGCCGTCGAGCTCGGCCGGGTCCAGCGTCGTCTTCCGCACGCCCAGCCTGCGGTTGAGCAGGATGGTGATCCCGTACAGGATCAGCCCCAGCAGGAGCAGCAGGCCGGCCAGCTCGTACTGGATCGCGTCCCGCCCGGAGAACGGCAGCACCAGGTACGCGCTGGTGATCACCCCGACCACCGGCAGCCCGGGCGGCGCCCGGAAGTGGTCGGCGTCGACCCGGTCGCGGCGCAGCACCAGCACCGCGATGTTGACGATCGTGAACACCGCGAGCAGCAGCAGCGAGGTGGTGCCGCCGAGCGCGGACACCACGTCCGACTCGTCGTCCAGCGACACGTAGGTGATCAGCGCGAACGCGATCAGCGTGGTGAAGATGATCGACACCCACGGGGTGCGGCGGAACGGGTGCACCCGGGCCAGCTGCTTGGGCAGCACCGCCTGGTTCGCCATGCCGTAGAGCAGCCGGGACGCCATCAGCATGTTGATCAGCGCCGAGTTCGCGACGGCGAACATCGAGATGAACGGCAGCACCGCGTCCGCCGGGATGCCCGGCGCGCCGGCCCGGACCACCTCGACCAGCGGCGTCTCGCTCGCGGCGAGCGGGCCGACCGGCACCAGCGCGACGGCGCAGATCGCGACCAGCACGTAGATCACGCCGGTGATGGTCAGGCCGGTGAGCATGATCTTCGGGAAGATCCGCCGCGGTTCGTGGCACTCCTCGGCCATGTTCACCGAGTCCTCGAAGCCGACCATCGCGAAGAACGCCAGCGACGTCGCCGAGGTGACGGCCAGGAACACGCCCTTGTCCTCCGGGGTGTCGAACGCGACCACCCGGGCCCAGTCGGCGTTGCCGCCGGCGATCGCGAACACCCCGACCAGGATCACCAGCAGCAGGCCGGAGAGCTCGACCAGCGTGAGCACCACGTTGACCTTCACGCTCTCGCCGACGCCGCGGAAGTTGACCGCCGCGACCAGCACCATGAAGCCCAGCGCGATCAGCACGATCCCGCTGTTGCCCAGGTCGAGGCCGAAGCCCTCGTTGAGGTTCGAGGCGAACGCCCGGGACGCCGTCGACGCCGAGGTGATCCCCGAGCACATCACCACGAAGGTGACCATGAACGTCAGGAAGTGGATGCCGAACGCCTTGTGCGCGTACAACGCGGCGCCGGCCGCGGCCGGATACTTGGTGACCAGCTCCAGATAGGAGAACGCGGTGACCATCGCGACCGCGAAGGCCACCAGGAACGGCAGCCACGCCGCCCCGCCGACCTCCTCGGCGACCTGGCCGACCAGGGCGTAGATCCCGGTGCCGAGGATGTCGCCGACGATGAACAGCAGCAGCAGCTTCGGGCCCATCACCCGCCGCAGGGCGGGCGGGTCCTCCCCGGTCCTCGTCGTGACCTCGGCCATCGGTCCGCCCCCTCCCGCGGATGGACCCACGTCCACCGCGACCGGGTCAGCCTGGTCGCCCTCTGTCACCGTGTCGAATCGAAACCGTTTCGCCGCGATCTCGTTCGGTGCCGGCGGAACGGGTCCCGCGGTCGGACCCGCGGTGCGGCCGCGGTCAGCCGCGGTGCCGGGACCGGCGCGGCGCGTCCGGCGGGTACGGCGCCGCCGGCCGGCCCGGCGGGACCGGCTGGGCCTGGGGGGCCGGCTGGCCCTGGGGGACCGGCTGGCCGTGCGGCGGCCACGGCCCGGCCGGGGCCGGTGCCGCTGTCGCGGTCGCGGTCGCTGCCAGGGCGCGCTCGCGCTCCCGCTCGGCCTGCTCCTTGAGCAGGTCCCGGATCTCGGCGAGCAGCTCGCTGTCGGTCTTCGGGGTCTGCTCGTCGGCCTTCTTCCGGCGCTCCTGCAGCCACTTCATCGGGAAGACGACCAGGAAGTAGATCACCGCGGCGGTGATCATGAACTGGATCATCGCGTTGAGGAACGCGGCGTAGTCCAGCCGGACCTCGTCGGTGAGCGGGATGGTGCCGGGCGGGACGGCGTTCTCGCCGCCGGAGAACAGCCGCAGCAGCGGCTCGAGGAACGACGTCGTGAACGCCGTGACCACGGCGGTGAAGGCGGCGCCGATGACGACGGCGACCGCGAGATCGATGACGTTCCCGCGCAGCAGGAACTCCTTGAAACCCTTCAGCACGCCGGCGCACTCCTCGATCGTTCGGGGTGAAATCGCGTCCGGCGAGGCAGGCTAACCGCGGTGCGGCCCCGGGTGCCGGGCGCCCGCGCGGTCCGCCGTCGTCGCTCGGCGGGGTGGGTCGCCGGCTCGGTGAGCGGTGGCCGGGCGGACCGCGTCCGCCCGGTGGCTCAGCCCCGGCGGTCGATCAGCCGCTCCAGGAAGTCACCGGCCTCGCGGGCGGCGCGCTCCACGTCGCCCGCCTCGATGGCCTCGACGATCCCGGTGTGCGACACGTCGTCGTCGGTGCCGACGGTGCTGGGCATCGTCGTCACGACACTGCCCGCGACCGCCTCGACGACGCCGCGGTAGAGCTCGACGAGCAGGCTGTTGCCCGAGCAGCGCACGACGGCGAGATGGAAGTCGGTGTCGGCCCGGGCGGCGCGTTCCACCTCGGGCGTGCCCGGCTCGGTGCCGCTGCGGGTGGCCGCGGCGACCGCCTCGACGGCCACGTCCCGGTCGGCGAGGGAGCGGCGCAGCAGGGCCAGGTCCTCGTCGGTGCGCCGGGCGGCGGCCAGCCGGGCCGCCTCGACCTCGAGGGTCCGCCGGACCTCCAGCACCTCACGCAGCTCCGGCCCGCACAGCGTGCGCAGCGCGCCGGACAGCTCCGAGGTCGCCCGCACGTAGGTGCCGTCGCCCTGCCGCACCTCCAGCAGGCCGCCGTGGGCGAGCGCGCGGACCGCCTCGCGGACGGTGTTGCGGCCGACCTCCAGCCGCGCGGTCAGCTCGGCCTCGGCCGGGATGCGGTGACCGACCGGCCACTGCCCGGACGAGATGGCGTCCCGGATCTGGGCGATGACCTGGTCGACCAGGCTGCCGCGACGTGCTGTGACGAGAGGCACCGGGACATCCTTTCATCCGAACATCCTACGTCTGTAACAATATCGTTTCGTGAGCATTGCTGATCAGGGGACCCGGGCCGGGGGGACGAACACCACCGGCCGGGCCGCGTCACACCGGACCGGGGCGCTGGTCGGCACCCCGCTGCTGGTCGTCGGCGTGGCGCTGGCCGCGACCAACCTGCGGCCCGCCGTCACCAGCATGGCATCGGTGCTCGGCGAGGTGCGGGACGGTCTCGGTGCCTCCGCACCGTGGACCGGGCTGCTCACCGCGGTGCCGACCATCTGCTTCGGCCTCGCCGCGATCGTCGCCCCGCTGCTCGGCCGGCGGCTCGGGGTGGCCAGGGCGATCGGCGTCGCGCTCGCCGTGCTCACCGCGGGGCTGGTGCTGCGGGTGGTCGACGGGCCCTGGGTGGTTCTCGGGGGGACGTTCATCGCCGCCTCCGGCATCGCGATCGGGAACGTGCTGATCCCGGTCGTGGTGAAGGAGTCCTTCCCGCACGCCGTCGGCCGGGTGACCGGCATCTACACCGCGGCGCTCGCGGCGGGCGGCGGGCTCGGCGCCGCCTTCACCCCGATGCTGGAACCGCTGCTCGGCTGGCGCGGCGCGGTCGGCGCCTGGGCGGCGCTGTCCGCGGGCGCGCTGGTCGTCTGGGCGACCGGTGCCCGGCACGGCGCCGCGGCCCCGGCCCGGACCGCCGGGGTGCAGCGGCGGTCGATGCTGCGCCGCCCACTGGCCTGGGCGCTCACCGCCTTCTTCGGGTTGCAGGCCTGCGTCGCCTATGTGGCGATGGGCTGGCTGTCCGAGCTGTTCGTCTCCGAGGGCATCCCGCGCACCACCGCCGGGCTGATGCTCGCGCTGATCAACGTCATCGGGATCCCGCTGAGCTTCCTCATCCCACCGATCGCGCTGAACCGCAGCTCGCAGTCCGGCTGGATCGTCGGGCTGGCGTTCTGCTCGCTCGCCGCGATCGTCGGCCTCGCCGTCGCCCCCGCGGCGGCGCCCTGGCTGTGGACGGTGCTCCTCGGCGTCGGGATGGCGGTCTTCCCGCTCGGCCTCGGCCTGATCGCGCTGCGCACCCGGGAGACCGCGGAGACGACCGACCTGTCCGCGATGGCGCAGGGCTTCGGTTACCTGCTCGGCGCGGCCGGCCCGTTCCTGTTCGGCATGCTGCACGGGATCACCGGGACCTGGACGGCGTCGCTGGCGCTGCTCGCCGCGGTGATCGTCGCCGAGATGATCCTGGGCTGGGTGGTCGGCCGCCCCCGCTTCGTCTGACGCCCGCCGGGACGCCCGGTCCGGCGTCCGTGCGGCGCAAAGTCGGTGGTGGGCGCGGTGTACCGTCGGGTTGCACCCGATCGGACCGGGGTCCGTCACCGACGTGCGGCGCCCGGCGATCGCGGGTTTCCGCAGATCCGTCAGGGAGTGACTCGTGACCGACACCGCCCGCCCCCCGGCCGGGGGCCCGGCGCGGCTGGTCGACCAGACCGGCCCGTACTTCGGCCGCTTCGGCGGCCGCTACGTCCCGGAGGCGCTGGTCGCCGCCCTGGACGAGCTGGAGCAGGCCTACCACGCGGCGATGACCGACGAGGCCTTCCAGGCCGAGCTCGCCGAGCTGCACCGGACGTACTCCGGCCGGCCGAGCCTGCTCACCGAGGCGCCCCGGTTCGCCCGGCACGCCGGCGGTGCGCGGATCCTGCTCAAGCGCGAGGACCTGAACCACACCGGCTCGCACAAGATCAACAACGTGCTGGGCCAGGCGCTGCTCACCAAGCGGATGGGCAAGAGCCGGGTGATCGCCGAGACCGGCGCGGGCCAGCACGGCGTTGCCTCCGCGACCGCGGCCGCGCTGCTCGGCCTGGACTGCGTCGTCTACATGGGCGAGGTCGACACCGAGCGGCAGGCGCTGAACGTCGCCCGGATGCGGATGCTCGGCGCCGAGGTCCGGCCGGTCGCCTCCGGAACGCGCACCCTCAAGGACGCGATGAACGAGGCGATGCGCGACTGGGTCACCAACGTGGCCGACACGCACTACCTGATCGGCTCGGTCGCCGGGCCGCACCCGTTCCCGGCGATGGTCCGCGACTTCCAGCGGATCATCGGCGTCGAGGCGCGCGAGCAGGTCCAGGCCCTGACCGGGCGGCTGCCCGACGTGGTGTGCGCCTGCGTCGGCGGCGGCTCCAACGCGATGGGCATCTTCCACGCCTTCCTCGACGACGCCGGCGTCGAGCTGGTCGGCTTCGAGGCGGGCGGCGACGGCATCGACACCCCGCGGCACGCGTCGTCCATCGGCGGCGGCGACGTCGGGGTGCTGCACGGCTCCCGCAGCTTCATCCTGCAGGACGAGGACGGCCAGACCCGCGACTCGCACTCCATCTCGGCCGGCCTGGACTACCCCGGCGTCGGGCCGGAGCACTCCTGGCTGCACGACATGAAGCGGGCCCGCTACGAGTCGGTCACCGACGCCGAGGCGATGGAGGCCTTCCGGCTGCTCTGCCGCACCGAGGGCATCATCCCGGCCATCGAGAGCGCGCACGCGCTGGCCGGGGCGCTGCGCGAGGGCCGCAGGCTCGGCGAGGGCGCGATCGTCCTGGTCAACCTGTCCGGCCGTGGCGACAAGGACGTCGACACCGCCGCCACGTACTTCCAGCTGATCGACGACGAGGGCCGGGCCGTCACCGAGGAGACGGTGGCCGACGGGGAGGTCCGATGACCGGCGTGCGGAGCGTTGCCGAGCGGATCGGCGAGATCCGCGGCCAGGGCCGGGCGGCGCTGATCGGCTACCTGCCGGTCGGCTACCCGGACCTCGCCGGATCCGTCGAGGCGATGCGGGCGATGGTCGAGGGCGGGGTGGACGTCGTCGAGGTCGGCCTGCCGTACTCCGATCCGCTGATGGACGGCCCGGTCATCCAGCGGGCCACCCAGCAGGCCCTGGACAACGGTGCCCGCAGCCGGGACGCGTTCACCGCCGTCCGCGGGGTGGTCGAGGCCGGCGCACCGGCCGTCGTCATGACGTACTGGAACCTGATCGACCGCTACGGCATCGAGCGGTTCTCCGCCGAGCTGGCCGCGGCGGGCGGCTCCGGGCTGATCACCCCGGACCTGCTGCCCGACGACGCGCAGGAGTGGCTGGACGCCTCCGATCGGCACGGCCTGGACCGGATCTTCCTGGTCGCCCAGACGACGACGCCGGAGCGGCTGGCGCTCACCGCCCGGGCCAGCCGCGGGTTCCTCTACGCGGCGTCGCTGATGGGCGTGACCGGCGTCCGGTCGGTCGGCGCCGAGGCCCGAGACCTGGTGACCCGGGTCCGCGAGGTCGCGACCCTGCCGGTCTGCGTCGGGCTGGGCGTGCGCACCGCCGAGCAGGCGGCCGACATCGCCGGGTACGCCGATGGCGTCATCGTCGGGACGGCGTTCGTCGAGGCACTCGGGGAAGGCGGGCCGTCCGCGGTGCGGGAGCTCGCCGCCGAGCTCGCCGAGGGCGTCCGTTCGGCTACCCCGGCGCCCGCCTGACGCACGGTCCCGCGGGCCGGCCGTCGCCGCGGGGGCGGCCCGCCGGGTGTCCGGTGCGGCTCGGCGGGGGACAGGACGCCCACCGTCGGTGAACGGCCACGCCTGAGAGTGACGGCTCCATCCGGACGGACAGCACTACTCCGGGCGGCCCGATCGGTTGCCGTTCGCCGGACGGCGCCGCCCGGACGGCGGTGACGCCTCTCAGGAACGCAACCTCGGCGCCGCACACTTCCTATGTTCGACGCTGCCGGTCGGCGGCCCGCTCCCCCCAGAGCCGCCCCGGTGGCCGGGAACCCCCGCCCGGCCCGCTCCCCGAACCGGAAGTGACCCGATGAACCACCCAGGTCCTCTGCTGCCCGGACGTGTTCCCGACGTCCGCGCGACCGTAGCGGGTCGATCCCCGCGTGTCGCGCAGCCCCGCCCACGCGCCGCCCGCCGGACACCCGCCACGACCGCCGGGCCCGCGCCCGGCACGCCGTGAGCCGGCCCGGCTCGCACCAGGTCACCGCACCCGTCCGGCGCGACGATCCCGCCGACGCCTGGCTGGCGCACCGCCGCGCCCGCCTGATCTGGGGATCGGTGCTGGTCACGGCCCTCGTCGGGCCGTCGGTGATCTGGATGCTCCGCTCCGGTCCGCAGCCGCTGCTGCACCAGATGTCGGTGCTCACCGGGCTGCTCGCGCTGTCCGCGCTGGTCGTCGTCGCGGTGCTGCCCTCCCGGGTGCGCGGCCTGTCCGGCGCGCTCGGGCTGGAGACGCTGCTCGGCCTGCACCGCAGGCTCGGCATCCTGGCCGGTGCTCTCGTCGCGCTGCACCTGGCGTGCGTGGTCGCCGACCACCCGGAACGGGTCTGGCTGCTCGTCCCGATGTCGGCGCCGGCCCGCGGGCAGGCCGCCACGATCGGGACCGTCGCGATCGCGGTGCTGCTGCTCTTCGCCGTGCGCGGGGTCCGCTCCGGCACCCACGAGGTGTGGCGGTGGGTGCACCTGAGCCTGGCCGCACTGGTCGTGGGTGCGTCGTCGCTGCACGTGCTGTGGCTGAACAACCTGGTGACCGACGCCGTGATGGGCCCGGTGCTCGGCATCCTCGGCCTGCTCCTGGTCGGGGTGCTCCTGGTGCGCTGGGGGATGCGGGCGGTCGGCGACGCCGGCGAGTTCCGGGTGCACGTCGTGCGGCCGGAGAGCGCGACCGTGTCGACGCTGGTCCTGCAGCGCCGCGGACGGCACTCCGGGCCCTGGTTCCGGCCCGGGCAGTTCGCCTGGCTCCGGCTGGAGCGGATGTCGGTCGAGGAGCACCCGTTCACGATCGCCTCGTCCGCGGTGGACGGCGGCCGGATCGAGTTCACCGTCCGGCACACCGGTGACTTCGCCTCCCGGCTGCGCGAGCTGCGCCGCGGCGATCCGGTGTGGGTGGACGGTCCGTACGGTTCGTTCACCCCGGACGCCGTGCCGTCGACCGGGTTCGTCCTGATCGCCGGCGGGGTCGGGATCACCCCGATGATGAGCATGCTGCGCACCGCAGCGGATCGCGGTGACCGGCGCCCGTACCGGCTCGTCGTGCACGCCCGCGACCGCGCCGACCTGCTGTTCCGGGCCGAGCTCGCGCATCTGCGGACCCTGCTCGACCTGCAGGTCACCGAGGTGTTGCGGCGCCCGTCGCGGGACTGGGCAGGCGCCACCGGACCGATCGACACCGCACTGCTGTCCGCGGTGCTGACCGATCTGGACGGGGCCGGCGGATCGCGCAGGCACGACTACTTCATCTGCGGCCGTCCGCAGCTGGTGTCCGACGTGCTGGACACCCTGCACTCGCTCGGCGTCCCGGAGGACCGGGTGCACACCGAGCAGTTCGCCCAGGTCTGAGAAACACGAGGAGAAGCTGATGTCCCGCCGGATCCCCGGCCCGCTCCGCTGGTCGATCCTGGTCGCGCTGGCCGGTGTCGTCGTTGTCGCGGTGGCCCAGTCGTGGGTCGCCGCCGCACCGTTCGCCGCCGTCCAGGGCTGGACCCAGACCCAGTGGGGCCCGCTCGGCCCCGCCGACCGCGACCTGCTGGAGAAGGTCCGCCTCGCCGGTCTGTGGGAGGCCCCCACCGGGCAGCAGGGCGAGCAGCAGGCCAGCTCGCCGGCCGTCCGCGAGGTCGCCCGCAAGCTCGGCGTGGAGCACCACGACCTGGACGCCGAGGTCCGCACCGTCGCCGAGCAGCTCGGCGTGCAGCTCCCCAGCCGCCCGAACGACCAGCAGATCGCCTGGATGAACGATCTGACGGCGCGCACCGGCACCGACTACGACCGCCAGTTCGTGCAGATCCTGCGGGCCGCGCACGGCAGCGTGCTGCCGGCGATCACCGAGGTCCGGGTCGGCACCCGCAACGAGCTGATGCGCCAGTTCGCGATCGAGGCCGACACCTACGTCACCCGGCACCTCGGCTACCTGGAGTCGACCGGCCTGGTCGACTACGACGCGCTGCCCGCGCCGCCGCTCCCGGACAGCGTCCGCACCCCGTCCGACCTGGTCGTCCCGGGTCTCGTGGTGGGGGTGGCGCTGCTCGCCGCCGGTGGTCTGCTGATGACGCTCTACCGCCGGGGCCGCCCGGCCGGGGCGTCCGCACTGGCCGAGGTGTCCCGGCTGCTCCCGGCCGGCGGGGCGATCCCGCGGCCGCGGCGGGCCCGCGACGACGGCGCCGCACCCGCGCGGGCCGCGCTCGCGGTCGGCCCGCCCGACCCGTGGGATGAGCTCGCCCGGGCACCGCAGGTGCGCCCGCGGACCGGCGGGGCGCACGCCGCGCCGGGCGAGGACACCGTCGCCGACCTGCTCGCCCCGGACGGGTACCGGCCCGGCCGGTCGGCAGGGGACCGCCACGAGCCGGACGGGTTCGCCCCGGAGCCGTACCCGCCGGCCGGCCTCGGACCGGACGATGTCGCGCGGGACGGCCGGTCACCCGACGGCCACCCACCGGACGGCCACCCACCGGACGGCCACCCACCGGACGGCTATCCGGTCGACGGCTTCGCGCCGGACCCGTACGCGCCGGACGGCCTCGATCCCGATCCGCCCGGTCCCCTCGACCCGGACCCGGCCGGCCACGACCCGCTCGGCGGCGTGTCCGGCGCACATCCACTCGAACCCGACCAGGACGCCCACCCGTCCGGCGAACGTGAGCACGCGTACCGCCGTCGCGGGTCCCGATCCGCCGGCTCGCACCGCGACCGGACCGCCCCGAGGAGTCGTCACCGATGAGCCCGTCCACCACCAACCGCCGCCGAACGGCCGCGGCCGCCGCCTTCGTCGCCTGCCTGCTCGTCGCCGGGCCCGCCGCCTACGCGGCGGGTGCCGCGACCGCCGACCGGGACGGCCCGGCCGCCGAGAACATCGCCGAGTCCCTCTCCGGGACCGGGCTCACCGGCTCCGGGCCGCGCTCCGGCTCGAAGTCCGGCGGGCACGACCACGGGACGTCGTCCCCCGGGCAGGACCCGGACGGCGGCTCGGGCACCGACGGTGCTGATGGCACTGATGGATCCGGCGGCGCTGATGGTGCCGGCGGTGCTGATGGCGCCGATGGTTCCGACGGCTCGGGCCAGGACCCGGCCCCGGAGGGCCAGGACGACGGCAACGGCCAGGACGACGAGGCCGGCAACAACGACGGCCCCGACCAGGATGCCGACGCCGCGCTGGAGATCCTCGCCTCCGACTGCTCCGCCAGCCGGCTCACCGCGCACAACGGTTTCCAGGAGGCCCCGCGCTGCGTGTCGACCGCGTTCGGCGAGGTCGCCGACGCCGAGCGCAGCCCGTCGCTGCTGATCACCGAGGCGCCGGACCGAGTCGCCCCGGGCGAGCCGTTCTCGCTCACCGTCAGCACCCGCAACCTGGTCCGCGACCGGTTCCTCGCCGCGGCGCAGGGCGGCTACTACGTCGAGTCGTCGCTGCTCGACGGCGAGGGCCTGCAGCGCGGCCACTTCCACACCGCCTGCCGGATCCTGGCCGACCCGGCCGAGGCCCCGGACTCCGCCCCGGCCCCGCTGTTCTTCGAGGCCACCGAGGACGGCGGCGGCGGCACCACCCCGGACAGCGTCACCATCGAGGTCCCGGGCGTCGACCAGGCCGGCGAGCTGCAGTGCTCGTCCTGGGCCGGCGACGGCTCGCACCGCACACCGATGATGCAGCGCGCCAACCAGACCCCCGCGTTCGACTCGGTCCGGATCGAGGTGGGCTGACATGCGGATCACCGGACCGCTGCTGACGTTGGCCGCGGTGGCCGCCGTCGGTGCCGGGGTGGCGACCGCGAACGTCGTGCTGACCGCCCAGCCCGCGGAACCGGCCGCCGTCGAACAGGCCACCGGTGCGCTCGCGCTCGGCTCCCCGGCGCCCGAGGCCGCACCGGCCGGGCCCGTCCTCTACTCGGGATGGTCGGCCGACCGCGGGGTCAGCGTGGACATCACCGTCGAGGACGGCCTGGCCAAGGCCTACGTCTGCGACGACGCGAGCGTCGAGTCGTGGACGCGGGGCCCGGTCGCCCAGGACGGCCCCACCCGGCTGACCGCCGACGACGGCAGCTGGGTCGAGTACACCGTGCAGGACGGCACCGCCGCCGGCACCGCCTCGACCGGCGGCCGGACCTGGGAGTTCACCGCGCCGACCGCCCCGGCAGGCACCGGGCCGCCGACCGGGGCACCCGCAACCCCGGCCGCCCCCGCGGCCCCGGAGGCCGGCGACTACGGCGGGGGCGGGTACTGATGGGCCGCGGCGCGCGGCACGCCGACCACGAGACCACCGATCCGTTCGGCTTCGCGCCGATCGTCCCGAACCCGCGGACCCCGGAGGACAGCGGCGGCTCCGCCCCGGTCGGTCCCGCCCCGCGGGAGTGGCTCGAACCGGTGCCGCCGCCGCCCCGCCGCCGGGCCCGCCGCCCGCGGCCCCGCGCCGCGCGGCCCGATCCCGCCCGCGACGACCGGTGGTCCCCCGGCCCGCCGGGCGACGCCGACCGCCGCGCGGGCACCGCCGGGCGGCGGCGGGCGAACGCCCCGGGGGAGCTCTTCGAGCCCTACGGCCGGAGCGCCCCACCGGGGTACCCGGCCGACGACCGCGCCGACCCGCGGAGCCGGACCGGGGAGCAGGAACCGGTCGGGGACCCGCCGCGCCGCCCGGCGCGGGACGCCGGAGCCGTCGCGCCCGGCCGCCCGTCCCGGGACGCCGGCCACGAGAGGTCCCCGGCCGGGTCCGGTTCCCGGCGGCGCACCGGCGCCGCCGGGGGCCACCGCGGACCCGGCCCCGCTGCGACCGGGCTCGCCGAACGCCCCGCCGGCCCGGCCGCAGCGACGGACACAGCGACGGACACAGCGACGGACGCAGCGACGGACACCGCGCTGGACCCGCGCGGGCCGGTCGGCCCATCGCTGCGCGCCGTGATCCTCCCGGTCGTGATCGGGTCGCTGGTCGCGGTCGCGCTCGGCGTGTGGGCCCGCCAGCACGAGGGGACCGGGGTCGCGGTGAACCTCGC
This sequence comes from Pseudonocardia sp. NPDC046786, assembly GCF_040645415.1. Taxonomy (NCBI): domain Bacteria; kingdom Bacillati; phylum Actinomycetota; class Actinomycetes; order Pseudonocardiales; family Pseudonocardiaceae; genus Pseudonocardia; species Pseudonocardia sp. NPDC046786. Next base: position 190,014 of record NZ_JBEYYF010000001.1, on the reverse strand, counting down.
CGGGTTCTCCAGCGGCGCCGCCGCCAAGGCGTGGCTCGGTTCCGCGGCGCTGCTGCTGGCGATCCTGCAGGGCGTCACCGGCCGGATGCTGCGCCGCGGCTACGCCGATCCGTCGGTCGCGACGGTGCACCGGTGGTCCGGCCGGATCGCGGTGCTGGTGACCGTCCCGGTCGCCGCGCAGTGTCTGTACGCGTTCGGCTGGTCCGGGGCGACACCGTCGGTGCTGCTGCACTCGGTGCTGGGCTGTGTGTTCTACGGCGCGTTCGTCACCAAGATGCTGCTGCTGCACCGGCGCGGCGTGCCCGGCTGGGCACTCGCGGTGGCGGGCGGCGTGCTGCTCGCCGTCCTCGCCGGGGTGTGGCTCACCTCCGCGCTGTGGTTCTTCACCGGCCAGGGCCTCGTGTTCTGAGCCCGCCCGGCCGGCGAATCCCGATCTGCACCAGGAGGCCCCGCATGTCCCCGATCACCCGCCGCAGGCTGCTCGCCGGCGTGGGCACCGCCGCCGCGGCGTGCTGCGCCGCGGGCTGCTCGACCTACGGCACACCCCGGGCCGCAGCACCCGCCGGGACCGGCGCCGCCCCGGAACCGGCCGCCCCGGTCCCCTCCGCCGAACCGCAGGCCGCCGCCGAGCAGGGCGCCGAGCAGGGCCTGGCCGCGGCGTCCGACATCCCGGTCGGCGGCGGCCGGGTGTTCGCCGAGGACGGCGTCGTCGTCACCCAGCCGCAGGCCGGGACGTTCGCCGCGTTCGACGCGACCTGCCCGCACGCCGGCTGCCTGGTCGACCAGGTGACCGCGACCGGCATCAGCTGCCCCTGCCACGGCAGCGTCTTCGACATCGACGGCGGCGCCCCGCTGGAGGGCCCGGCCGGCGCGCCGCTGGCGGCCCGCCCGGTCCGCGTCGAGAACGACCGGATCGTGCTGGCATGAGCGGGCCACCGGCCGTGAACGGCGATGCGGCGTCCGGCCGGTACCGGTGCGCCGACGAGCCGAACGCCTACCCGCCCGCCGTCCCGCCGGACCCGCTCGGCGGAGTGCACTCTCAGGAAGCGAACCCACCCCGGTACGACCTCGTAACGTCCTGCCCCGTCGGTGCCGTGACCCGCTCGCCGCACGGGGTCGCGGCGGACACCGGCGCCGCCGTCCGGCGTTGCTCCCCGCCGCCGGACATCCCCCGGCAGGCGTCGTGGTCCCCGGTCGTGGCTCCGAACCCCCGCCGTGCCCGGGCCCTCGACCCCGGGCACGGCGGGACCTCGACCCCCGGAGGAACCGTGCCCGCAACCCCGGCCGACACCGAGCCCGCGGGCCCCGGCCCGATCGGCACCGCGGATCCCGGCCCGGCCCCGGAGCGCGGTCACGACGGCGCCGCCGACCACGGCGAGCGCTGGACCGACCGGCTCGGCTGGGAGGAGGTCGCCTGATCCGGGCGGCCGGCCTCAGCCGTCCGCCGTCCCGGCCAGGAAGGCCCGGCGGCAGCCGTCGCAGCAGAACCAGTGCACGGTCCCGCCGTGCTCGGCGGACGGCGTCGGGGCGGCCGCGGTGACCGTCATGCCGCACACCGGATCGACCGCCGCCGCCGGCCCCGCCGGCCCTGCCTGCGCCGCCGGCACTGTCTGGGCTGCCGGCCCGGCCGGGACGGCAGCGGGCGCGGCGGGCGGTGCGCCGGACCGGCCGGCCAGCAGCTCGGCGAACACCGACAGCGCGATCTCCGGGGCGGTCCGCGCCCCGAGGTCCAGACCGGCCGGCCCGTGCAGCCGGGCCACGTCCGGCTCGGCGACACCGGCGGCGACCAGGTCGGCGCGGACGGCGTCGGCCCGGCGCCGGCTCGCGACGACGGCGACGTACGGGACGCCGGCCGCCAGCGCCGCGCGCAGCACCGGGATCTCGTCGCGGCCGTGCGAGGCGACGACCACCCCGGCCGTGTCCGGCGCGACCGGCTGCTCCGGCGCCGGCCAGGCGGTCACCTCGAACTCCAGGCTGCGGCCCACCCGGGCCAGCGCCCTGGCCACCGGCGAGTCGCCGACGACGGTGACCATCGTCGGCGGGACGATCGACTCCAGGAAGATCTCCAGGGTCCCGCCGGACAGGCACGGGTTGCCGACGGTGCGCAGCCCCTCGACCGGGTCGCCGCCGTCGTCGCCGTCCGGGGTGATCCGCAGCAGCCCGGACTCACCGGCCCGCAGCAGCCGCAGACCCTCCGACCGGACGGTCGACTCGGCACAGGAACCGCCGACGAAACCGTCGATCGTGCCGTCGGCGAGCACCACCGCCCGGTCGCCGGGCTTCGCGCTGGTCGGGCGCTCGGCACGGACCACGGTGGCGAGCACGAACGGGGTCCGGTGCGCGCGCAGGTCGCTGACCCTGGCCAGCATCTCGCCGCTGGTCACCGGGCTCACCGGATCGCCAGGTCGGGGCGCAGCGGGCGGCCCTGCACGGCCCGCCACACCTGGGCCGGGGTCAGCGGCATGTCGGCGTGCCGGACACCGATGGCGTCCAGCACGGCGTTGACGACGGCCGCCGGTGACCCGACGGTGGCGGACTCACCGACGCCCTTGGCGCCGATCGGATGGTGCGGTGACGGTGTCACGGTCTCTCCCAGTTCCCAGGACGGGCACTCCATCGAGGTGGGCAGCAGGTAGTCCATGAACGACGCGGCGAGATGGTTCCCGTCCGGGTCGAAGGTGATCAGCTCCATCAGCGCCATCCCGATCCCATCGGCCAGGCCGCGGTGCACCTGGCCGGCCACGATCATCGGGTTGATCCGCACCCCGCAGTCGTCGACGGCGACGAACCGGCGCACCCGGACCTCCCCGGTCACCGGGTCCACCTCCACCACGCACAGGTAGGCGCCGCACGGGAACGTCAGGTTCGGCGGGTTGTACACGCAGGACGCGTCCAGCTGGCCCTCGACGTCGTCCGGCAGCTCCCGGCCGTAGTACGCGGCGGCGGCGATCTCGGTGAGCGAGACCCCCACCGTCGGGTTCCCGCGCACCTGCCAGCGGCCCGGCACCCACTCCAGGTCGGCCGGGTCGATCTCCAGGATCGCCCCGGCCACCAGGCGGGCCCGCTCCCGCACCCGCCGGGCCGCGACCACGGTCGCGGCACCGGAGACCGCGGTGGACCGCGAGCCGTAGGTGCCCAGCCCGAACGGCGTCCGGTCGGTGTCGCCCTGCACGACCTGCACCCGGTCCGCCGGGATTCCCAGCTCGTGCCCGATCAGCTGGGCGAACGTCGTCTCGTGCCCCTGGCCCTGGCTCATGCAGGACACGGCGAGCACCGCGTCGCCGGACGGGTGCACCCGCAGGTCGGCGCCGTCGGCCATGCCCAGGCCCATGATGTCCATCGTGCGGCGCGGCCCGGCCCCGACCGCCTCGGTGAAGAAGCTCAGGCCGATCCCGAGCAGCCGCCCGCGGCCGGTGCGCTCGTATCCGGCGCGCAGGGCGGCCTGCTCGGCGCGCAGCTCGTCGTAGCCGGCGATCTCCAGCGCGAGGCCCAGCGTCGCCGGGTAGTCGCCGGAGTCGTACTCCCAGCCGGTCGGCGTCGGGTGCGGGAACTGCTCGGGGCGCAGCAGGTTCGCCATCCGGAGCCGGGCCGGATCGAGACCGAGATCGTGCGCGAGCACGTCGACCAGGCGTTCCACCAGGTAGGACGCCTCGGTGATGCGGAACGAGCAGGCGTAGGCGACCCCGCCGGGGGCCTTGTTCGTGTGCACCCCGGTGACCCGGCAGTGCGCCGCCCGCAGGTCGTAGGAGCCGGTGAAGACGCCGAAGAAGCCGGCCGGGAACGCCGACGGCTGCGACGTCGCGTTGAACGCGCCGTGATCGGCGAGCACCTGCACCCGGACGGCGAGGATCCGGCCGTCGCGGGTCGCCGCGATCTCGCCGCGCATGTGGTAGTCGCGGGCGAACGACGACGCCATCAGGTTCTCCGAGCGGTCCTCGGTCCACTTCACCGGGCGTCCGGTCACGGTGGAGGCGACGACCGCGCACAGGTAGCCCGGGTACATCGCGACCTTGTTCCCGAAGCCGCCGCCGATGTCCGGTGCGACCACCCGGATCCGGTGCTCGGGCACCCCGGCGATCCGCGAGTAGAGCACCCGGTGGGTGTGCGGCGCCTGGGTGGTGGCGTGCACGGTGAGCCGGCCCTCGACCGGGTCGGCGTCGGCGACGATCCCGCAGGTCTCCAGCGGCGCCGGGTGCACCCGCGGGTACACCAGGTCGCAGGTCGACACGTGCTCGGCGGCGGCGAACTCCGTGTCGGTGGCGGCGGCGTCGCCGCTCTCCCAGTCGAACACGTGGTTGTCGGTGCGCCCCGGCTGCTCGTCGCGGACCAGCGGCGCGCCGGGATCGAGCGCGGTCCGGGCGTCGACGACGGCGGGCAGCGGCTCGTACTCGACCTCGATCAGGGCGAGCGCGTCGCGCGCCGCGTACCGGTCCTCGGCGGCCACGAACGCCACCTCCTGACCCTGGAAGTGCACCTTCCCGCAGGCCAGCACCGCGGCCACGTCGTGCGACGCGGTCGGCATCCAGGCCATGTCCCGGGCGGCCAGGTCCGCCCCGGTGAGCACCACCCGGACCTTCGGGTGTGACTCGGCCGCGCTGGTGTCGACCGAGATGATCCGGGCGTGCGCGTGCGGGCTGCGCAGGATCGCGCCGTGCAGCATCCCGGGCAGCGCGATGTCGTCGACGAACCGGCCCCGGCCGCGGACCAGCCGCACGTCCTCCTTGCGCCGCAGCGGACCGAACCCGGCCGGCGTCACGACGCGGCCCAACCGGCCTGTTCGGCCTGTTCGGACTCGGCGGCGTGCCGGACCGAGCGGACGATGTTCTCGTAGCCGGTGCACCGGCACACCTGCCCGCTGATCGCCTCCCGGATCTCCTGTTCGGTCGGGTCCGGGACCCGGTCGAGCAGCCACCGGGCCGTCATCAGGATCCCGGGCGTGCAGAAGCCGCACTGCAGCCCGTGGCACTCGATGAACGACCGCTGCACCTGGTCCAGGCCGCCCGGGCCCTCCAGCCCCTCGACGGTGCGCACCCGGTGCCCGTCGGCCATCACGGCGAGCACCGTGCACGACTTCACCGGTACCTCGTCCAGCCACACCGTGCACGCCCCGCAGTTCGACGTGTCACACCCCCAGTGGGTGCCGGTCAGGCCGAGCTCGTCGCGCAGCAGGTGCACCAGCAGCAGCCGCGCCTCGACCTCGTGCACCCGCTCGGCGGAGTTCACGCTGACCCTGATCTGCACGGCCGCTCACCGGTCCGCGGCGCGGGCGGCCGCCGCGGTGAGGGCCCGGGCGGTCAGCTCGCCCGCCAGGTGCAGCTTGTAGTCCACCGGGCCGCGCTGGTCGGCCACCGGCCGGCAGGCCCGGGCCGCGATCCGGCCCGCCTCGGCGAACGTCTCCGGATCCGGGGTGCGCCCGAGCAGGTACTCCTCGGCGTCCGGGGCGCCGAAGTCGGGCGCCCCGACCGCGGTCAGCCCCAGGCCGGCCGCGCTCACCCGGCCGTCGCGCAGGCTCAGCACGGCCCCGGCGGCGGCGACCGCCCAGTCGCCGGCCCGGCGGTCGACCTTGAGGTAGCTGCTGCCGCTGCCCGCCAGGACCGGCACCCGCAGCTCGACGAGCACCTCGGCCGGGCCGACCGCGGTCTCGTACGGGCCGCGGAAGAACTCCCGCACCCGCACCGTCCGCTCGCCGTCGGCGCCGCGGATCACCGCGACCGCGCGCAGCGCGGTGAAGGCGCCGGACAGGTCCTCGGACGGGTCGGCCTGGCAGATCGACCCGCCGACGGTCCCGCGGTTGCGCACGATCGGGTCGGCGATCACCCGCTCGGCGTCGTGCAGCATCGCCGCGTGCTCGCCGACCGGCGCGGAGTCCAGCAGCTCGGCGTGCCGGGTGAGCGCACCGATCCGCAGCTCCGGGCCGTCCGGCCCGTTCTGCAGCCGGACCCCGGACAGCTCGCTCAGCTCGTTGATGTCGACCAGCAGCTCGGGCTGGGCGAGCCGGAGCTTCATCATCGGGATCAGGCTGTGCCCGCCGGCGACCACCCTCGCCTCCGGACCGAAGCGGGCCAGCAACGCGACGGCGTCGTCGACGTCGGTGGCCCGTCGGTACTCGAAGTGGGCGGGGACCTGCATCGCGCCATCGTGTCCCCGGCCACACCGGCGGGCAAGTCACCTTAAGCCTTCGCTTAAGAGCCGGATGTGCTCTGGGCCACGTCAGGGCAGAGTGCCGCTGATCATGACGCACGCGCGCCGGAAGGGCGGGACCGACGATGACGACGGAACCCGATGACAGGAGCCACCGCAACCCCCGGATGGCCGAGCTGTTCGGCGCACCGCCGGGCTCCCCGGACCCCGCCGCGAGCCCGACCGTCTTCGCGTTCCCGGCGGTGGTCGAGTTCATGAAGGTGGCGGGCCAGCCGGTGGCCGGCCCGTGGCCACCGCACCAGCACCCCCGTCCCGATCCGGAGGACGACGCCGGGCCGGTGGCGATCCCCGAACCACCGGATCCGGTACCGGCCCGGCGCGCCGGGCACGAGGAGTAGACGCCGTGTACCCACCACGATTCCGCTACGAGGCGCCCCGGACCCTGGACGAGGCGCTCGCGCTGCTCGCCGGTGATCCGGACGCGAAGGTCCTCGCCGGCGGGCAGAGCCTGATCCCGCTGCTCAAGCTGCGGTTCGCCCAGCCTGCGCTGCTCGTCGACATCAACGGCCTGCCCGGGCTGCGCCACCACCGGGAGACCGCGGACGGCGCGCTCGAGATCGGCGCGCTGTGCCGGCACGTCGACCTGGAGCGCTCCGAGCTGCTCCCCGGCGGGCATCCCACGCTGGCCGCCTGCGCGCCGCTGGTCGCCGATCCCGTGGTGCGCACCCGCGGCACGCTCGTCGGCTCGCTGTGCCACGCCGACCCGCAGGGCGACTGGGCCGCCGCGATGATCGCCCTCGGCGGTGAGGTCGTCGCCCGCAGCGTCCGCGGCGAGCGCCGGATCCCGGTCGGCGAGTTCGCGACCGGGCCGTTCCAGAACGCGCTCGAGCACGACGAGATCGCCGTCGCCGCCCGGGTCCCCGCGGCCCGCGACACCCGGCACGGCGCGTTCCTGAAGCTGGAGCGCCGGGTCGGCGACTTCGCCACCGCGGGGCTCGCGGTCGCGCTGGAGATCGCCGCCGACGGCCGGGTCACCCGGGCCGGGCTCGCGCTCACCGGGGTCGGCGCCACCACCCTGGCCGCGACCGGGGCGGCCGACGCGCTGGTCGGCACCCGGCTGGAGCCCGAGGCGATCGAGCGGGCCGCCGAGCTCGCCGCGGGCACCGCCCGCCCGCGCAGCGACCACCGCGGCAGCGCCGGGTACAAGCGGCAGGTCGTCGCGACCTTCACCCGGCGCGCACTGGCCGGGTTCGCCACCGCTGGGGTGGCCGCCTGATGAGCGTTCCGACCACGAAGGAGGACGGCGTGGAACAGCGCCGGATCACGGTGTCGGTCAACGGCGAACCGCGCTCGGCGGAGGTCGAGCCGCGGTTGCTGCTGGCCCACCTGCTGCGCCAGGGCCTCGGTCTGACCGGGACCCACATCGGTTGCGACACCACCAACTGCGGGGCGTGCACCGTGCTCTACGACGGTGAGCCGGTCAAGTCCTGCACGATGCTCGCCGTCCAGGCCGACGGGCACGAGGTGACCACCGTCGAGGGTCTGGGCACGCCCAGCGAGCTGGACCCGATCCAGGAGGGGTTCCGCGAGGAGCACGGCCTGCAGTGCGGGTTCTGCACCCCGGGCATGATGCTCGCCGCCACCGAGCTGCTGCGCCGCAACCCGGACCCGTCCGAGGAGGACGTCCGGTGGGCGCTGTCGGGCAACCTCTGCCGCTGCACCGGCTACCAGAACATCGTCAAGGCCGTGCTCTGGGCGGCCGCGAAGCAGCGCGCCGGCGCGACCGGCTGAGGGGACGACGACCATGACCGACACACTGGACGAGGTCAGGATCGGCGGGCTCGGCGCCAGCCGCAAGCGGGCCGAGGACGCCCGGTTCATCCGCGGCCGCGGTACCTACGTCGACGACGTGGTGCTTCCCGGCATGCTGCACATGGAGATCCTGCGCAGCCCGCTGGCGCACGCCCGGATCGTCAGCATCGACACCTCCGCCGCCTGGGCGGTCCCGGGGGTCCGGCTGGTGCTGACCGGGGAGATGGCGGCCCGGCGCAACCTGGCCTGGATGCCGACGCTGTCCTACGACACGCAGGCGGTGCTGGCCACCGACAAGGTCCGCTTCCAGGGCCAGGAGGTGGCCTGCGTGGTCGCCGACGACCCGTACATCGCGCGGGACGCGGTGGAGGCGATCGTCGTCGAGTACGAGGCGCTGCCGCCGGTGGTCAACCCGAAGCAGGCGATGGAGCCCGGCGCCCCGGTGATCCGGGACGACAAGGAGGGCCAGACCGACAACCTGACCTACCGGTGGGACGTCGGCGACGCCGCGGCCACCGAGCGGGCCTTCGCCGAGGCGGACACGGTGTCCACGCTGTCGCTGCACTACCCGCGCAGCCACCCGTCGCCGCTGGAGCCGTGCGGCTCGATCGCCGACTTCGACGTGGCCACCGGCAAGCTCACGATCTACATGACCTCGCAGGCGCCGCACATCATCCGGTCCGCGGTGGCGCTGGTCGCCGAGCTGCCCGAGCACATGATCCGGGTGATCTCGCCCGACCTGGGCGGCGGGTTCGGCAACAAGGTGCCGGTCTATCCGGGGTACGTGTGCTCGATCCTCTGCTCGATCCTCACCGGGAAACCGGTCAAGTGGGTCGAGGACCGGTCGGGGAACCTCAGCTCCACCGGGTTCGGCCGGGACATGTACCTCGACGGCGAGCTCGCGCTGCGCCGCGACGGCAAGATCCTCGGCGTCCGGATGCACGTGACCACCGACCAGGGCGCGTTCTTCGCCGACGCCCAGCCCAGCAAGTTCAAGGTGGGCCTGCTGCACTCGGCGTTCGCCTGCTACGACGTCCCGGTCGGGCACATCAGCGCGCACGGCGCCTACACGAACAAGGCCCCCGGCGGCGTCGCCTACCGGTGCTCGTTCCGGGTCACCGAGGCGATGTACTTCCAGGAACGGATGATCCAGGCCGCGGCCGACGACCTGGGCATGGACCAGGCCGAGTTCCGCCGGATCAACCTGCTGCCCGATGACGCCTTCCCGGCCAGGACGCCGTTCGGCTTCCTGGTCGACTCCGGCCAGTACGGCACGTGCCTGCAGCTGGGCCTGGACGCGATCGGCTACCAGGACTTCGTCGCCGAGCAGGCCGCGGCCCGCGAGCGCGGCAGGCTGCTCGGCATCGGCATCTCGACGATGACCGAGCCGCTCGGGGCCGGCAACAGCCGCGAGTACGACATCCTCGGCATCAAGATGTTCGACTCCGCCGAGCTGCGGGTGCACCCGACCGGCAAGGCGATGCTCCGCACCGGCGCCCGCAGCCAGGGCCAGGGGCACGAGACGACGTGGGCGCAGATCGTGGCGCACGAGCTGGGACTGCCCGCCGACGACGTCGTCGTCGAGGAGGGCGACACCGACACCGCGCCGTACGGGATGGGGACCTACGCCTCGCGCTCCACCCCGGTGGCCGGGGCCGCGGTGTCGATGGTGTCCCGCAAGATCCGGGCGAAGGCGCGCAAGCTCGCCGCGCACCTGCTGGAGGTGTCCGAGGAGGACGTCGAGTGGGAGCTCGGCCGGTTCCACGTGCGCGGCGCGCCGGGCCGCGGGGTGACCATCCAGGAGTGCGCCGCCGCGGCGTACACGAACATGCCGGACGGGATGGAGCCCGGCCTGGAGGGCAACGCCTACTACGACCCGCCGAACCTGACCTGGCCGTTCGCCTGCTACATCGCCACGGTCGAGATCGACCCGGAGACCGGGGTGTGGGACGTGCTGCGGTTCGTCGCCGTCGACGACTGCGGGGTCCGGATCAACCCGATGATCGTCGAGGGACAGATCATGGGCGGGCTGACCGAGGCGTACGCGATGGCCAGCATGCAGTTCCAGACCTACGACGGCGACGGCAACGTCGTCGGTGCGAACTTCATGGACTACCTGCTGCCCACCGCCTGGGAGACGCCGGGCTTCGAGCTGCACGAGGTGGTCACCCCGTGCCCGCACCACCCGATCGGCGCCAAGGGCGTCGGCGAGTGCGCGACGGTGGGCGGGCCGGCCGCGTTCGCCAACGCCGTGCTCGACGCGATCCGGCATACCGGGGTCCGCAACATCGACATGCCGCTGCTGCCCGACCGGGTCTGGGAGGCGCTGCGCACCGGGCAGGACTACTCCGGTGCGCCGCCGGTGAAGGGGGACTGAGCCGTGCTGATCGAGAACAGGTTCACCGTGGCCGCCCCGGCCGACCGGGTCTGGGCGGAGCTGCAGGACCTGCCGGGGCTGGTGCCCTGCCTGCCGGGGGCCGAGCTCACCCGCGAGGTCGGCGACGACCGCTACGAGGGCAGGGTGGTGACCCGGCTCGGACCGGTCGCGCTGCGGTTCTCCGGGGTCGCCGAGCTCGTCGAGGCCGACGAGTCCGCGCGCCGGATGGTGCTGCACGCGGCCGGCTCCGAGGACAAGGGCAAGGGCACCGCCGAGATGACGATGACGATGCGGCTGGCCGCCGGGTCCGGCGGGCGGACCGAGGTCACGGTCGCCCAGGACCTGCAGGTCTCCGGCGCGGCGGCCCAGTTCGGCCGCGGCATGATCGCCGACGTCTCCGGGGTGCTGCTGCGCGGCTTCGCCGACTGCGTCGAGGCGAAGATCAACGGCGCCGGGTCCGGCGGGACGGCCACCGTGGTCCGGGCGCGGCCGGTCGGTGCGCTCGGCATCGCCGTCTCGGCCGCGCTGATGGCGCTGCGCCGGGTCGTGCGCCGCTTCCTCGGGCCGAGCACCCGGCCCGGACACTCCTAGGAGGACGACGATGACTCTCTGGTGGATCGGGAACGCGATCCTGCTGCTGGTGGTGTTCCCGGTGGTCGTGGTGCTGCTCAACCGCGTGCTGGCCGCGGTCGAGCGGATCCGCTGGGCCGCCGACGACATCCTGGCCGACGGCGGGCGGCTGGCCGGACGGCTCGAACCCGTCCCGGGGCTGCTCGCCACCACCGACGCGACGGTGCGGCAGGTGGCCGTCGGGGCCACCCGCTACGCCGGCAGCGTCGCGACGCTCCTGCCGAGCGCCCCCGAACGAGGAGGGAACCCCTGATGCCCGCTGCCGCCTGGGCGACACTGATCATCGCGGCGCTGATCATCGCCGTCACCGGGATCGGCCTGCTCCGGGTCATCCTGCACCTGCGCCACGTGAGCCGGACCCTCGCCGACCTGACCGGCGGGGTCCGGGCGATCGCCGCGTCCACCGCGACCGTCCCCGCGGTGGTCGGCTCGGTGAACGCCGAGCTCGCGCCGGTCCGCGACTTCTGCGAGTCGGTATGACCGGCTGGTACGTCGGGTTCGCCATCGGGATCGCGGTGGTCCTGGTGGTGGTCGCGCTGGTCGTCCCGATCCTGGTGCTGGCACACCGGATCGGGCGGCAGGCCCCGGCGATCGACGCCGCACTGCAGGACGCCGAACGGAACACCCGGCCGCTGGCCGACCTGGCCACGACCGTCGAGCACGCCGACGCGATCACCGCCGGCCTGCGCCGCGGCCGCGGCCGGCTGGGAGGGTGAGATGGGTCCGGAGGAGATCACCGCGTGGTGGATCGCGGTCGTCGCGGGCTTCGTGGTCGTTCTCGCGGTCGCGGCACTGCTCAGCCTGCTGGTGTGGTTCGTGAAGATCATCGACCGGCGGGTCGCCGGGATCCGGGACACGCTGCTCGCGATCACCGCCAACACGGCCTCGACGACGTTGATCCCGCAGACCGGTGACGCGGTCGACCGGGTGCTCGCCGAGGGCCTGGAACACCACCTGTTCCTGGGCCGCGTCCCGCCGGACCGGTCCGCCACGACGACGAACGGAGGCGGTCGGTGATGACCCTGCTCGTGGTGCTGTCGGTGCTCGCGGTCGTCGCACTGATCGCCGGTCTCGCGTTCTACCTGGCCTGGGTCGGCACCCTGCTGACCCGGGTCGCGACCACCCTGGAGGAGTGCTCGGAGGCGGTCCGCCGGATCGACGCCGACGCCGCACGGATCGGGCCGGGGCTCGACCACGTCAACCGCTCGGCCGGGACGGTCGCCGGCGCGCTCCCGCTGCTCTACGGGTTCGCCGAGGAGATCGTCCGCGGCGCGACCCCGGTGCCGCAGCGCCCGGTGGTCGCCGTGCCGGCGTCCGGCCGGCGCCGGTCCCGGCTCACCGAGGCCGTGGGGTACCGCCCGGCCGGGTGAGAGCCGGGCCCGGGGCACTCGCCCCGGGCCGGGGTCATCCCGGCCCGGGCGCCCCGTCGGCGTCCCCGGCCGGGCTCCCGGGCCGGGGCGGGGGGAGCGGCGCGGTGGACGGTGCGTCGGAGTACCCGCCGATCCACTCGGCCCGCCAGGACGGGTCGAACCGCTCGGTGTTGCAGCGCGGCTCGTACAGCCCGATCAGCTCCTCGGCGATCGCCCTGCGGTGCCCCGGCCCGCCGCCGGGCACCTCCAGCGTCGCGATGTGCAGCGCCCACTTCGATCCGGCCCGCTGCACCCAGCACGGGCTGCGCCGGTGCCGGAACGGCAGCCCCTCCGCGCTCAGGTCCTCGCTGTGCCCGACCCAGGTCACCGCGAACCGTTCGCGCTGCGGATCGGGCCGGTAGAGGATCGCGTACACCGCGGGCACCGGCGGCGGGGTCCAGCCGCCGAGCAGCCGGGGCCCGGAGAAGGCGTACCCGGCCAGCGAGCCGAGCCTGATCACGGGAGCGGGTCCGGTTCCGCCGGGTCCGGCAGCGCGTCGTCCTCCTCGCTGACCGCCTCCACCCCGACGACCGGGAAGGCGGGCAGCCCGGCCCGCTCCACGACGTCGGCGAACACCTCCCGGCCCCGCCGGACCGCGTCCTGCTCGCCGTCGGCGGTGACCACGATCTGCGCGCCGTAGCCCGGGGTGCCGATGCCGCTGGCCACGCCGCGGTGCACCGCGACGGCGTCGGCCAGCCGCAGCACCTCGTCGTGGGTGATCGGCCGATCACCCCGGGTCCGGATGCTCACGCTCCAGTGCACGTCCCGGCTCCCCTCCCGGTCATCGCAGCGTCGGCAGCAGCGCGGCGAGCTGCTCCAGGCTGCGCAGGTCGTGGCCCGCCGCCACGGCGGTCACGTGCGGTTCGGCCACCATCATGCCCACCGGGACGGGGCCGCGCCCGGCCACCGCGGCGGGATGCGGGCTGACCCAGACGATCCGGTGGCAGAGCCGGGCCAGGCGTTCCATCGCCGCCGACAGCACGGCGGGGGAGCCGCGGTCATGGCCGTCCGAGCAGATCAGGACGACCGCGCCGCGGGCGGCACCGCGCCGTCCGGGCCCGCGGACGAACGACTCGATCGCGTCGCCGATCCGGGTCCCGCCCTCCCAGTCGACGACCTCGGCGGCGGCCCGCCGCAGGGCGTCGTCCGGATGCCGGGTGCGCAGCGCCGCGGTGAGCCGGGTGAGCCGGGTGCCGAAGCAGAACACCTCGACCCGGAACAGCGACCGGGCGGCGTGCTGGGTGCCGTGCGCGAACTGCAGCAGCGCCCGCGAGTGGTCGGCCATCGACCCGGAGACGTCGAGCAGCAGCACCAGCGGGCGGGTCCGCATCCGGCGGCGGCGCCAGGCGGGATCGATCGGGACCCCCTGCGAGCGCAGGCTGCGGCGCAGCGTGGCACGCAGGTGCGGGACCGGCCCGGAGCGCGCCGGGCGGGTCCGGCGGGTGCGCCGCCGGGGCGGGGACAGCCGGATCGCCGCCATGATCCGGCGGATCGCGACCAGCTCGTCGCCGGTGCAGCCGGCGAAGGACCGCGTGCGCAGCAGCTCCATGTCCGACGCGACCGGCCCGAGCCGGGCGGCCTCGTCCTCCTCCCGGTCGTCGCCGGGCTCGGCGGCCGGGATCTGCACGGCCGAGTCGGTGGCGGCCGCGGTGCCCGCGTGCACCCGGACGAGCTCGTCGACCGGATCGGGCCGGTCCAGGAAGAACGCGGCGAACACCCGGTCGTAGACGGCCAGGTGGTCGCGCCGGGTGACCAGGCAGACCCGTCCCGCCCAGTACAGGTCGGTCAGGTCGGTCGGGTCCAGCACGGCCGCCGCCCTGGTGAACGTCAGCAGGTCACCGGAGCCGGCCGGGACCCCCTCGGTGCGCAGCCGCCGGGTGAACGCGACGAGCACCCGGACGAGGTCGGTGCCGGCCGTGCTCATCCGGCGGTCAGGTCGTCGAGCCGGCCGCGGACCAGCTCGATGTCCTCGTGGTCCTTGACGACGGTGCCCAGGGTGAGCTCGGCGCTGTCCGGGTCGAGGTCCTCGCCGAGGAAGGCCAGCGTCCTGGCCCAGTCGATGCTCTCCGCGACGCCCGGCGGCTTGGCCAGGTCCAGCTCGCGCAGCCGGTGCACCGCGGCCACCACCTTGCGGGCCAGCTCGATCCCGACGCCGGGCTCTCGGACCGTCACGATCTCGGTCTCGCGCTCGGCGTCCGGGTAGCCCAGCCAGTGGTAGAGGCAGCGCCGCTTGAGCGCGTCGTGCAGCTCGCGGGTCCGGTTGGAGGTGAGCAGCACCAGCGGCGGATCGTCGCTGCGGATGGTGCCGATCTCCGGGATGGTCACCTGGAACTCGGCGAGCAGCTCCAGCAGGAACGCCTCGAACTCGTCGTCGGCGCGGTCGATCTCGTCGATCAGCAGGACCGCGCCGGACCCGGCCCGCACCGCGTCCAGCAGCGGTCGTTCGACCAGGAAGTCCGGCCCGAACAGCGCGGAGACCACCTCGCCGGGGGCGGTCGCGTCCCGCTCGCCCATCGCCCGGATGTAGAGCATCTGGCGGGCGTAGTCCCACTCGTACATCGCCTGGCCGGTGTCGATGCCCTCGTAGCACTGCAACCGGATCAGCCGCCGGCCGAGCACCGTCGCGAGCGTCTTGGCCAGCTCGGTCTTGCCGACGCCGACCTCACCCTCCAGCAGGATCGGCCGCCGCAGCGACAGCGCCACGTGCACGGCGGTGGCGAGCCCGCGGTCGGCGAGATAGCCGCCGTCGCGCAGCAGAGCGGTCAGCTCCGGCACCGAGCCGGGCGCGCCGGGATCAGTCATCGGTGCGCGGCCGGGCCGGGCCGGTCGCGGCGCTGCCCTGCGGGTGCAGCTTCCCCTCGCGCTCCAGGGTCGCCCGCCAGGCGCTGCGGATGTCGCTGTCCACCGGGGTGTTCGTGCCCTCACCGGGGGCGACGACGTCGGGGTCCATCCCGCCGAAGCCGATCGAGCGCATGTTGCGGCAGACCTTCGGCCGGTTCCCGCGCAGCTGCTCCTCGATCTCGTCGCCGGTGCGCGCGTTCGCCGACCAGATGTCGCGGAGCACCTCGAGCGGACGCCCCCCCCACCCGTTGTGCGTGTGGTCCGTCGCAGACATGTCCGCTCCCTCCTGCCGCGCTGCAGCGCCACCATCGTCGTGCACCCGGCGGGTCGCCACCAGCAGCAGATAACCGATCACTTAGGTGTGCTCGCGGCGGGCGTGGGTCCAGACTGACCGGCATGACGTTGACGCAGCTGTCCGCGTTCGTCCTGGTGGCGCGCCTGGGTTCGGTGAAGGCTGCCGCCGACGCGCTCTCGGTGAGCGAGCCCGCTGTCTCGCAGGCGATCGCGGCGCTGCGCAAGTACCTCGGCGATCCGCTGCTGACCCGCGGCGGCACCGGCATGGTGATGACGGCGGGCGGGAACCGGCTGCTCACCATCGCCGCCCAGATGGTGGCGCTCGGCGCGGAGGCCGAGGCCGCCGTCCGGTCGGCGAACGGCGCCCCCGAACCGCTGCGGCTGATCGGCTCGAACACGGTCGTCGAGTTCGCCGGCGGCCCGCTGGCCGACGCGTTCGGGGCCCGCTCGTCCGGGACCGTCGACGTGTCGGTCGGTGTGGCCGTCACCTCGGAGATGGCGGCGCTGGTCTCGCAGCGGCTGGCCGACGCCGCGCTCGGCCCGGACCTCTCCGGCCAGCGCGGCATCCCGCTGGTCAGCGAACCGGTCTTCCGCAGCCGGATGGTGGTGCTGGGCGCGCCCGGCGCCCGGTTCCGCGGCTCGCCCCGGCAGTGGCCGTGGCTGGTCGACGCCGACGCGACCGACCCGGGCAGCGACGTCGCACGGCTGCTGCGCGGGCTCGGCGTCCCGGAGTCGCGGATGCGGGTGTTCCCGCACCAGACCGCCGCCTGGGACGCCGCCGCCGGTGGCGCGGGCGTCACGCCGTCGCTGGCGCACCTGGCCGTGCACCGCACCCGGCGCCGGGAGCTGGTGCCGCTGGACGTGCCGGGGACCCCGATGGAGGTCGTCTGGTTCGTCACGATGCTGCCGATCGACCGGCGTTCGGCCGGGGCGGGCTCGCTGCGGAACTTCCTCAGCACCCCGGAGGCCATGCGGCTGCTGCGGGAGCCGGGCGCCGGGGTGTCGCCGTCCCGGTTCCGGCCGCCGGTCTACGTCACCATCTGGAACTGACGCGGCCCTCAGCCCAGGGTGAACGGGTCCCGGGTGCCGCCGGACAGCTCCACCCAGACGGCCTTGTCGGCCAGGTACCCGTCGACCGCGTGCACCCCGTTCTCCCGGCCGATCCCGGACCGCCCGAACCCGCCGAACGGCACGCTCGGGGCGACCGCCCGGTAGGCGTTGATCCAGACCGATCCGGCGCGGATCCGGCCGGCGATCCGGTGGGCGCGGTGCACGTCCTTCGTCCACACCGCACCGGCCAGCCCGTACGGGGTGTCGTTGGCGAGCTTCACCGCCTCGTCCTCGTCGGTGAACGTCAGCGCGGCGAGCACCGGCCCGAACACCTCCTCGCGGAACAGGGTCGACTCCCGTGTCACCCCGGTGACCACCGTCGGCTGCACGAACAGGCCGCCGAGGCCGCTCTCCGCGGCGCCGCCGCAGGCGATCGTGTTGCCCTCCGCTCGTGCGGTGTCGAAGAAGCCGAGCACCTTCTCGTACTGCGGCTCGTTCGCGACCGGGCCCATCTCGGTGTCCGCGGCGTTCGGGTCGCCGAGCCGGATCGTGGACGCCCGCTCGACGACCAGCCGGACCAGCTCGTCGTGCACGTCGGCGTGCACGATCAGCCGCGAGCCCGCCATGCAGGTCTGCCCGGTGGCGGCGAACACCCCGGCGACGATCCCGTTCGCGGCGGCAGCCAGGTCGGCGTCCGGGAAGACCACCTGCGGCGACTTGCCGCCCAACTCCAGGGTGACCGCGGCGATGTTCTCCGCGGCCGCCCGCGCGACGGCCCGGCCGGTCGCCGTCGAGCCGGTGAAGGCCACCTTGTCGATTCCCGGATGGCCGGCCAGGTGCGCGGCGGTGTCCCGGTCGTTCGTGGTCACCACGTTCACGGTCCCCGCCGGGAAACCGGCCTGCTCGATCAGCTCGGCGAAGCGCAGCGTCGAGGCGGGGGAGTGCTCGGACGGCTTGACGACGACCGTGCAGCCCGCGGCCAGCGCGGGCGCCAGCTTCCAGGTCATCAGCAGCAGCGGCGAGTTCCACGGGGTGATCGCCGCGACCACGCCGACCGGCTCGCGGCGGGTGTAGACCAGGTAGTCCGGGTTCGGCGACGGGATCTGGCGGCCCTCGATCGTCGGCGCGATCCCGGCGAAGTAGTGGTACCAGCCGCCCAGGCCGGTGAGCTGGCCGATCATCTCCCGGTAGAGCTTGCCGGAGTCGGCGACCTCGGTGCGGGCCAGCGCCTCCGCGTGCTCGGTGACCAGGTCGCCGAGCCGGCGCAGGCACGCCGCCCTGGCGAACGGCGTCATCGCGCCCCACTCGCCGTCCAGCGCGGAGCGGGCCGCGGCGACGGCGGCGTCCACGTCGGCGGGACCGCAGTCCGGCACCGACGCCCACGGGCGTCCGGTGTACGGGTTCCGGGTCTCGAAGGTGGCACCGGACGCCGCGTCGGTGGGCCTGCCGCCGATCAGCATCCGGAACGTCTCGAGCTCGGCCATCGGTGGTCCTCCCGGCTGCGGCGACGGTGCCTCGCCCGGAACCCTACGAACCCGGACCGCCCCGCGCAGCGTCCGACCGGACGCAGGGAGGGCACGATGGGGGCATGGCACTGGACCTGCATCACGTCGCCGACGGCCCCGAGCCCGCCCCGGTCCTCCTGTTCGGACCGTCGCTGGGGACCGACCTGCACCTGTTCGACGCCCAGGTGGCGGCCCTGTCCGACCGGTTCCGCTGCGTGCGCTTCGACCTGCCCGGGCACGGCGGGTCGCCGGACGTCACCGACGACCTGACGATCGCCGAGCTGGCCGAGGGCGCGCTGGCCGTCGTCGGGGACACCGACTTCCACTACGTGGGCGTGTCGATCGGCGGCGCGATCGGGCAGTGGCTGGGCGTGCACGGCGGCGAGCGGGTCCGCAGCATCGCGGTGCTGGCGACGGCCGCCCGGTTCCCGAACCCGGAGGCCTGGCCGCAGCGTGCGGCGACGGTGCGCGAGCAGGGGACCGCGGCGATGGTCGCGTCCCGGCCGGGCACCTGGTACGTCGAGGACTGGGCGCGCCGCGACCCGGCGGGGGAGAAGCGGCTGCTGGACATGCTGCGCGCCGCGCGGCCCGGCGGCTACGCAGCCTGCTGCGCCGCGGTCGGCGCCTTCGACATCCGCGCCGAGCTGGGCTCGGTGTCGGTCCCGGCGCTGGTGGTGGCCGGTGCCGACGACCCGGCGACACCGCCGGCGACGCTGCGCGAGATCGCCGACGCCGTCCCCGGCGCCGAGTACGCCGAGATCGCCGACGCGGCGCACCTGCTGAACTACG
Organism: Pseudonocardia sp. NPDC046786; assembly: GCF_040645415.1. NCBI lineage: Bacteria > Bacillati > Actinomycetota > Actinomycetes > Pseudonocardiales > Pseudonocardiaceae > Pseudonocardia > Pseudonocardia sp. NPDC046786. The sequence goes on along the minus strand of NZ_JBEYYF010000001.1, from coordinate 171,166 downwards.
AGCGCCCCGACGAGGTGAACGCGCTGCTCGAACGGCACCTGGACCGGGTGTGACCGCTCAGCCGCGGCCCGCCCGCCGGGCCCGGTAGGCGGCCACGTGCGCCCGGTTCGCGCAGTTGCCGGTGTCGCAGAAGCGCTTCGAGCGGTTCCGGGACAGGTCGACCAGCACGGCGTCGCAGTCCTCGCCGGCGCACCGGCGCAGCCGGGACAGGTCGTCGCCACGCACCAGCTCGACCACCGACATCGCGATCTCGGCGCCCATCCGGTCGGCCAGCGGCGCGTCGCGCGGGGTGACGTGCAGGTGCCAGTCCCAGCCGTCGTGCCTGGCCAGCCGGGGGCGCGCATCGGTCTCGGCGAGTATCGCGTTGACCAGCTCGACCGTGCGGTCGCGGTCGGGGGCGGCTGCGCCTGTTCCCGCTGTGCCTGTTCCCGCTGTGCCTGTTCCCGCTGTGCCCGTTCCCGGGCCGGCGGGGGTGTCCGAGTCCCGGCCGGTGTGCGCGGCGGGGGGCCAGAGTGCGACCAGCCGATCCCGGAGCGCCCGGACGGCGGCCCGCTCGTCGTCGGTGCGGGCGCGGTCGCCGGTGTAGGGCTGGCCGTCCATCCAGGTCTCGAACAGCGCCGCGTCGCCCAGGACGTCCGGGTCGGTCAGCCCGGTGTTCACCAGCGACGCGGTCGCCGCGAGCACGACCTGGGTGTCATGGGCGAATTCCATGTTGACCCCTGACATCTTCGGTTCCTAGTGTCAGGAGTCTATGAGTACTTCGGTCGTGACACGGGACCACCTGGTCCGCGGACTCGCGTGGGCGCTGGTCTCGGCGGCCGCGTACGGCTTCTCCGGCCCGCTCGGCGCCGCCTTCCTCGACGCCGGCTGGTCGCCGGGCCTCACCACGCTGATGCGGATCGCCGGGGCCGCGCTGCTGCTCCTGCCGGTCGCGGTGGTACTGGCCCGCAGGCACCGGCCGGACCGGGCGGCCCGCCGCAAGATCGTGATCTTCGGCCTGTTTGCGGTGGCGGGCGTGCAGCTGTGCTTCTTCCACGCGCTGCAGTACCTCTCGGTCGGGGTGGCGCTGCTGCTGGAGTTCCTCGCCCCGGTGCTGCTGGTCGGCTGGACCTGGATCACCACCCGGCGCACCCCGTCGGCGATCACCCTCGCCGGGTGTCTCGTCGCGCTCGCCGGTCTGGTGTTCGTCGTGGACCCGTTCGGGCCGCAGCGCGTCGAGCTGGTCGGGATCCTCTGGGGACTGGCCTCCGCGGTCTGCGTCTGCGTCTACTTCGCGCTGCCCGGCGGGAACCGCGAGGGCCAGGTCCCGCCGCTGCTGATGATCTCCGGCGGGATGGTCGTCGGCGCGGTCTCGCTGACCGTCACCGGGCTGCTCGGGATCACCCCCTGGGAAACCGGCGCCCCGGTCGGGACCCTCGGCGGCGCCGAGCTCGGCTGGCTGCTGCTGCTCGGGATGCTGGTCGTCCTCGCGACCGCGCTGCCGTACGTCACCGGCATCCTCGCGATCCGGCGCCTCGACACCCGGGTCGCGTCGTTCGTCGGATTGTCCGAGGTGCTGTTCGGGGTGCTCGCGGCCTGGTTGCTGGTGGCGCAGCAGCCGACGCTGATGCAGCTGCTCGGCGGGGTGCTGATCCTCGGCGGGATCGTGCTGATCCGGCGGGCGGAGAACCGGGCCGCCGCGACGCCGAGCGAGGTGGCGATCGACGGGTGACTCGTCGTGGGCGGCGGGAACACGTACCGTCAGTGTCTCGGTGACACCGTGACACGAAGGTGGGGCGCATGGCACTTCCCGGCCGATTCCGCACCAGCTCGTTCTGTGTTGGCGGTGACTGCGTCGCGGTGACCGTCACCCGGGAGGGTGTCGAAGTCGCGGTCAGCTCGGACCCCGATCGTGCGCTGCGCTTCTCCGCGCCCGAGTGGGAGGCGTTCCTCGCCGGCGTGCGGGCCGGGGAGTTCGATCTTCCTCAGCCGTAGTGCACACCCCCTGACCTCGCCGCACACCCGCTGCATGGGGTGTGCAGCGCAGCGAACGGGTGTGCGGGGGTGGGCTGCGACCCGGCGTCGGGGATCCACTACTGTGCCGCCACCGGTGTTCCGGAGCACACCACCCTGCGGCGTCGCCGCCTGGAGTCCGGTGTGGGCCGAAGCCCCGGGCCAGGCGTGGCTCCCCGTAGGCCCAGCGAGATCGAGGTCGTCGTTGTCCGAGAACCGGTTCGTCACGAGTTCCTTCTGCATCGGCGGCGAGTGCGTCGCGGTCGCGGCGCCCGAGGACGGCGTGGTCGTCCGCTCGACCGTGAACGGCGCCGAGGTGAGCTTCACCGACGTCGAGTGGGCGGCCTTCGTCGCCGGCGTGCGCAACGGCGAGTTCGACGTGGAGCGCCTGCGCGGCTGACTGCTCAGGAGCTGAGCCGGGCGAGCAGCACCTGCCGGGTCGCCGTCTCGTCCAGTGCCTTCGTCAGCAGGTCGCGCCAGACCGCCTCGTAGATCGCGACGGTCTGCTCGCCGTCGTAGTAGCCGTCGTTCTCGGTGCTCTCGACGTTCACGACCGGCCAGTCGGTGTCCGGGTCGCGCGGTTCGAAGATCGAGAAGGTGCTGGTGGCGCGGGTCCAGCCGGCGCTGAACGGCAGGATCTGCAGCGTCACGTTCGGCTGCTCCATCCGCTCGAGGAGGGCCTGGACCTGTCCCCGGACGATCGCCGGGTCGGTCACCCGGTGCAGCGCGACCTCGTCGAGCACGACGTGGATCTCCAGTGGTGCCGCGTCGGTCCGCTCGGTGTCGATCACGTCCTGCCGGCGCATCCTGATCTGCACCATGCGGTCGACCTCCTCGGCCGCCATGCCCAGCTGGCTCGCGCCGAGCAGGCTGCGGGCATACGTCTCGGTCTGCAGGAGGCCGGAGACGGGGATGGCGAAGGTCCGCTTGGACCGGGACTCCGCCTCCAGGGAGGCGAGCATGTCCAGGTTCTCGCTCGCGACCACCGTGGGGCTGAACGGCTCCCACCACCCCGGCGACTTCGCCTCCGTCGCCCAGTCCAGCACCCGGTCCCGCTGCTCGACCGGGGCCTCGTAGATGTCCAGCAGGTCCCGTACGTCCCGGTACTTCGGCTCGACCGCACCCGTCTCGATCCGGCTGAGCTTCGACGGCGAGATCTCCAGCCGCTTCGCCACCTCGGCGAGCTGCAGGTTCCGGTCACTGCGCAGCCGCTTGAGGACGTGACCGAGGCGCCGCCGGATGACGACGGGGCCGTGTGTGACGGTCATGTCCACTCCTCCACGCCCGGGCCTGCGATCATGTTACCGGCGGCTCCCGTGCAATTGCATGGGTCGGAAATTGCATCGGGTCTGGTGCAGGCGGTTGTTCGCACGCATACTGTCCTCCTGATCCTGAGCAGCGGCAACAGCCGCTGAAGGGGGTGCGCCATGCACGACCATGACGGCACCACAGTCAGTTCCCGGAAGCACGGTCCGGCCATCCGCGAGCGGGGGTGGCCCCGATGACGACCTATCTCGTCGCCGGCGGCGGCATCCTCCTGATGTTCTGGTTCGCCCTGCTCATCGGCACGTCACTGGACACCGAGGGACAGCGCCGCGAGTGGAAGCGGGTGGCGGAGCAGCGCCGCGCCGCCTGGGAGGAACGCCAGGGGGAACGGCGCCCGCTCGACCCCGACGGTCTGTGCCTCGACTGCCCGCTGCGCAGATGAGACGGCGCGGCGCGGCGCCGAGATGCACGTCACCGGGGTCGCGGGGCACGCACCGGCCCGCTGAGCTGCATCTCGGTGAGTGAGGCGGACTCAGGCGTCCCAGGTGAAGAGCGGATCGCCCGGCCGGACCTCGCCGGTCGCGTGGGCGTGGGTGCCGCCCGGTGCGGAGTCCATCAGCACCACCGGGCAGATCGCGGACAGGCCGCGAGCGCGCACCTCGTCCGCGTCCATCGTGACGACCGGCCGGCCGGCGGTGACCTGGGCGCCCTCCTCGGCGTGCACGACGAAGGCGCCGAGACCGACCGTGTCGATGCCCAGATGCACCAGCACACCCGCGCCGTCGTCACCGACGACGACGTAGGCGTGCGGGTGCAGCTTCGCCAGCGTCCCGGAGATCGGGGCGACGGCCTCGACCAGCCCGCCCGGCGGCTCGATCGCGAGACCGGAGCCGAGCATCTGCTCGGCGAACACCGGATCGGGTACTGCGATCAGCGGCGCGACCCGCCCGGCCAGCGGTGCCGTGACGTGCACGGTCACAGAAGGTCCCCGATGTCGTCGGCGATCATGTCCGCCTCCGGCCCGACGACGACCTGCACGACCGTCCCGGCCACGACCACGCCGTGCGCGTGCTTCTGCAGCGCTGCCCGGTCGACCAGCCCGGGATCACGGACCTCGGTCCGCAGCCGGGTGATGCAGCCCTCGATCTCGACGACGTTCGCCGCCCCGCCGAGGCGGGCCAGGATCGCCCTGGCCCGGTCGTCCGCCATCGTGTCGCCTTCCCGTGGTGCCGGAGGGGGCCCGGGATGCTCCGGGGCCTGGGATCACGGACCGTGCGCGGTGCCCGGTCCGTGATCAGCTCGCGGGGTTCAGCCCACGGCGGCCTGGCGCAGCGCGTCCGGCGTCGGCTGCTCCAGCGGCTGTCCGTTGACCCGCACGGTCGGGGTGCTCTGAACGTCCGCCTGGAACGCCTGCTGGGTGATGCCCTGAGCCCACGTCTCGTAGCGCTCGTCCTCGACGCACTGGGTGAACTCGGGGCCGGCGCCGGCCTGCTCGCCGAGCTGCCCGAGCTGCTCGGTGGTCAGTCCCGGGCCGCCTTCGGTGGGCTGGTTGGCGTAGAGCAACTTCTCGAACTCGGGGAACACGCCGGCGTCCGCGGCACAGCCGGATGCGGCCGCCGAGCGGGAGGAGTACCGGTCCGTCGACGCCCGGTCCAGGATCGCGATCGGGTGGTAGATGATCTCCGCCTGACCGTTGTTGCGCAGCTCGTCGAGTGTCGATCCCGACATCTCCTCGAACTGCTTGCACGCCGGACACTGGAAGTCGAGGTAGACGTCGATCTTCGTCGGCGCGTCGGGGTTCCCTGTCGGGACGCCCTGGGCGGTCGCGTTCTGCGGCACGATCAGCTCGGCCGGCTGGTTGTTCCAGTACACCCCGAACCCGACGAGGGCGGCGAAGGCGACCACCACGATGATGCCGAGCACCGTCGCCTGGGACGGCCCGTTCTTGGCGGTGAGCGGGTTCTTCCCCTTCCCCGCGCTCCTCTTTGCGGCCATCATCCGTCCTCCTCGGGGGTGGTCGTCACACCCTTGTTTGTACTGGGCGGTTGTGTTCGACGCCGCTCCGGGGTACCGCGGTCCCGGGTGGTCGAGGTTTGACCTCGTGTAGAACCATGGAGGAGTGAGCATCGACGGCGTCGTGGACGTCCGCAGGGTCGAGCTGCGGATCGACGGCATGACCTGCGCGGCCTGCGTCGGGCGGGTGGAGCGCAAGCTCGGCAAGCTCGAGGGCGTCCGGGCGACCGTCAACCTGGCGACCGAGCGGGCGACGGTCGAGTACCCGGCCGGCACCGACGTCGAGACGCTGCTGGGCACCGTCCGCAAGGCCGGCTACGGGGCCACCGAGCTGCGGCCCGGCGTCACCGACACCGGCGACGCGGCCACCGAGGACGACACCGCGCTGCGCAGGCTGCGCACCCGGATGGCCGTCGCGCTGGTGCTGTTCATCCCGCTGGCCGACCTGTCGCTGGCGATGTCGCTGGTCCCGTCGCTGCGCTTCCCGTACTGGCAGTGGGTGGTCGTCGCGCTGGCGCTGCCGGTCGTGGTGTGGGCGGCGTGGCCGTTCCACCGGACCGCGTTCGTGAACCTGCGGCACGGCGCCACCTCGATGGACACGCTGGTCTCGCTGGGCGTGATCTCGGCGTCGGCCTGGTCGCTGGGCGAGATGGCGTTCCTGGACACCCGCACCACGCTGACCGGGTGGGACGCGGTGCTGCACCCGTCGGGCCCGCTGTACCTGGAGGTCGCGGCGGGCGTCACGACGTTCGTGCTGGCCGGGCGCTACTTCGAGGCCCGTGCCCGGCGCACGGCCGGCCGGGTGATGCGCTCGCTGGCCGCGTTGGAGTCCGACGAGGTCACCCTGCTCGTCGACGGGACGGAGACCCGGATCCCGGTCGGGCGGCTGCGGGCCGGCGACCGCTTCCTGGTCCGGCCGGGTGAGCGGATCGCCGCCGACGGCGTCGTCGCCGAGGGTGCCGCGGCCGTCGACACCAGCGCGATGACCGGCGAACCGGTCCCGGTCGAGGTCGGCCCGGGCGACACGGTCACCGGCGGCACCATCCCGGCCGGCGGGCGCCTGGTGGTCGTCGCCGAACAGGTCGGCGCGGACACCCGGCTGGCCCGGATGATCGCCGCCGTCGAGCGGGCGCAGGTGCAGAAGTCGGCGACCCAGCGGCTGGTCGACCGGGTGTCGTCGGTGTTCGTGCCGGTCGTGCTGGTGCTGGCCGTGCTGACGCTCGGCGGCTGGCTGCTCGCGGGCGCCGGCTGGGCGGGCGCGCTCGGCCCGGCGATCGCCGTCGTGATCATCGCCTGCCCGTGCGCCCTGGGGCTGGCCACGCCGACCGCGCTGATGGTCGCCACCGGCCGCGGCGCCGAGCTGGGGATCTTCGTGAAGGGCTACCGGGCGCTGGAGGCGACCCGGGCCGCCGACACCGTCGTGCTCGACAAGACCGGCACGCTGACCACCGGCCGGATGACCGTCACCGACGTCGCCGCCGTCCCCGGGGTGGACGCCGATCTGCTGCTGGCCCGGGCCGCGGCCGTCGAGTCCGGCTCGGAGCACGCCATCGCCGCCGCCGTCCGCCGGCACGCCCGGGAGGCCGGGCTGGCGGTCCCCGAGGTCGGCGAGTTCGTCGCGCTGCCCGGCCTCGGCGCCCGCGGCACCGTCGACGGCGTCGCGATCACGGTCGGCCGCCCGCCCGCCGACACCGGCGCGCTGGCCGGGCGGATCGCCGGCTGGGAGGCGTCCGGGCACACCGTGGTCGCCGTGCAGGTGCGCGACGGGCTGGCCGGGGTGATCGCGCTGGCCGATCCGGTGAAGGAGTCCGCGCCGGTCGCCGTCGCCGAGCTGGTCGCGATGGGCCTGCGGCCGGTGCTGCTGACCGGTGACCGGCCGGCCGCGGCGCACGCCGTCGCGCGGGCCTGTGGGATCGACGACGTCGTCGCCGGTGCACTGCCCGACGACAAGGTCGACCACGTCCGCGCGTTGCAGGCGCAGGGCCGGACGGTCGCGATGGTCGGCGACGGGGTGAACGACGCCGCCGCGCTCGCCGCCGCGGACCTGGGCATCGCCGTCGGGTCGGGCACCGACGTGGCGCTGGAGGCGGCCGATGTCGTGCTGGTGCGCGACGACCTGCGGGTGCTCCCGGCGACCGTCGAGCTGGCCAGGGCCACGATGGGCACGATCCGCGGGAACCTGTGGTGGGCGTTCGGCTACAACACCGCCGCGATCCCGGTCGCGATGGCCGGGCTGCTCAACCCGCTGCTCGCCGGCGCGGCGATGGCGATCTCGTCGTTCCTGGTGGTGACGAACAGCCTGCGCCTGCGCAAGGCCGCGAGCTGGGCCGACGAGACCCTGGGATCGGTCCGTACCCCGGACCGCGAGACGGAGTACGTCGAGGGCTGATCGGACTCAGCCCGCCGGCAGATCCCAGTGGGTGCCGTAGCGCCCGGTCAGCTCGCGCACCGCGTCGTCGTCCAGCCAGCGCGCCGGGGTGCCGGTGAGCAGCACCACCACCCGCGCCGCCTCCTCCAGCTCGACGGCGGCGTCGACGGCCCGGTTCAGGCCGGTGCCGCCGGCCAGCGACCCGTGGTGGGCGAGCAGCGCCGAGGTGAACCTGCCGGGCAGCGCGGTGAGCCCGTCGGCCAGCGCCTGCGAGCCGGGTGCGGCGTACGGCGCGAGCGGGGCCTGCCCAGGTCGGCGAGGCCGACACCGGTCGGGGTCACCACGACGGCGTCGCCGGAGCGCTCGGAGAGGTTCCCCGACGAGCCGGGGCTGAGCCCGAGTGCGGCCAGCCGGTGCCCGGCCGTGCACAGCCGTTCCGCGACGGGGAGCAGGTGGGCCGGGACGTCGCCGGTCACCGGCCCGCCCCGGCGGTCCACGCCCGCACGAACAGGTCCTCGCCGCCGAAGTTGCCGGACTTGAGCAGCAGCGCCAGCGGCTCCCCGGACCCGGACCGCTCGGCGAGCGACCAGGCGACCCCCGGGTCCAGCCGCGGCCCGACGGCCAGGCTCCGCACGCCGAGCGCGGCGACGACGGCACCGGAGGTCTCGCCCCCCGCGACGGCGATCGCGCGGACGCCCCGGTCGACCAGCTCGCGGGCCAGCGCGGCCAGCGCCTGTTCGAACAGCGGTGCGTCCGCCGGGTCGGCGACGTCGCCGGGCTCGGCGGTCGCGTGGACCACGACCGGGCCGTCGGCGGCGCCGGCGTCGAGCACCCGGTCGGCCAGCGCGGCGTGCTCGGCCGCGGCGTCGGCGCGCAGCGCGGCCGGATCCAGCTTGATCCCGCGTCCGGCCGCGACACCGGCGCGGACCTGCCGCTGGGTGGCCTGCGAGGCGCTGCCCGACAGCACCACGCGCGGCCCGTCCCCGACCGCGACGGCGACCTCGGCGACCTCCCGCGGCCCGGACAGGCCCTGGGCGACCGCACTGCCGCCGGTCAGCAGCGGCAGGTCGGCGGTGGCCTCGACCAGCGCCACCAGGTCGGCGTCGCGCACGGCGTCGGCCACGAGGTAGCGCGCCCCGGCGGCCACCGCCTCGTCCAGCGCCCGGCGCAGCGCCTCCGGGCCGGCCTCGACGTGGCCGAGCCCGACGTGCCCGACGGCCGCGGTGCCGTCGCGGACCTGGGATGCCAGCAGCCGGACCAGGCTGGAGTCACGCATCGGGGTGAGCGGGTGATCGCGCATCGGGGACTCGTCGAGCGGGTCGGTACCGACGAACAGGTGCCCGGCGTAGACGGTCCGGCCGTTCGCCGGGAACGCCGGTGCCACCACGGTCCAGCGGGACCCCAGCGCGTCCTGCAGGGCGTCGGCGACCGGGCCGATGTTGCCCGCCGGGGTCGAGTCGAACGTCGAGCAGTACTTGAACAGGAACCGGGTGCACCCGGCCCCGCGCAGGCCGTCGAGCGCCGCGAGCGACTCCGCCACGGCCTGCTCGACCGGGGCGGTGCGGCTCTTGAGCGCGACGACCACCGCGTCGGCGTCGTCCACCGACGACGGCGGGCCGCCGGCCATCACCTCACCCGGCACGACGGTGGTGCGGAACCCGGACGCGGTCAGGACGATCGCGAGATCGGTCGCGCCGGTGAGGTCGTCGGCGATGGCGCCGAGCTGGGGCACGGTCTCCTCCTGCGGTGGTGGTGGGTGACTCAGACGATGCCGGTCACGAGCAACAGGTACAGCACGGCGAACCCGGTGACCCCGGAGATGACCGACGCGACGCCGATCGACCGGATGCCCTGGCCCACCGTCATGTTGGACAGCGACGTGGTGACCCACCAGCCCGACGAGTTCGCGTGCTTCATGATCTGCGCCCCGGTGGCGCAGGCCAGGTACACCGCGATCGGCGACAGGCCCAGCGTCTCGATCAGCCGGCTGCATGATCGCGGCGGCGGTCATCACGCCGAGGATGTTCGAACCGTGATCGTGCACACCGCGGCGGCGACCAGGAACGGGATGACGATCGGCGAGATGCCGATCTCCTGCACGCCGCCGGCGATGTTCTCCGCATCGGCAACGACCAGGTCGTCTACCTCGACGCCGGCACCACCCTCGGGCAGGTCGCGCCGCTGTTGTGGTCGCACACCGGGCTCACCGTGGTGACCAACGACCTGACCACGGCGGTGCTGCTCAGCGAGCACCCGGGACTGGAGCTCTACCACGTCGGCGGGCGGGTCGACCGGGCCAACCGGTCCACCGTCGGGGAGCTGATGGCGCGTGCGGTCCGCGAGCTGAACCTCGACGTCGCGCTGATCTCGACCAGCTCCTGGGACGAGCAGCGGGGGAGCACCACGCCGCACGAGGCCAAGGTGCCGGTGAAGCGGGCCGCAATGGAGGTGGCCGCCCGGTCCTACCTGGTGGCCGGCTCCGACAAGTACGGCCGGGTGGGCACCTTCCGGGTCGCCGACCTCACCGGGTTCGACGCCGTGGTGACCGACTCCGGGCTGCCGTCCGCGGTCGCGGCCCGGCTGCGGGCCGGTGGGGTGGTGCTGCGGGCCGCCCCGGCTCCCGGCGCCCCGGCCTACGCCTGATCAGCCGCCCTGGCGCAGCTTCGCCAGCATCTCGTTGTACGCCCTGAGCTCGGCGTCGTCGTCCCGGTCGGCCTGCCGGTCGGTGCGCACCGCCTCCCGGGAGTCGTCCCGGGACCACTGCACCACCAGCGTCACCATCACCAGCAACATCGGCAGCTCGCCGGTGGCCCAGGCGATCCCGCCGCCGACGCTCTGGTCGGCGGCCAGATCGAGCCAGGGCAGCCCGACCTGCGCGTAGAAGTTCTCGCCGAGCACGTTCGACGAGCTCATCACGGCGATCCCGAAGAACGCGTGGAACGGCATGGTCGCCAGCAGCACCGCCAGCCGGCCCAGGTGCGGCAGCTTGTGCGGCGCCGAGTCGACGCCGATCAGCGGCCAGAAGAACAGGTAGCCGACCAGCACGAAGTGCAGGTTCATCAGCTGGTGCGTCCAGTGGAACCGCAGCGCCTCGTCGAACAGCGAGGTGAAGTACAGGACGTAGAACGACCCGACGAACAGCACCGCGGCGCAGCCGGGATGGGTGAGCACCCGGGCGGCCCGCGAGTGCACCGCGGCCAGCAGCCACTCCCGGGGCCCCGGCGGGTTGCCCCGGCCGGCCGGGCGCAGCACCCGCAGCGCCAGCGTCACCGCGCCACCCAGGCTGAGCAGGATCGGGGTGAGCATGTTCAGAGTCATGTGGCTGATCATGTGGACGCTGAACATGGCCGGGGAGTAGAAGCCCAGCCCGGACGACGTCGCGAGCAGCAGCGCCGCGCAGCCCAGCATCCAGGCCCAGGTCCGGCCGACCGGCCAGCGCACGCCGCGGGCGGCGAGCCGGCGCACCCCGAGCGCGTACAGTGCGGCGAGCAGCAGCGCCCCGGTGCCGAACACGATGTTCCAGCGCCACTCGACCAGCAGCGTCAGCGCGGTGAACGGCCGGTCGATGTTCCAGCCGATCAGCGTCTCCAGCGCGGTGTCCGGGCGGACCAGGAAACGCGGCGGCACCAGCCGGGTCCCGGCGACGCCGAGCGCGGCGACCAGCGCCCCGGCCACCGCGAGCAGCGGGAGCAGCCGGCCGGCGGCGTCCGGCCGGGCCGAGGTGAGCGACCGGGCCAGCACCGCCGTCCCGGCGACCAGCAGCGCCAGCAGCACCGCGGAGACGGCCACGGTCGTCGCGTAGGCGGACCCGGCCCACGGCCCGTTCCAGACGACGACGACCTGGAAGACGATCTCGCCGACCAGGTACACCGATCCGGCGGTGACGAGCACCGCCCGGCCGCGGCGTCCGGCCGCACCGGTGAGCGGGCCGCCGTGGATCCGGTAGGCGGCCAGCGCGGCGGCGACGCCGAGGAAGACCACCCCGGCGACGGTCCGGAGCATCACGCCGTCGCCGCTCCAGTCGTGCGCCATCCCGGTGGCGGCCGGGTGCACCGCGGCCGGGAACAGCGCGGTCGCCGCGGCGAGGATGCCGAGCGCGGCGGTCGCCTTCCAGCTCAGCACGTACCCGGCGCCCGCGGCGACCAGCAGCAGCACGAACCCGGCCAGCATCCAGCCCATCGGCTCGTTGAGCGTCGCGGCCGCGCCGAGCCAGCCGAACGGCCCGGCGGTGGCCAGATCACCGAGCGAGGTGCCGGACATGTCGGCCACCGACAGCCAGCCCGCGGCGATCCCGGCGACGCCGCCGAGCAGCGCGGCCAGCCCGCCGCGGCGCAGCGCCCGGTAGCCCTGCACGTCCACCGTGCCGGACGACTGCGGGGCCGCCACGAACCCGGCGACCAGCAGCGATCCGGCGGCGAGCACCATCCCGGCGACCGTCGCGACCCGCGCCAGCACGGTGCCGATCCGGACCACGTCGTCGGGCACGGGCAGCCCGCCCTGGCCCCAGTAGCCGTCGTCGCCGATGGTGAGGGCGACCGCGACGCCGCCGCAGACGGCGACCAGCAGCAGGGTCGCCGCCGTCGTGAACGGCCGGAGGTCGCGGCCGCGCCGGCCGGTGCCGTCACCGGTGTCCCGCTGCGCTGTGGCCGCCGCCGGCTCCGTGCTCGCGCTCACCGAGGTTCCTCCGCAGGTCGGTTGCGTCGGGGCCACGTCCTGGTCGGCGGCCCGCACCTCCCCTGATGGTCCCCGACGGTCCCGTCACCCCGCCGCCCGGGGGACGGGCCTCACAGCGGCACCGCCGGAGACCCGCGTCCGGCGGTCGTCCACTGCAGCATCGCCACCCCGATCCAGGCGAACAGCAGCAGCCAACCGCCGATCGCCAGACGGGCCAGGACGTGCGGGCCGAACGTGGCAGGCGTCAACGGGACGAACACGTAGAGTCCCGCGACGAGCACCGACCATCGACCGGCGCCGGTGAGCATCCCGGCTCGGACGACCCGGGCGCCCAGCCAGACGAGCACCATCGCCAGCGCGACGCTGATCGCGCCGTACACCGCCTCGATGAGATCGGTCCGCGGTGACGGGTAGGGAGCCGTTGCCGCCCCGATCGCCACCAGCTCCTGCAGCCCCAGCAACACCAGCACGACGACGGCGGCGAGGCCGGCCGCGTTCGCCCCGCGTCCGTGCCCGGCCAGCCCGGCCCGGCGCAGGCAGTCCAACGCCGCGGCGGCCACCAGGTGGTGCACGAAGAACGCGGACTGGGCGACGGCGAAGCCGGCGGCCGTCAGCGGGTAGCTGAAGACGCCCTCCGGAACGGCCGGGGGGACCAGCACCAGGAACACCGCGGCCCCCGCGCCGGTGAGCCCGGCGACCACCGCGGCGATCCCACCCCACCGGGCACGGGCCCGGGAATCCGGCTCGGACAGTCTGTTGGTCATGGTCGCGGACGCTAGGGTCGTCCCGGTACCGCGCGGTATCCGAGGAATCCCGTACTCCCGCAGGTGGCCATGCGTACCGACGAGTTCGAGAGCCGTTCCGCCGAGGCCCGCTCGCGGCTGGAGACCGCCCGTTCCGAGGCGCGTTCCGGAGCGGTGGACCGGGCGTGGGCGGCGGCCCTGGCGGCCGCCCGGACCGCCCGGGAGCTGGGCTACGCCCGGCTGCTCGGCCGCGCCGCGCTGGCTGTCGGCGGGCCCGATCTCGCCGCGCGGCACCTCACCGCCGCCCGCCAGGCGCTGTGCCTGGAGGCGATGGCCGCCCTCGGCGACACCGATCCGGAGCTGCGCGAGCTGGTCGGGGAACACCTGACGGCGATCTCGACGGCGTGGTCGGTCCGGCCCGCCGAGCCGGTCCGCCCGGTCCCGCCCGACGAGGCCGAGCGCCGGTCGATCGCGCTGCAGGCACGGCACGCGAGGGCGCTGGGCCCGGCCGGCACGGGGGAGCGGCTGGCCGTTGCCGGCGATCTCGTCGGGCTGGGCGATGCGGCGGGTGACGACCACATCCGTGCCTGGGGCCGGCTGTGGCGCCTCGACGCGTTGCAGCAGCTGGGCCTGCGGGTGGAGTTCCACACCGAGCTGACGGAGCTGGCAGCGCTGGTCGGCAGGCTCGGGTCACCGGTGTGGCGCTGGCGGCTGGCGTCGGTGCACGCGTCGCTGGCCCTGATCGAGGACCGGCTCGACGACGTCGGTGCGGCGATCGCCGAGGCCCGGGCCGCGGGGGAGTCGGCCGGTGCCCCGGACACGTCGTTCCTCGATCTGCTGTTCCGGCACGCGCTCGCACACCGCACCGGCGACGGGCTGGCGGCGATCGAGGCCGAGGTGCGACTGGCGGTCGCCGACGGGCCGTTCCTGGCGCAGGGCTGGCGGGGACGGGTGCTGCTGCGGTCGGGCCGCGCCGCGGAGGCCGTCGCGGTCTGGCGGGCGCTGGCACCGCACGCCGCGGCGCTGCCACCGGCGTCCGCCGAGGTACTGGTCGCCGAGGCGGGGCACGCGGAGCTCGCCGAGGCCGCCGGGGACCGGATCGGCGCCGAGGCCGTCCGGCGGCGGCTGCGCCCCTTCGCGCACCTGCACGTCACGGCCGGTGCGACCACGCCCTACGGCGGACCGGTCGCGCTGGTGCTGGGCCGGCTCGCGCGCTTCCTCGGTGACGCGCCGGGCGCCGCGGCGGCGTTCACCGACGCCGCGACGCGCGCCGACGCGTTCTACGCGCCCTGGTTCGCCGCGGCGGCCCGGGACGCTCTGGCAGGCACCGAGCTGGTGCTCGGTCCGCTCACCCGGCGCGAGACGGAGGTCGCACGGCTGCTCGCCGAGGGCGCCTCGAACCGGTCCGCGGCCCGGCGGCTGGGGGTCTCGGAGCGGACGGTCGAGCAGCACGTCAGCAGCGTCCTGCGCAAGCTCGGGCTGCCGAACCGGTCCGCGGTCGCGGGGTGGGTGATCCGCGGCCGGGCCGGCCGGTGATCAGCTCCCGCCGGTGACGCTGCGCCACCACTGCTGGACGCTGTTCCAGAAGCCCTGCGCGCCCTCGGTGATCTCGTCCGGGTTCGGCAGGTTCGTGGGCAGGTCGGGCAGCTCGGTCGGGATGTTCGTCGGCAGCGTGGGCAGCTCGGTGGGGATGTTCGTCGGGATCGGGAACCCGCCGTTGCCGCCCTCCTCCTCGGTGGTCGGGGCGGGCTCGGTGGTCTCCTCGGTCGTCTCCGGCGCGCTGGTCTCGGTCGGCGCGGGCGCCGGGGCCTCCTGGTCGTCCCCGCCGAACAGCAGGAACCCGATCAGCAGCACCAGCAGCGCGACGACGAACGCGCCGATCGCGATCCACTTCCCGGGGCTCGACGAGCCGAGATGGGCGTTGCCCGGCTCCGGCTCGGGCTGCACCGGGGCGGCCGGCGCGGGGCTCGCCGCGGCGAGCATCTCGGCGACCCGGTGGCCGTCCGGCCTGCGCTGCGGGTCGGTGGCGGTGGCGGCGGAGATCGTCGAGCGCAGCGGCTCCGGCACGTCGGCGGGCACCACCGGGGCGCGGTGCACCCGCTCGGCGGCGCCCTGCAGGCCCTCGCCCTGGTACTCCTGGCGGCCGGTCCACGCCTCGAGCAGCACCAGGCCGAGCGCGTAGATGTCGGCGGGCGGGCCCACGTCGGTGCCGCGGACCTGCTCCGGTGCGAGGTAGGCGGGCGTCCCGATGATCTCGCCGGCGGCGGTGTGGCCGTCGGCGCCGAGCAGCGCGGCGATCCCGAAGTCGGCGAGCCGGGCCCGGCCGTCGGAGTCGATGAGGATGTTCGACGGCTTCACGTCCCGGTGCGTGACGCCCTGGCCGTGCACGTAGGCGAGGGTCTGCGCGATCTCGGTGCCGATCCGGCGGATGTCGTCGGGCGGGAGGTCCTCGGCGGCGATGACGTCCTTCAGCGACGGCCCGTCGACCAGCTCCATCACAAGGTAGGCGCGGTCCGGCTCGACGGCGAAGTCGTGCACCGCGACCAGTCCGGGATTGCGCAGGTTGGCCATGACCTGCGCCTCCTGCTCGAAGCGCTGGTCGGCGGTCGGGTCGTTGCCCGGGCCGAAGATCTTCACCGCGACCGGGCGGTTCAGCCGGGTGTCGGTGGCCCGGTGCACGTCGGCCATGCCGCCCTGGCCGATCAGGCCCTCCAGCCGGTACCGGCCGCCGAGCAGCTCCGGCTCGGTGACCGGCGCGGGCATCATCCGGGTGGCGTCCGGGCGGTTCGGGCGGGCGGCGCCGTAGGCGGCGGTGGGCGGCGGCCCGACCCGGCGGGTGGGGTCGCCCGCGTCCATCCGGCGGGTGCCGTCGGGTGCGGGGGGACCGACCCGGCGGGTGGCGTCCGGGCCCGGTGCGGCGGCGCGGCGGGTCGGGTCCTGCGGACCGCCGGGGCCGCCGGGGCCGCCGGGGCCGCCGGGACCACCGGGGCCACCGCGGCCGCCGGGGCCGTGCGGTGGCGGGGCGGCGGCGCGGCGGGTCGGGCCGGGGTCCTGCGGCGGCCGGCCTGCCGGGCCGGGGTCCTGGGGCGGCCGGCCTGCCGGGCCGGGGTCGGCCGGGCGGGATCCACCCCGGCGGTGGTTCCCGGTGCGCCACGCGTCGGGCGCTGCCCGGCGGGCCGCGTCCCGGTCGTCACCGCGGCGGGCCGCGTCCCGGTCGTCACCGCGGCGGGCCGCGTCCCGGTCGTCACCGCGGCGGGCCGCGTCCCGGTCATCACCGCGCTGCACTGGCCCTCCCGATGTCTGTCTGCTCGCCACCGGCCCCGGGACGGAGACGGCACGCGACGTGGGGCGACGCTACCGGCCCGCGGGTGCCGTGCGCTGCGACGGCACGCGGGCGAGCCGCGGTATCACCCGCTGGCGGCGATCCGGGCGAGCAGCTCGGCGGTCGGGCCGGGATGGACCTGGACGCCGATGTGCGAGGCGTCCAGGTCGTGCACGGTGAACGGGTTGTCCGGGGTCAGCGCGTCGGCCTCGGCGATGTAGCGGTCCTGCAGCGCGACCGGCAGCGCGCGGTCGGCGGGCAACCGGACGTAGTGCCGCGGGATCCGGCCCCAGCCCTGCGCCCCGGCCTGCACCAGGGAGTCGTCGATCAGGATCGACTCGTCCGGGTCCTGTACGTGCAGGTAGGCCAGCAGCTCGTCGCGGGTGCCGTCGGCGAGCAGCGCCTCCTGCAGCAGGTCCAGCATGTCCGGGTCGGCGGTGCGCCAGTTCAGCCGCAGCCCGCGGATCGTGGTCGGGTTCGCCACCACCAGCGCGGTGGTGCGGTGCAGCAGGCTGTCCGCGTTCTCCGGCGCGATCTGGTAGGCGCCGGAGTCGGCGTTCACCGGGCAGTGCGCCGAGATGTAGACGAGCCGGTCCACCAGCTCGGGGTGGCTGTTGCCGACGGCGTTGAGGGTGAGCCCGCCGCGGCTGACACCGGCCAGCACGACCGGCCCGTTCTTCTTGGCACGGCGCAGCACCTCGGCGACCGAGGCGACGTCGTCCGGCGTGCCGATGCCCTTCATCCCGCTGGACTCGGAGCCGAGCAGGGCCCGGTCCTGGGAGCCGAGGTAGCCGCGCGGGATGCGCGCCCCGGCGCCGTGCCCGGGCAGGTCGACGGCGAGCGCCCGGACCCCGCGCAGCGCGAGCTCGCGCACGACACCGTTCCAGGACGAGGCGTTGCAGCCCATGCCGTGCACCAGTACGACGGTCGGATCCCCGGAAGCCACGGTCGGCCATCCTGCCCCGGGCCGGCCGGGGCACGCCAGGCTTTCAGCGCGCGACGGCGGGGGTCCGCAGGTCGGCGGCCGGGAACGGCGGGCGGTCGTCGAGCCGGACCGAGAGCTTCCCGGCGGCCCGCCAGGCCCGCGCGGTGAGGTCGGTGTCCTCGTCGGTGACCAGGTTGCCCATCACCCGCAGCGCGACGGTCATCAGGCTGCGCGAGCGCATCCCGATCGGCCCGGCGAGCGGGAGCAGCCGCGGGACGGTGATCAGCCCGGCGAGCCGCCGGGCGATGGAGAAGGCCAGGCCGTAGTGCGAGCGCAGGGTGGCGGGCCAGGCGGTGTCCAGGTCGGCTCCTGCGGTGAGCAGCTCGGCGACCAGCCGGCCGGTCTCCAGGCCGTAGTCGATGCCCTCGCCGTTGAGCGGGTTGACGCAGCCCGCGGCGTCGCCGATCAGCGCCCAGTTGCGCCCGGCGACGCCGGACACCGCGCCGCCCATCGGCAGCAGTGCCGAGCGCGGGAGCTCGACCTTGCCGTCGAGCTGCCAGTCGGCGCGGCGGGCGTTCGCGTAGTGCTCGACCAGCGAGCGCAGCTTGATGTTGGCCGGGCGCCGGTCGGTCGCGAGGGTGCCGACGCCGATGTTGACCCGGCCGTCGTTGAGCGGGAACAGCCAGCCGTACCCGGCGAGCACCTCGTCGTTCTCACCGCGCAGCTCCAGGTGCGAGCTGATCCACGGGTCGTCGTGCCGCCCGGAGCCGATGTAGCCGCGGATCGCGACGCCGTAGGCGGTGTCCTGGTGCCACTCCCGGCCGAGCACCCTGCCGAGCGTGGAGCGCGCCCCGTCCGCGACGACCAGGCGTCGGCAGGCGATCCGGCGCCCGTCGGCGAACACCACGGACTCGACCCGGTCGCCGGCGAACACGACGTCGACGGCCTTCGCGCCGTCCATCGGAACGGCGCCGGAGTCGAGTGCGGCCTGCCGGATCCTGGAGTCGAGCTCGGTGCGCGGGATGGCGGAGCCGTGTGCGGGCAGCGAGCCGCCCGGCCAGGGCAGCTCCAGGACCTGCCCGAAGCCGTGCGCGCGCAGGCCGCGGTTGGTGCCGTGCGCGTCGACCCAGTCGCCGAGGCCGAGCCGGGACAGCTCGGCGATCGCCCGCGGGGTCAGCCCGTCGCCGCAGGCCTTGTCCCGCGGGAACTCGGCGGCGTCGGCGAGGACGACGTCGAGACCGTGCCGGGCGGCCCAGGCCGCCGCCGCGGAGCCGGCCGGTCCGGCCCCGACGACCAGCACGTCGGTGCGTTCTTGAGCGGGCTGCGCCGGGGTGTCGGGGACGGCGGGCGACGGGGCGGGGCTCATGGACCCAGTGTCGCAACCGGCGGGCCGGACCCGCCGCCGAGCGTGCCCCCGGTCACGGGCGGACGGTCCGGTCGAGCACGACGTCGTGCGCGTGCCGGGCCCGCGCCGGGTCCCGCAGCGCCAGCTCGTAGGTACGCACCCCGGCGGTGACGGCGATCCGGGTAGAGGGGACGAAGCCGCCGGCGGGGGAGCGCCCGGACAGCACCGACACCGCGTCGATCCGGGCGTACGGGATGGACGTGAGCGCCGTCCGGTTCCCGCCGAAGACGTTGTCCTGCAGCAGGATCCGCAGGTCTGTCAGGCCGAGGAAGCCGGCCCCGGGATCGACCGCGTCGTACACCGCGACGATCCGTTCGCCGGGCAGCAGCGCGGCGGCGACCGTGTCCAGCTGGTCGCGCTCGTCGAACACCGGGCCGGTCACGACCGGTCCCACGCCTCGGCCGCGGCCACTGCCAGGCCGAACAGGCCGGACCTGGCGTCGTGTGCCGTCGTCCAGCCGCGGTGCTCCCACTCGGGGCCGGCCAGCGAGTCGGCGGCCAGGAACACCTGGCCGTAGCCGATCCCGAGCCGCCGGGCGGCGGCGACCAGCGCGGACGCCTCCATATCGACGACCGCGCAGCCCTCGTCCCGGCGCCGGTCGATGCGGCCGGGGGTCTCCCGGTAGACGGCGTCGGTGGTCCAGCAGCGGCCGACCACCCAGGGGATGCTCGCGTCGCCGAGCGCCCGCTCCAGCACCGCGATTCCGGCCGGATCGGCGTCCAGCGTGCGGGAGGGCGGCAGGTAGTGGAACGACGTGCCCTCGTCGCGCAGCACGCTGCCCAGCACCACCGCGTGCCCGAGGGTCAGCTCGTGCCGCAGCGCGCCCGCCCCGCCGACGCCGACGATCCGCCGCACCCCCATCGCGACCAGGTTCTCCAGGAACATCGCGGCCAGCGGCGCCCCGACGCCCGGGTGCAGGACCGCGACCGGCCGCCCGGCCGGGCCGTGCGTGCGCCAGACCGGGGTGCGGCCCAGCTCGGTGCGCAGCACGGACAGCGCGCGGGCGTCGCCGGCCCCGAGCGCGTCGACGACCTCGGGGAACCAGCAGAGCACTGCGGTGTCCGGCATGTCGGGCGGGCGGCGCACGAGCGAGGTGGCGCGGATGACGCCCTCGTCGGCCAGGTCGTCCTCGATCAGTGGCAGGTCCACGGGGGAGATCCTGCCCGGTGATCACCCGTTGTGGAGTGCAGCGTTCGCAGGGCGGCTCCCGTGCTCCACGACGGGTGATCACCGGCGGGGCAGTATGGTCGGACGGTGAGGGCCCCGCGAACCGCGGGCCGGTTGGACGGTGGAGCAGGCATGGCCGGAGAGTTCCGCGGCCCGCCCCCGCGAGGGGGCAGCCCGGGCTGGGCGAACCAGCCGGCGCGCGGCCCCCGCCCGCTCCCCGGGCGCGGCGGGCGGCCGATGCCGCCGCCGTCACCGCCCCAGCAGCCCCAGAATCCCCGGCAGTCGCCGCCGGCCCGCGGCCGCGGCCCGCTGCGCTCCCCGCCGCCCGGCCGGACGTCCCGCTCCGGCGTGCCGCCCCGCGGCACCGCGATGCCCCGTCCGGCCGGTCCCGCCGGCCCCGGCCCCGGCGTGCACCCGGCCTCGCTCGCCCCCCGGGACGGGCGGATCACCAAGGGGCCGACGCTGCCCGACTGGCGGCGGGCGCGCGGGATGCTGCGCGGCCGCTGGAAGGCCGTGCTGATCGTGCTGCTGGTCGCGTTCGTCGGGTTCGGGGTCTATCTCGACCAGAACATGACCCGGGTCGAGGCGCTCCCCGCGGAGAGTGCGGGCAGCGGCTCCGGCACGAACTACCTGATCGTCGGCTCGGACAGCCGGGAGGGCCTGTCCGCCGAGGACGAGGAGCGCCTGGCGACCGGCGACGCGGCCGGCCAGCGCACCGACACGATCATGCTGCTGCACAGCGGCCGGTCCGGCGACGTGCTGGTCTCGCTGCCCCGCGACTCCTACGTCCCGATCCCCGGGTACGGCAGCAACAAGATCAACGCCGCGTTCGCGTTCGGCGGCCCGCAGCTGCTCGTGGCGACCGTCGAGCAGGCCACCGGACTGCAGATCGACCACTACGTCGAGGTCGGGTTCGGCGGCTTCGTCGGCGCGGTGGACGCCGTCGGCGGCGTCGAGATGTGCGTGGACGAGGCGATGAACGACCCGCTCGCCGGGCTGGACATCGAGGCGGGCTGCCAGGAGATGGACGGCCAGACCGCGCTCGGCTACGTCCGCACCCGGGCCACCCCCGGCTCCGACTTCGACCGGGTGCAGCGGCAGCGCGAGTTCCTCTCCGCGCTGCTCAGCAAGGCGACCAGCCCGCTGACCCTGCTCAACCCGTTCCGCACCGTCCCGCTGGCGTCCGCGGTCACGGAGACGATCACCGTCGACGACTCGGACCGGCTGTGGAACGTCGCCGGGCTGGCCTGGGCGATGCGCGGGGCGTCCGGCAGTGACGGGGTCCAGACGACGGTGCCGATCGGCGGCAGCGCGGGCGGCTCGAACCTGCGCTGGGACCGGGAGCGGGCATCGGCGCTGTTCGGGGCGCTGCAGAACGACCAGCGCCCGCCGGAGTCGAGCTTCGGCCCCTGACCTCAGGCGGTCTTGCGGCTGCGCCGGCGGGTGGTGGCCGGCTTCGCGTCGTCGGTGCCGGTGGACGCGTCCCCGTCCGTGCCGCCGGACGTGCTGCGGGAGCGGGTGCCCGACGACGTCTTCCGGCCGGACGAGCCGGATCCGCTCTCCGCGGCGGTGCCCGAGCGGCGGCTGCGGGTGCCGGTCTTCGCCCGGCCCGACGAGCTGCTCTTCGTGCCGCCGGAGCCGGAGCTGCCCGAACTACTCGAGCTGCCGGAACTGCTCGAGCTGCCGGAGCTGCTGGAACCCTTTCCGCTCGACCGGGCGGCGTCCACGCTCGCCTGCAGCGCGGAGAGCAGGTCGCTCATCGAGTCGGCGCCGTCGTCGGACCGCTCCGCGGCGGGCGCGGGCCGGGCGTCGCCGTCGGACCGCTTGGTCTCGATCAGGTCGACCATCGCGTCCCGGTACTCGTCGTGGAACTCGGCCGGGTCGAAGTCGGCGCCCATCGACTCCACCAGCGAGGCCGCCATCTGCAGCTCCTGCGGGCGCAGCTCGACGTCGGTGTCCAGCACGTCGAAGTCGGGTTCGCGCACCTCGTCGGTCCAGATCAGGGTCTGCAGCACGATCACCTTGCCGCGCACCCGGAGCAGCGCGAGGGTCTCGCGCTGGCGCAGCGCCACCTTCACCACGGCCGTCCGGTCGGTCTCGTTCAGCGCCTCGCGCAGCAGCGCGTAGGGCTTCGCGGCCTTCGTCTCCGGTTCGAGGTAGTAGGTCTTGTCGAACAGCATCGGGTCGATCTGGTCGTTCGGCACGAACTCGACCACGTCGATCTCGTGACCGGTGGAGACCGGCAGCGAGGCGAGGTCGTTCTCGTCGAGCGTGATCAGCTCGCCCTCGGGCGTCTCGAAGCCCTTGACGATGTCGGCGTAGGACACCTCCTCGCCGCACACCTCGCAGGTCCGCTTGTAGCGGATCCGGCCGCCGTCCTCGCCGTGCACCTGGTGGAAGCGCACGTCGTGGTTCGACGTCGCCGAGTACACCTTGATCGGGACGCTGACCAGGCCGAACGACACGGCCCCGCTCCAGATGGCACGCACTGGCTCATCCCCCTCGCCCCGGCGTTCGGTGACAGCATGACGGTGTGTTGCCCATGCTCGCCACCCCCGGACCGCTCCCGACCGGTCCGGGCTGGTCGTTCGAGGTCAAGTGGGACGGCATGCGCGTGCTGGCGTCGGTGACCGAGGACCCGGCGGGCCCCGGCGGCACGGCACCGGTACTGCGCCTGCGTACCCGTTCCGGCCGGGATGTCACCGCGAACTTTCCCGAGCTCGCCGGACTGGTGGAGCTGGCGCCCGACGTCGTGCTGGACGGCGAGGTCGTCCTGCTCGACGACGGCGCCCCCAGCTTCGCCGCGCTCGCCCACCGCATGCAGGGGGTGGTGGGCCCGGCCGCCGCGCAGCGCCGCCCGGTCACGTTCATGGTGTTCGACGTGCTGCAGCTCTACGGGGTGCCGCTGCTGGACCGGCCGCTGGCCGAGCGCCGCGCGACGCTGGACCGACTGGACCCGGCCCGCGTCCCGCAGGTCGAGGTGTCCCCGCGCTACCCGGACGGGGCGGCGCTGCTCGCGGTCACCGCCCAGCGCGGGCTAGAGGGCGTCGTCGCGAAGAAGGAGACGTCGGTGTACCGGCCGGGCCGGCGCAGCCCGGACTGGGTGAAGGTCGCGCACCGGCACTCGCAGAGCTGCCTGGTCGGCGGCTGGCGGCCGGAGCGGACCAGCGGGAACCGGATCGGCGCGCTGCTGCTCGGCATCCCCGGCCCGGACGGGCTGGAGTTCGCCGGCCGGGTCGGGTCCGGCCTCGCCGGGTCCGCGGTGCAGCAGGTGCTCGCCGCGCGGCTCGGGCCGCTGGAGTCCGGCACGCGGCCGTTCGCGACGGCGGTCCCGCGGGTGGACGCGGCCGGGGCCAGATGGTGCACCCCGTCGGTCGTGGTGGAGGTCGCGCACCTGGGCCGGACGCAGGCGGGGCGGCTGCGGCAACCCGTGTTCCGCGGGGTGCGCGACGACGTCGACCCGTCCGACGTGCGCCGCGAACCCGGATGATGACACGATCATCACCCTTCTGCGCACGCGGTGCGGCGGTGTGCAATGGCAGTCCCGTGACGTCGAACCCCCGAGGCGGAGGTGTGCATGGCGATCATGCTCAGCTGGCGTGCCGATCCGGACACCGACGGCGCCGACGGTCTGGAGTCCGCCCGGATCACCACCTCCGGCGGCGGTTTCCGCGCGGTCGGCCGGATGATCCGCGGCATCCGTGACCTGCCCGGCGGCGTGCTGACCGCGTCGTACCGGCTGGTCGTGGCCGGTGACGGGACGCTGTCCCGGCTGGCCGTGGACGTCGCGACCGCCGGCGGCGAGCAGCAGCTGACGATCAGCCGCAGCACCGACGGCGTCTGGCTGGTCGACGACGGCTCCGGCGGCACCCGCGGCGAGTTCCACGGCGCCCGCGACGTCGATCTCGCGTTCAGCCCGGTGTTCAACGCGCTGCCGGTCCGCCGGCTCGGGCTACACCGGGACAAGGGCGAGCACGTCGTGCCGATGGTGTTCGTGGACCTCCCGACGCTGCGGGTGGAGGCCACCGAGCAGACCTACCGCACGGTGCGGGTGGGCACCGGCTCCGAGCCCGCCGTCGTCGGCTTCGAGGCGGGCGGCACGGCCGCGGACCTGACCGTCGACGCCGACGGCTTCGTGATCGGGTACCCGGGCGTCGCCGCCCGCACCGAGCTGCCCGCGGGCTGAGGCTCAGTCCTTCGGGCGCTCCACGACGTCGCCGCGGCGGCCCAGCTCGCGCAGCTCGGCCAGCACCGCCGACGGCTCCCCGTCCAGGGACACCGGCAGCTCCAGCGGCTCCCGGGTGGACGCCCAGCGCATCCGCGCCTCGTGGCCGGCCCGGACGGTCGCGGCGAGCCCGCCGGTGGAGGCCAGCGCGCCGCGCATCGCGCCGAGCCGGCCCAGCGCGTCGTCGACGGCGGCGAGCAGCGCCGCGCGGTTGCCCTCGCACATCGCCAGCACCAGCTCGGGCCGGGTGCCGGCGACCCGGGTGCCGTCGGCGAACGAGCCCGCGGACAGCGCCAGCGCGAGATCGTCACCCTGGTCGCCGGCGCCGACCGAGGCGAGCACCGCGGCGAACAGGTGCGGCAGGTGCGAGATCCGGGCGACCGCGATGTCGTGCTCGTCGACGGCCGCGGGGACCACCCGGGAGCCGCAGGCCCAGGCCAGCCCGGCGACGTCGCGCCAGACGTCGAGGTCCAGGCCGTCGTCGGCGGCGACCACCCAGGCGGCGCCGTCGAACAGGTCCGGATCGCCGGCCGCCCAGCCGGACTCCGCGGTCCCGGCCATCGGGTGGCCGCCCACGTAGCGGGCGCGCGGTGCGAACTCGGCGACCGCGTCGGCGACGGCGACCTTCACGCTGACCGCGTCGGTGAGCCGGCAGGTGGGGGCGACGGCGTCGATCCGGCGCAGCACCGGTTCGAGCGCGGTCAGCGGGACCGCGACGACGACCAGAGCGTCGGCCGCGTCGGCCCGGGCCAGCGCGGCGTCGGTGTCGGTGGTGACGTCGAACCCGTCCGCGACGGCCGCCGCGGCGGTCGCGTCGGAGGCCGCGGTGCCCCAGACCTCGCGTCCGGCGCGCGCCGCGGCACGCATCAGCGACCCGCCGATCAGTCCGGTCCCCAGCACGCACACGGCTCGCATGCGTCCGGAGGGTAGAGGCCCCCGGGTTGGGCGCCTCAGCGGCCCGTCGCCAGGAAGGCCGCGCCGCGCGGCGAGATCCGGTACCCGGTCCCCAGGCTCTCGGTCAGCCCCAGGTCCTTGAGCTTCCGGACATCGAGCTTCAGCGGGTCCCGCTCCCGCCCGAGCCGGCCCGCCAGATCAGCGGCCCGCTCACCGGGGTGGTCGGCGACGCAGCGCAGCGTCGCCCTGGTCCACGGGCCGTGCCGGGACGCCCGGTCCAGCCGGTCCAGCCGCCGGACCAGCTCGTCCAGCTCGTCCGGGCCGGTGAGCGGGGTGTCACGCAGCGCCACCCGCGGATCGGCCCCGGCGGCGCGCAGCCGGATCCGGAACACCGGGTCGCCGGGGTCGCCGCGGAACGCCCGGCGGACGGCCGCGGCGGAGCCGGCTCCTGCCGCGCGGGCGTCGTCGTCGGTGATCGAGGACGGATCGATCTCGTCCACCGCGACGATCTCGACGACGCCGGCCGGGGTGCGCAGCGTCGAGCCCGCGCGGACCCGGGCGCTCGTCCAGCGGCGGTAGGCGCGGTCGATCCCGCCGGCGGCGACCCCGCGGGCGACCGCCACCGGGAGGATCACCGCAGTGCCCGTTCGACGGCGCCGGCCAGGTCGAGCAGCACGTCGTCGCCGACCGTCACACCCACCAGCTGGACGCCGGCCGGGAGCCCCGGGACCGGGACCGGCAGCGCCACCACCGGCAGGTCCAGCAGGTTGAACGGCGAGGTGGTCTCCAGCAGCGCGGGCCGCACCGCGATCTCGCCGTCCGGTGTGGGCACGGTGCCGGCGCCGATCGGGGTGGCCCGCAGCCGGGTGGTGGGGCAGAGCAGGACGTCGCAGCCGAGATGCCCGGTCAGTGCGGCGGCGAGCCGGCGCCGGGTCCGCTGCGCGTCGACGTAGGCGTGCGCCGGGACGTCGGCGTGCGGGGCGAGGCGCTCGACGGTGGCGGGCTGGTACTCGTCGCGGCGTCGTGCGAACCACTCGCGGTGCGTCGCGAACGCCTCGGCGCCGGTGATCACCGGGTAGGTCGCGGCCAGCTCGTCGACGCCGGGGGTGTCCTGTTCGGACACGTCCGCGCCGAGCCCGGCAAGGGTGCCGGCGACGGTCCGGACCGCGTCGGTGATCGCCGGGTCGTGCGGCCGCCACCAGTGCCCGGTCGCCACCCCGATCCGGTACGGCTGGGCGGCCGCGGGCCCCGGGCCGGTGAGCACGGCGCCGGCGAGCGCGGCCCGGGCGAGTGCGAGCGAGGCGGCGTCGGCGGCGAGCAGGCCGACCGTGTCGAACGACTCCGCCAGCGGGAACACCCCACCCCCGGGCAGGGTGCCGCGGCGCGGCTTCCAGCCCGCCACCCCGCAGAGCGCGGCCGGGGTGCGCACGCTCGCCCCGGTGTCGGTGCCGACGGTGAGCGGCAGGTGCCCGGCCGCGACCGCCGCCGCCGACCCGGACGACGAGCCGCCGGTGATCCGGCCGAGATCGTGCGGGTTGCGGGCGGGCCCGGTCGCCGCGACGTCGCCGGCCGGGCCGTAGGCGAACTCGTGGGTGTGCAGCTTCCCGACGACGACCGCGCCCGCTGCCCGGAGCATCGCCACCACCGGGGCGTCGGCCCGGGCCGGCGGGGCGTCGTCGAGCAGGCGTGAGCCGCAGCGGGTCGGCAGCCCGGCGACGTCGACGAGGTCCTTGATCCCGACCGTCACCCCGTGCAGCGGGCCGATCCGCTCGCCGCGGAGCGCGAGCACCGTCAGCTCGGCGGCCCGGGCGCGGGCCCGCTCGCGGTCGGGGACGATGACGCTGCCGGTGCGGTCGGCGTCGAGCCGGGCCAGGACGTCGTCGAGGTGCTCGGTGGGGGAGAGCTCGCCGGAGTCGAGGGCCCGCACCAGATCGGGGAGCGGGAGCACGTCGTCCAGCGTGCCGTCCGGTGGCGGTTCAGGCCAGTACGTCCTCGCACCCTTGGCGGGGCCGCGCACCCCTGGCGGGGCGTCGTCCCTCGGCGCAACGCAGCATTCCCGGCCCGTCGTCGCACCCCGGGTCCCGCCTCGCACCCCTGGTTCGGCACCGCACCGGTTCCGAGGGGTGCGGCGTCGCGCCAGGGGTGCGACCGAAGCGCGGGTAGGGGTGCGATGTCGGGCCAGGGGTGCGGTGCGCCGAGCGCCGAACCGACAAAGCCCTGGCCGGCCCACGGCTGACGCCGGGCCGTGGTTGACGCCGGGCCATGGCCGGCATCGGCCCGCGGCCGACATCGCACCCCGCCGCCGACGTCGAGCCCCGGCCGGCACCGCCCCCGCGGCCGACGCGCTCGTGGCCGGCTCAGGTCAGCGCGGCCAGCGCGAGGGCCGCGTAGACGGCGACCCCGGCGGGGAACGCGGCCTCGTCGAACACCACCCGGTTCGAGTGGTTCGGCGGCGCGTCCGCGGCGGCGACCCCGGGTGGCCGGGCCCCGAGGAACGCCAGCGATCCCGGCACCCGCGCCAGGACGTAGGAGAAGTCCTCGGCGCCCATCAACGGGTTCGTCATCGGCACGCAGGCGCCCTCGCCCAGCA
Organism: Pseudonocardia sp. NPDC046786; assembly: GCF_040645415.1. Taxonomy (NCBI): domain Bacteria; kingdom Bacillati; phylum Actinomycetota; class Actinomycetes; order Pseudonocardiales; family Pseudonocardiaceae; genus Pseudonocardia; species Pseudonocardia sp. NPDC046786. The sequence goes on along the minus strand of NZ_JBEYYF010000001.1, from coordinate 143,582 downwards.
CCTGCTCGCCGACCCGGACCAGCGCCGAGGTCGCCGGGCCGTCGTTCACCGTGACCGGGTAGCCGGTGGTGATCCGGACCTCGGCGGTGCAGCCGTGGGCCAGCGCCAGGTACCGGCAGTGTTGCTCGATCTCGTTGTGCAGCAACGCCCGGACCGGCTCGGACAGCGTCCGCAGGGTGCCGGTCAGCTCGGCCGTCTCGGGGATGACGTTGTCGGTCGTCCCGGCCTGGATCCGGGCGACCGTGAGCACTGCCGCGTCGTGCGGGGCGACCCGCCGGCCCAGCAGTGTCTGCAGCCCGCCGACCATGGCCGCGGCCGCCGGAACCGGGTCGCAGGCGTCCTGCGGTGCGGACGCGTGCCCGCCCCGGCCGGTCACCGTGACCGTCAGCACGTCGGCCGCCGCCATGATCGGTCCGGGCCGGTGGTGCAGCTCGCCGCTGGGGACGGTCGAGGAGATGTGCAGGGCGTAGGCGAGCTCCGGGCCGTCGTCGAGCAGTCCCTCGTCGATCATGTGCCGGGCCCCGTGGAATCCTTCCTCGCCCGGCTGGAACATCAGCAGCACCCGACCGGCGATCCGGTCCCGGTGACCGGCCAGCAGGCGGGCCGCCGACGCCAGCATCGCCGTGTGCGTGTCGTGCCCGCAGGCGTGCATCGCGCCGTCGGTCCCGGACGCGAAGTCCAGTCCGGTGTCCTCCTGCAGCGGCAGCGCGTCCATGTCCCCGCGCAGCAGCACCGTCGGCCCGGGCCGCGTTCCCTCCAGGACTGCCACCACTGAGCTGCACGACCGGCCGGTCCGGATCGTGAGCGGCAGGTCCCGCAGGGCGGCGAGGAGGGCGTCGCGGGTGCGCGGCAGATCGAGGCCCAGCTCGGGCGCCCGGTGCAGCTCACGGCGCAGCGCCACGGTCCGCGGCTGGAGCGTGCGCGCCTGCGCGATCAGCCCGTCGGGCAGGCGGGACACCGACGCGTGGGTGATGGCCATGGACCGATCGTCGTCCACCGTCGTCCGCCGGGCGACCCGCCGGACCGATGTGACCACGCATACCTGGTCGTGGCGTGGCTCACACGACGTTCTGGACGTACCGTTGTCGACGTGCCAACCCAGAGCGTCGAGGCAGCCCCGGACACCCGGGGTGCCGCCCTGCCCGGATTCGCGGTCGCCGCGATCCGCGAGGAGGGGCGGTGGCGCTGTGTCCGGCTCGATGCCGAGGCACTGGTCGATCTCGACGCGGCGATCACCGCGCTGCGCACGCAGCGGTCCACCGGGGCGGTGCTCGGCCTGCTCGACGTCGACGACGAGTTCTTCGTCCTGCTGCGCCCGTCCGCGGGCGGGGTGCGGCTGCTGATCTCCGACGCGGTCGCCGCGCTGGACTACGACGTCGCCGCCGACGTCCTGGACCTGCTGCGGGTCGAGCTCCCGCCGGACGACGACGTGCTCGACGACCCCTGGCCGGAGGGCGACCTCGGCATCCTGGCCGATCTCGGCCTGCCCGCCGACGAGCTGGAGGTCCTGGTCTCGGACCTGGAGCTCTACCCGGACGAGCAGCTCGACACGATCGCCCGGCGCTGCGGCTTCGCCGGTCAGCTGGACGAGATCGTCAACTCCTGAGCGTGTTCCGGCCCGCCGACGAGGCAGCTGTCGTCCGCGCGCTGCAGGTGGCGCGGGCGGCGACGGCGACCGGTGACGTCCCGATCGGCGCCGTCGTGCTCGACGCCGACGGCTCCGAGCTGGCCGCCGCCTGCAACGCCCGCGAGGCGCTCGGCGACCCCACCGCGCACGCCGAGGTGCTCGCCCTGCGCGCCGCCGCGCGGGTGGTCGGCTCCTGGCGGCTCACCGGCGCGACGCTCGCGGTGACCGTCGAACCGTGCACGATGTGCGCCGGCGCGATCGCCCTCGCCCGGATCGAGCGGGTGGTGTTCGGCGCCTGGGAACCGAAGACCGGCGCCGTCGGCTCGCTGTGGGACGTGCTGCGGGACCGCAGGCTGACGCACCGTCCGGAGGTCGTCGGGGGGATCCGGGAGGGCGAGGCGGCGGCCCTGCTGGAGTCGTTCTTCGCCGATCACCGGGGCTGACCCCCCGCCCGTTCCGCGCGGGGCCGTCTAGTAGCCTTCTCGGCGGTAGCGTGTCCGAGCGGCCGAAGGAGCGCGCCTCGAAAGCGCGTGAGGTTCACGCCTCCGTGGGTTCAAATCCCACCGCTACCGCTGGTCGGAGGGCCGGATCCCCGGGTCGGGGGTCCGGCCCTTTGCTGTTGGTTGCAGTTGTGGTGGCGTTTGCGCTGTAGGAGCCGGGCCCTGCCGCCCGGGTACGAGAGCGGGCCCGCGTCGTCCGGGTTGCTGCCGATGGCAGCTCCGGGTGGCGTGGGGGAGCTCGAACATCAGCGCGGTGCGACTCGAGTACGGTCGGTCCCCCGATTGCGTGATGTCATGGCGGTGCGTACGCGCAAGGTGATCGCTCTGTGGGCCACCTTGGTCGTCTTCGTAGCCTTGATCGGGCGATAATTGTTTCTGGTCTTGCCTCGATCGTATCGCCACGCAACGATTCTCGGTATCCGAGAAGAAGCGGAGAGATCGTGTTTCGACGCGCATGTATCAGTGTCGCTCTTGTCGCTTTGTCGATCGTCTCTACGATCATGATCAGTGGAACTGCGTCCGCGAGCGTTCCCCCTACTTTCTGTAATGAGAAGAGCGAAGAATCGGTAGTGGTCAACTATCGGCGCGGCAGTCTAGTGTTGCCCCTGCGGTGCGGAACGCAGACGTACGGGTTTAGACATGTCGTATCGCGCGGACGTTGGAACGCCGGTTTCGACTCCCGGATCGCGGAGGCGATCGCGCGTGGTCAGCAGAGCAAGGATAAGACCATCTACTCAATCTTTAATGCGGACTGCCTCGAGCTGTTCAGAGTCGTGGTCAATCCGGGCCCTATCGGAAGGGGTGGGTTCCGTCCGCAGGGCGTGATCACCGCCTATCCGCTGAACTATCCCAATACTACGAGCCTGCGATCCGAGGGTAGGGCGCAGGCGCCCCGGGAGTGTCCGGTCTTTGTTCCAATTAACGAGCCGTAAGGTGGGTTCTCGATACTGTGAGCGAGTGGTCGGTAGCCGAGCTGTTCCGAAGCGCAAGTCAGCCGCTTGTTGAGAACGATCACAGAAGGATCGTTCTTGAGGGGCTTGGTGTCGATCCCGGGTCGGGTGCCGTCCACTGCGAAGTCGCGGTGGAGACTCCGGCCGGGACCAGCAGGTGGCGACTGAAGATCGGAAGTGCGGATGACTTCAAGAAGTCTTCCGTTCAATCAGCCGGTCTTGTCATCCGAGCAAACATCGAGGAGTGGTGGGACACGGGCGGGCCAGCCAATGGGGACTACCTCAGTGCTCAGAGACTCGATCTGTAATCTGCGTTTCGGGGACTCGCGGATTGTTGGATCGACCGAGTGCTCGCCCGGCGTCAGGCTTCTTCATCGACCGTTGGGCGCCAGTGCAATCCACCCATTTGGACTGCGACATCGCGCCGGACTGCCGCCACTACGTGCTGGTAACGAGCTGTCATCGCGGTGCTCGACCACCCCATTACCGCCATCACCGTCCGCTCGGTGACGCCGAGCAGCAGCAGAACAGTCGCGGCCGTGTGGCGGGCATCGTGCAACCGCCGCTCTGGAACACCCGCCTTGTCACCGTCCGCACGGGTTCGTCGCATCCGCACGGGATCCGATCCCGTGCGAACGAGCCGAACCCGTGCGGATCTCGTCACGAGGGGCGGGCGCCCGGCTCCGGTGCCGCGATGCAGTGCGGGCACAGCGGTCCGGGCGGGGTAACCAGTGCACACAGCCTGATCTGCGCCCCGCACACGGCCGGGACGATCTCGATCCGCGCGGCCAGAGCCGCGCCGTAGTCGAGGTCCGTGGCGTAGTGGGTCCGCCGATCGGCCGCCGACATCAGCTCGACGCGCCCGCCGGACCGTCCGCACGGATCGAGGTCCCGCCGGTCGGTGCTTCGTGGTCTCCGCACCGCGCCGAGCGTGGCGCCCCGTCCCGGGGCCGGGCAGAGTGTCCGCGTAGACACCGTCCGGACTACACCGGGAGACCACAGGTGACCAGGCGCGCGGAGTTCGCCGCGGAGCTGGCCCGCCTGCGCGCGGTGTCCGGCCGGTCGCTGGCCGACGTCGCCGACGCCGCGCACGTGCACCGCACCCATCTCAGTCACGTCGAGCACCTGCGCCGTTGGCCGTCGCGGCCGGTGGTCGAGGCGCTCGACGTCGCACTCGGCGCCGACGGCAACCTCCTCGGCCGGTGGCTCGGCGCCGAGCGGGCCGGCGCGGCGCCGCCGATCCTCGCGACGGCCACCGATCCCGACCTGTCGGACCGGTTGGCCCGGGTGCTCGACCGCCCGGAACGCGTGGATCACGCCGTCGTCGGGCACCTGGCCGTCCTGCTCGACGGGCAGCGTCGCCTCGAGGACGTGCTCGGCGCCGGCCGGGTGCTGCCGACCACGCTGGCGCAGCTCGACGTGATCGACGATCTGAGCCGGGCCGCCCGCGCCGGCGTCCGGCACGACCTGCTCTCGATCGGCGCGCAGTGGCGCCAGTTCGCCGGGTGGCAGGCGCAGGATCTCGGCCGGGTCGCCGATGCCCTGGCCCACTACGACCGGGCCGCCGAGGCCGCGTCCGAGACCGGCGACGCGAACATGCTGGTATCGGTGCTGAGCCTGAAGTCGCACATGGCATGGGCCGCCCGCGATCCGGCGCGCGCGGTCGGATTGGCCGCAGCCGGGCAACGCCACCCCGGCCGGGTGTCGCCCGGCGTGCTCGGCCTGATCGCCCAGCAGGAGGCGCGCGGGCACGCGCTCGACGGGGACGCCGACGCGGCGCACCGGCTGATCGAGCAGGCCGGGTCCTGGGCCGAGCGGGCCGCCGCGGCGCCGGAGGCCGAGCCGCCGTGGGTGTACTTCCAGGACCGCGCCCGCCTGCTGTTCCAGCGCGGCGTCGTCGATCTCGAACTGGGCCGTCACGGACCGGCCGCTGAGCTGTTCGCCGCGGCCTGCGACGCGCTGCCGGAGAGCTATCCGCGCGACCGGTCCCGGTACCTGGCCGATCTCGCGCTGGCCGCGGCCCGGGGCGGCGACGTGGACCGGGCCGTCGCCGCCGGGCGCGACGCGCTGGACCTCGTCCGGGACACCGGCTCGGCGCACGCGCTGGCAGATCTGGGCGCGATGCTCGTCGCCCTGCAGCCGCACGCGGCGCACCCGGACGTCCGGGACCTCCGCGCCGCCGTACCCCGGCGACACCCCGGCTGAGCCCCCGTCCGCACCGGATCGGATCCCGTGCGAACGGCCCGATCCCGTGCGAACACCGGCGGGGGTGCCGTAGGCCGCCGAGCAGCGGGGTCAGTGCGGCGGGACGGTTTCGGTGCGCAGCACGTCCTTCCGGATCTTCCCGATGGTCGTGCGGGGCAGCTCCGAGCGCACCAGCACCCGCTCCGGGACCTTGAACCGGGACAGCCGCTCCCGGCACCAGGCGATCAGCTCCTCCGGCCCGGCCTCGTGCCCGTCCCGGAGCACGACGTGCGCGACGACGATCTCGTCGTACACCGGATCGGGCATCCCGTGCACGGCGCTCTCCAGCACCGCCGGGTGCCCGCCGAGCACCTGCTCGACCTCGCCGGTCGACACGTTCTCCCCGGCCCGTTTGACCAGGTCACCGGCCCGGTCGACGAAGTAGGCGCGGCCGGTGTCGTCCAGCCGGACGAGATCGCCGGTGCGCAGCCAGCCGTCGTCGAACAGGGCGGCGGTGGCGTCGGGACGGCCGTCGTAGCCGGGGGTCAGGTCGACGCCGGGGGTCCCGCCGATCTGCAGCTCGCCGGGGGTGCCGGGTGGCACCGGGGCGCCGTCGGCGTCGACGACCCGGACCTGCACGCCGGGCAGCGGCAATCCGATCGAGTCCCAGCGGCGCCGCTCGTCGAGCGGGTTCACCAGCGGCGGGACGACGGTCTCGGTCATCCCGTAGAGCTGGACCAGCGGGGCGCCGAACCGGGCCTCGAACGCGGCGGCCTGGGAGCCGGACAGGTTCTGCGCGAACAGCACCAGGCGCAGCGCGTTGGCCGCGTCCGCCGGGTCGGGCTCGGAGCGGGCGAGCAGCATCCGGATCGGCGCGGCGAACAGGCTGGCCAGGGTCGGTTCCAGCACCCGGGCCTGGCGCGGCCAGCCGGTCGCGGAGAACCGCGGCGTGAGCGCGATCGAACCGCCCGCGACCAGCGCGGACATCAGGCAGTAGTACTGGGCGTTGCCGTGGAACAGCGGCAGCGTGACCAGCCACCGGTCCTCGGCGGTGACGCCCAGGTGCGCGGCGACGGCCGGCCGGCCCGCAGGTAGTTGGCCGGGGTGACCTGCACGCCCTTCGGGGCGCTGGTGGTGCCGGAGGTGAACATGATCGCCGCGGTCGCGGCGGGCCGGTGCGGCGGCGGTGGCGGCGCGTCGGCCCGGCGGGCCGGCAGCTCGTCGGCGTCCAGCACGGGCAGGTCACCGGCCGCGGCGACGACCGTGGCCCGCAGCTGTGGATCGGCGACCGACAGCGTCGCGTGCGAGTCGGTGAGCTGGTGCGCGACCTCGGCGGTGGTGGACAGCGGGTTCACCGGCACGACGACGGCGCCGAGCCGGGCGCAGCCGAACCAGACGTCCAGGAACTCCGGCCGGTTCGCCGTGATCAGGTGCACCCGGTCACCGGCGCCCACCCGAGCCCGGCGAGCAGGCCCGCGGTCGCGTCCGCCCGCCGGACCTGCTCGGCGTAGCCGATCCGGACCGGCCCGTCGTCGCCGTCGAACAGCAGGAACGGCGCCTCCGGCCGGGCGGTCGCGGTGGCCGTGAGCAGGTCGTACGCGTCGTGGATCATCGCGGGAGCGTCCTCCGGGGTGGTCGGGTCAGGGGGTGCCGGGGAAGCCCTCCAGTGCGGCGATCTTCGTCAGCACGGTGAGCCGCTCCGGTCGCTCGACGGTCGGGTCGAGGTGCTGGTAGGTGTTCAGCACGTTCTGCGCGAGCCGCCCGGACTCCGGCAGCTCGGCGAACCGGCCGAGATCGATCGAGGCGACCGCCTCGTCCACCCCGATACCGTCCTCGTACCGCTTCCGCGCCTCGGCCTCGACGAATACCAGGTACTCGCGCATGTCCGCGACCTCGGGCTTCCCGCTGACCGGGCCGTGCCCCGGCACCACGGTGTCGATCTCCATGTCCAGGATCAGGTCCAGCGCCGCCACCCAGCGCTCGATCGGCCCGGCCCAGGCGATCGGCGTGCCCCCGACGAAGACGACGTCGCCGGCGTAGAGCAACCGGGCGTCCGGCACGTGCACCAGCGCGTCACCCGGGGTGTGTGCCGGGCCGACCTGGATCAGCCGGACCTCGCGTCCGCCGACGTCGACGCTCTCCTCCCCGGTGAAGGTGCGGTCCGGCCCGGTCATCGTGATGCCGTCGAGATCGAAGGGCCCGAAGATGTGCCGGGCGAAGTCGCCGAGCGCGCCGTCCAGCTGCTTCACCCCACGGGGGCGGACGCCTGCGGGGCAGGGGTTCCGGCGGGGGGTGGGGCAACGGACACGAGGTCCTCCGTCTGCGTTGACGTCGGGTGATGGGGGGTGGGCGGGTCGAGCTCGGTGCCGGGAACTCGGTGCCGGAACTCAGTGCCAGGAACTCAGGGGCACCGGTGGTACGGCCGGGCGGACGGTCTGCCGGGTCTCGCCCAGCGCCGTCGCGGAGAGCACGACCTCGTCGCCGGGGGCGAGCCACCCGGTGAAGGCGCCGAGATCGGGCGTGTCGACGTGTTCGAGCAGGCAGCCGCCGGGCACGGTGCCGGACCCGATCACGTCGCCGGGCACCAGGTCGGTGCCGCGGGAGAGGAACGCGAGCAGCTCGCCCCAGCTCCAGTCCATGCCGGACAGCGAGCCGCGGGCGATCTCCCGGCCGTTCACGGCGGCGGCGACCTCGAACCCGGGCGGCACCTCGTCGGCGGTGACCAGCGCCGGGCCGAGGGTGATCGCGCTGTCCTTCGACTTGCCCATCCCGATGCCCTGCGCCATGTCGCGCAGCTGGTGGTCGCGGGCGGTCCAGTCGTTGTAGAAGGTGTAGCCGACGATGTGCCGCGCGGCGGTGTCCGGGTGCAGATCACGGCCACCCCGGCCGACGACGGCGCCGACCTCCAGCTCGAAGTCGAACCAGCGCGATCCGGGCGCGATCGGGACGTCGTCGTGCGGGCCGATCACGGCGGCGGGGTTCCCGAAGTAGAAGGCGGGGGTCTGCGACCAGGCCGGGTGCAGGTCGGCGGGCCGGCCGAGGGCCCGGTAGCAGCCGCGCAGGTGGTCCAGGAAGCACAGACCGTCCCGGATCGAGGGGGGTCGCGGGATGGGGCCAGCAGCCGGACGCCGGCCAGCGGATGCACCTCGGCGGGCGCCGACCGGGCGGTGGCACCGGCGTCGGCGAGCCGCTCGCCGTCGTCGCCGAGCAGTCCGAGCAGGGTGACGCCGGCGGGCAGGCCGCGGACCGTCTCCCCGCCCAGCAGCCCGGCGCGCGGGCCGGACCCGGCGTCGTAGGTCACCCACCTCATGGGTTCGCCCGTCGGAGCACGTCCCGGATGGTCGTCGTTGATGCCACGGTGCACCGTCCCTCTCGCCTGCGAAGCCGTACTCAAGTACAGATTCGGTGTGGCCGAAGGTAGGCCCGGAGCCGCGACGAAGCAAGACCCGAGTACAACTTCGTCCGTCGAGCTGTGCTGTACTGAACCGGATGGAGTCCACCGCGGTGCACGCCCCGCCGCCGCTGACCCGGCGCACCCGCAAGCGCAACGAGCGCCGGGACCGGGTGTACGCCGCGGCCGTCGAGTTGTTCGTCGAGCAGGGTTTCGACGCGACCTCGATGGACGAGATCGCGCTCCGCTCCGGGGTCGCCCGGACGACGGTGTTCAACCACTTCCCGCGCAAGGCGCTGTTCCTCGACGAGTGGGCCCGCCGGCGCCGGGAGGCGGCGGCCCGTTCGCTGGACGCCGCCGATCCCGCCGGACGGTCGCTGCGCGAGCTGCTCGGCGGCTACCTCGCCGCGCTCGCCGCGCTCAACGTCGCGACCCGCGGCGAGACGACGGCGCTGATGGAGGTGGCACTGCGCAACAGCAACACACTGCTCGGGCACGACCTGGGCGAGGAGCTGGCCGAGCTGATCGCGGCCGGTGGGGCGCGGTTGCGTCCCTCGGCGGACCCGACCCGGGTCGGCCGGCTGCTCTCGCTGGGCTACTACTCGGCCGTGGTGCGCTGGATCCACGTCGAGCCGCCCCCGTTCGATCTCGCGGCGGAGCTGGCGGCGCTGCTGGACACCGTGCTCGACGGCGCGCTGGCCGACCGGGGCTGAGCCCCGGCGCCCCGGCGTCCGACCACGGTCCGACGCGCACGATCCGTCCCTGCTCCGATGCCCCGCACCCCGGCCCCGGGAGACGCTGTGGACACGGCGCCGGAACCCGGCGCGGAACGGAGGAGCAGGAGATGACCACCATGACGACCGACCCGACCGACCCGACCGGCCCGGCCCCGCGCAGCGCCGGCGACCCGGACGCCTACCCCGTGCTGACCGTGCTGATGCTGATGCTGGGCGGCTTCGTGCTGCCGGTCGTCGGCTGGCTGGCCGGCGTGGCGATGCTCTGGACCGGCCGGGCGTGGACGGTCGGCGAGAAGTGGCTGGGCACGCTGGTGTGGCCGGCGGTCGTCGTCGTGCCGGCGGCGTTGCCGGTGCTCGGCGTGCTGTCCGGTGCGGGCGGGGCGCCGGCCTGGACGATCGCGATCGGGCTCGTGCTGGCCGCGGTCGCCGTGCTCGTCGTGCTGCCGTGGACCTTCGTCCGGCTGCTGAGGGCCGGCCGCCGCTGACGCCGGAACGGACGCCTACCCACCGAAGAAGGTGTCCACGCTCACACGAACAGGTCATCGCGAAATCCGTCCCGCAACGTGTTAATGCGGATTAACGTGACGGCTGTCATCCGCATCTGCGGAATCATGAGAATCGACGGTGGCCGATCTACCTGCGAGAACCCAGCGGATGACCGCACGTGCTGCGGAGAAGTACCCCGGATCGGGGTCGAACCGCTGCGCGCATCCCTGCGAACCGGCCCTCGTTTCGCCCTCGACGGACTCCGGCGAGCGGCTCCCCTGCATCACAGCTGCCGGAGGTGATGGAGAGGACGACGATGTCTGCCCCGACTCGTGCACGCACACCACGCAGCGACGTCAGCCGACGGCGCTTTCTCGGCTACCTGGTCGCCGCGCCCACCCTGGTCGTCGCGGCCGAGCTGGGTCGCCAGCAGCTGTTCGCCCCGCCCGGGGCGTCGGCCGCGGCGATCCCCTCGCCGCCCCAGGTCGCCGATGTCTACGACCTGCTCGACGCGGTCCGCGACTCCTCGCGGCCGACCGCGAACCTGATCCGGGTCGAGGTCAACCGGGACGGCACGGTGTCGTTCCAGCTGCCCCGCTCGGACAACGGCCAGGGCATCGTCACCTCGACCGCGATGATCATCGCCGAGGAGATGGACCTGGAGCCCGAGCAGGTGATCGTCACGCTCGCCGACTCCCGGCCGGAACTGGTGTTCAACCAGCTCACCGGTGGTTCGAGCACGACGTTCTCCACCTTCACCCCGATCCGGGTCGCCGCGGCGCTCGCCAAGGGCAGGCTGCTCGACGCGGCCGCGCACATCCTCGGCCAGGACGTCGACACGCTCACCAGCCGGGCCGGCCTGATCACCGGTGCCGGCGGCAGCGCGATCCCGTTCGGAGAGCTCACCGAGGCCGCGGCCAGCGACGTCACCCGCGAGGTGCAGGTCGCGCTGAAGCCGCGCGAGGACTTCCGGGTGATCGGCACCCCGCGGACCAAGAACGACGCCCGCGCGATCGTCACCGGCAAGAAGGAGTTCATCGCGGACCTGAAGGTCCCGGACGCGCTGCCGACGCTGATCTGCCGCGGCCCGAACCTGAACTCCGCACCGCTCGGCGTCGCCAACGCCGACGAGGTCCGGGACATGCCGGGCGTCACCGACGTCGTCGAGGTCAGCACCGGCGTCGCGGTCCGCGCGCACACCTACGGCCAGGCCGTCGACGCCGTCAACGCGCTGCGCGTGCGCTGGGACGCCGGGACGATCGAGGGCGAGGACGACGAGTCGATCCTGGCGAAGGTCCGCGCCGCGGAGCTCCCGCTCGCCGTGCCGTCCGTGCCCGGCGAGACCGTCGAGGGCGAGTTCGCCTTCTACTTCCGCAGCAGCTCGGCGCTGGAGACGAACACCGCGATCGCCGACGTCCGGGACGGCTCGGCGACGATCTGGACCTCGCTGAAGATCCCGATCACCGTGCAGTACGACATCGCCGAGCAGCTCGGCCTGCCGGTCAACGCGGTGACCATCCACATCGTCCAGGGTGGCGGATCGTTCGGCCGCAGGCTGTTCGGCGACGCCGCTATGGAGGCCGCCGAGATCTCGCAGAAGATCGGCAAGCCGGTCAAGCTGATCTGGAGCCGGGCCGACGACTCCCGCCAGGGCCGGGTGCACCCGCTGGCCACCTCGCGGATCCGTGCGGTCGTCGCCGGCGAGTCGGTGGTCAGCTTCGAGCAGCGGCACACCAGCGTGGCCTGCGACTTCGGGCACGGCTTCGGCGACGCGGTCACCGCCGCCGCGGCCAAGGCGCCGCTCGGCCAGGTCGGCGTCGCCGAGGCGATCTGGGAGCTCACCCAGAACACGCCGTACGACTTCGGTGTGCAGACCCGCACGCTGTCCGAGGTGGACATGCGGTTCAACACCGGATCGATGCGCAACGTGTACTCACCGGACGTCGGCACCGCGCGCGACCTGATCGTCGACCAGATCGCCGCGAAGATGGGCAAGGACCCGTACGAGTTCCGCCGTGAGTTCCTGCGCAACGACGCGATGCGCGCGGTCCTCGACAAGGTCGCCGAGGAGGGTGACTGGGGCCGGTCCATGAAGGACGGCACCGCCCAGGGCCTCGGGTTCCACGTCGAGTACAAGAGCTTCGCGGCCTGCCTGGTGGAGATCGACTGCCGGCCGGAGACGGTGGGCCGGGAGATCCGCGCCGCCCGCACCGGGCCGCGGATCACCAAGGTCGTGTTCGCCAGCGACGGCGGTCTGGTGATCAACCCGCTCGGCTACAAGGCCCAGATCATGGGCGGCATCAACGACGCGATCGCGATGACGCTGACCTCCGGGCTGCACCTGGTCGACGGGCACTTCGTCGAGGCCAGCTGGGACAACTACTTCTACACCCGGCAGTGGAACACCCCGCCCGAGATGGACATCTTCATCGTCGACAGCGGGCGGCCCGAGCCGGGCGGCGTCGGCGAGCTCTCCGTCGCGCCGACCTGCGGGGCGATCGCGAACGCCTACGCCCGCGCGACCGGGACGGTGCCGCAGTACTTCCCGATCATGCACAAGGACCCGCTGCCGTTCGAGCCGTACCCGACCGTCCCCCCGATCCCGCCCTCGCCGACCAACGGTCTCGAGCTGGCCCGTTGACGCGTCGCCCGATCTGAGGAGCTCCCACCACATGTCCACACACACCTTCACGCTCAACGGCGAGCAGGTCTCGGTCGAGGTCGCCGACGACGTCCGCCTGCTGTGGGTCCTGCGCGACCTGCTCGGGGTGACCGGGCCGAAGTACGGCTGCGGGATCAACGTCTGCAAGGCCTGCACCAGCCACATCAACGGCAAGGCGTTCAACCCGTGCGCGACGCCGGTCGGCGCGCTGTCGGAGTCCGACGAGGTCACGACGATCGAGGGTCTGGCCGACGGTGACGAGCTGCACCCGATGCAGCAGGCGTGGATCGACAACGACGTGGCGCAGTGCGGGTACTGCCAGCCGGGTCAGATCATGGCTGCGGTGTCGCTGGTGCGGCGGTGCAAGGAGGAGGGTCGCAAGATCGACGACGCGGCCCTGGACGAGATCCGCAACATCTGCCGGTGCGGGACCTACAACCGGATCCGCGAGGCGATCAGGGCCGGCGCCGACGCCATGTGAGACGCCCACGGTGACGCGCCGGGGTCGTCGCGTCCGCCGCCAGGGCTCCCGGCGGCGGACGTGACCCCCCTTCGGACGACACCCCCTCAGCGGTTCGGTGTCAATCAGCGACCCTCACCCGGACGGGTGGTTCACCTCACAGGGTGAAACGGCGGCCGTGCGGGGCCGTGCAGGGTGTTTTCTCCGCAGATGCGGGTAAGGCTCCCCTGGGTGGCACCTCGTTGACCTGCGAAGAACGTGATCGGCCGCGAGCGGACGCGCGGATTCGATCGACACCGGAAGGGCCTACCGGCGCGTAACCGTCGAACGATCGGCCTCGTTGCCTGCCCCGAGAGCCCATGGCGCCCCCGCTCCCCGCACGCGGGGCGCCACGTGGGTCACCGCAGCACCCTGGAGAGGACAACGATGCCCGCTCATCGCGCCCCCGCCCCCGAGCGTCCGGCGTCCGACGGCCCCCGGTCGAACGTCAGCCGACGCCGCTTCCTCGGCTACCTCGTCGCGGCGCCGACCCTCGTGGTCGCCGCCGAGATGGGCCGGCAGACCCTGTTCGGCGGCGGCGTGCCGCAGGCCAGCGCCGCGGCGATCCCGTCGCCGCCGCTGCCCGCCGAGGTCTACGACCTGCTCGACGCCGTCCGCGACGCGGCCCGGCCGACCGCGAACCTGATCCGGATCGAGGTCAACCGGGACGGGACGGTCTCGTTCGCGCTGCCCCGCTCGGACAACGGCCAGGGCATCATCACGTCCACCCAGATGATCATCGCCGAGGAGATGAACCTGGACCCGGACCAGGTCGTCGTCACCCTCGCCGACGCCCGCCCCGAGCTGGTGTTCAACCAGCTCACCGGCGGCTCGACGACGACGTTCTCCACCTACACCCCGATCCGGGTCGCCGCCGCGCTGGCCCAGGGCAGGCTGCTCGACGCCGCCGCCGCGCAGCTGGGCCAGGAGAAGAGCGTCCTCACCAGCCGGACCGGCCTGATCCTCGGCCAGAACGGCGAGGAGCTGCCGTTCGGCGAGCTCACCGAGCTCGCCGCGAGCCCGGTGGACGACGCCGTCGAGGTCGTGCTGAAGCCGCGCGAGGAGTTCACCGTCATCGGCACGCCGCGGACCAAGTCCGACGCGCGGGCGATGGTCACCGGCCGGAAGAAGTTCCTCACCGACCTGCAGATCCCGGACGCGCTGCCGACCGTGATCTGCCGCGGCCCGAACCTCAACTCCGCCCCGACCGGCGTGAACAACCTCGACGAGGTCCGGAACATGCCGGGCGTCACCGACGTCGAGCAGGTCCGCACCGGCGTCGCGGTCCGCGCGGTCACCTTCGGCCAGGCCGTCGACGCGGTCAACGCGCTCGACGTGAGCTGGGACGGCGGCACCGTCGAGGGCGAGGACGACGAGTCGATCCTGGCCGCGGTGCGCCGCGCCGAGCTGCCGCTGGCCGTGCCGCAGGCGCCCGGCGAGACCGTCGAGGGCGACTTCGTCTTCTACTTCCGCAGCAACTCCGCACTGGAGACCAACTGCGCGATCGCCGACGTCCGCAGCGGCTCGGCCGAGCTGTGGGGCCCGTCCAAGAGCCCGATCGCGGCCCAGGCCGAGATCGCCCAGGAGCTCGGGCTGCCGCAGAACGCGGTCACCATCCACGTCACCGAGGGCGGCGGCTCGTTCGGCAGGCGGCTGTTCTTCGACGCGCTGCAGGAGGCCGCCGAGGTCTCGAAGGTGATGGGCAAGCCGGTCAAGCTCATGTGGACCCGGGCCGACGACTCCCGGCAGGGCCGGGTGCACCCGCTGGCCACCACCCGGGTGCGCGCGCAGGTCACCGGCGAGTCGGTGTCCAGCTTCGAGATCCGGCACACCAGCGTGTCCACCGAGGTGAACCCCGGCTTCTCCGAGGGGATCACCGCCGCGGTCGCGAAGCTCCCGCTCGGCAACTACTCGGTCTCCCAGGCCATCTACCTGACCACGCAGACCAACCCGTACAACGTCGGCGTCGCGACCTCACTGCTCAACGAGGTCGACATGCGCTTCAACACCTGCTCGATGCGCAACATCTACTCGCCGGACACGGCCACCGCCCGCGAGCTGATGATCGACCAGGTCGCCGCGAAGCTCGGCAAGGACCCGTACGAGTTCCGGTCCGGCTTCGTGAAGCTCGACCGGTTCAAGAAGGTCGTCGACCGGGCCGCCGAGGAGGCGGACTGGGGGAAGTCGATGCCGGAGGGCACCGCCCAGGGCATCGCCATCCACCAGGAGTACAAGGGCATCGCCTGCGCCGTCGTCGAGCTCGACTGCCGCCCGGAGACGGTGAACCGCCGGATCCGCGAGGCCCGGACCGGGCCGCGCGTCACCAAGGTGACCTACGTCGTCGACATCGGCCTGGTGATCAACCCGCGCGGACTCGAGGCGCAGATGATGGGCGGCATCAACGACGCGATCGCGATGACGCTGACCTCCGGGCTGCACCTGGAGGACGGGCACTTCGTCGAGGCCAGCTGGGACAACTACTTCTACACCCGGCAGTGGAACACCCCGCCCGAGATGAACATCGTGATCATCGACGACTCCGAGGCCCCGGAGCCCGGCGGCGCCGGCGAGTTCGGCGTCGCCGCCACCTGCGGCGCGATCGCCTGCGCCTACGCCCGCGCCACCGGCACGGTCCCGCAGTACTTCCCGATCCTGCACAAGGACCCGCTGCCGTTCGAGCCGTACCCGACGATCCCGCCCGTGCCGCCCGCCCCCACCAACGGCCTCGAGCTGGCCCGCTGAGAGCAGGAGCTTCCCCATGCCCACACACACCTTCACGCTCAACGGCGAGCGCGTCTCGGTCGAGGTCGCCGACGACGTCCGCCTGCTCTGGGTGCTCCGCGACGTCCTCGGCGTGACCGGGCCGAAGTACGGCTGCGGCATCAATGTCTGCAAGGCGTGCACGTCGCACGTGAACGGCAAGGCGTTCAACCCCTGCGCGGTGCCGGTCGGCGCGCTGTCGGAGTCCGACGAGGTCACGACGATCGAGGGTCTGGCCGACGGTGACGAGCTGCACCCGATGCAGCAGGCGTGGATCGACAACGACGTGGCGCAGTGCGGGTACTGCCAGCCGGGTCAGATCATGGCTGCGGTGTCGCTGGTGCGGCGGTGCAAGGAGGAGGGTCGCAAGATCGACGACGCGGCCCTGGACGAGATCCGCAACATCTGCCGGTGCGGGACCTACAACCGGATCCGCGAGGCCATCAAGACCGGTGCGGACAACATGTGATCGTCGTGCGGCGTGGTCCACACGCCGCACGTCACTAGGCCGTTAGAGTGACGGCCTGCTCGCTCCCCAGACGAAGGACGGATTCGATGAAGAACCGGATGCGACGCTCGCTGATCGCCGTCGGCGCCCTGGGCGCCGTGGCCTTCCCGCTCGCCGGGATCGCCGCGGCCGACGAGGGCGCGGAGGACGCCACCACCGGCTTCCCGAGCACCCAGAGCCCGACCCAGGCGATCGACGCCGTCGGCTCGCTGGTCGACACCGCGCAGTTCGGCTTCGTCGACGCCGCGGACAGCTACCTGCCGAGCAACCGCCCGGACGGCGTCAGCGGGACCGAGACCGAGCTCCCGCCGCTGAACGCCGGCTACGTCGAGGGGCCGGTCGGCGGGCTCATCAAGAACGGACCCTTCGAGTAAAGGGGCTCCCCGGTCGGCGGGGCCGCATCCCACACGGGGTGCGGCCCCGCCGTCGTTCCCGGGCCGCCCGGTCCGTCAGTGCCGGTCCGTCAGTGCCGATCCTTCAGGGCCGATCCTTCAGGGCCGATCCTTCAGTGCAGGACCTTCAGGCCCACCACGCCGGCGACGATCGCCAGCAGGCACAGCAGCCGCGCCGTTGTCGCGGGCTCGCCGAGCGCCACCATCCCGTAGGTCGCGGTGCCGACCGCGCCGATCCCGACCCACACCGCGTACGCGGTCCCGACCGGCAGCTCCCGCAGGGCCAGCGCCAGACCGCCCATGCTCAGGAACAGCGCGCCGCCGAACAGCAGCGACGGCCCGAGCCGGGAGAAACCCCGGCTCTGCGACAGCGCCGCCGCCCACACCGTCTCCAGCACACCCGAGACCACCAGGTAGATCCACGCCATGACGCACGTCCTCCCGAAGGGTGCGTCGTCTTGGCGGTCCGGGTACGGCGCGTCTCGTCCGGGGTGCCGCCGTGCGGCGGTCCGGGACCCAGCATGCCGGACCGGCCAGCCCGGGGGACCCGATGGTGACCGATCGGACCGGGCCGGCCGGGTCGCAGGTTCGTGCGACCCTGGTGCCATGACCGACACCGGCCCCGGCGGACCGATGGCCGAGCTCCGCGGGCGCTGCGCGCCGCTGGCGTTCGCCCCGCTCCCCGGGTTCGCGACCGCGCCGCCCACCGGCCCCGGCTGGGTCCCGCTGGCCCGGATCGCCGATCCCGGCGACCCGATCCTGGACCGGCTGCTCGACGCCCGCCGCGACGCACCGCCCGGCCCGCGCGCCGTGCACACGCTGCGCGACCTGGTCCGCGAGCTGGTCTTCGCGACGGCGGGCTCGGTGTACCTGTCCGGGACCGCGCCTGCGCCGTCGCCGCAGCGCTACCTCTGCCGGGTCGAGTCCGGCGCCGTCACCGGGCGGGTCCTGGTGGTGGACGGCGCCCCGGCCGCCGATCGCGAGCTGGCCCCCGCGTTCGTCGGCACCCTCGCCCCGCTCGTCGGGCTGGTGGGGGAACGGACCCGGGTGGGCTCGCGGACACTGTGGAGCTACGTCGTCGACATGCTCCACTTCGGGATGATGAACGTGGCGCGTCAGCTCGGCCGGGAGCGCGCACCCGCCTGGCGGCGGGCCGAGACGCTGGCCGGGCACCTGTTCGAGGCCGGGCTGCCGCGGCGCTCGGTACCGGCCCTGGTCCGCTACGGCGCCACCGACGACCAGGTGTGGGGCGTCCGCGGCGCCTGCTGCCTGGACTTCACCGACGGCGTGCACGGGATGTGCCTGACCTGCCCGGTGCTCGACGCCGGGGAGCGGGCCCGGAAGTGGGCCGCCTCCGACCTCGCTGGACGGAAGTAAGGCTCACCTCTATTGTCCGAATTGTGCTGCTCGCGCCGGACCGTCCCCGCACCGTGACCGCCCGTCCGCGCTCCGCTCTGGACCGGCGCGGCTTCCTCGCCGCCGGCGCGCTCGCCGGTCTGGCCGCCGCGGCCGGGTGCTCGCCCGCCGCCCCGGCCGGTGACGCTCCGGACGGCGGCCGGACGGTCGAGCATCCACTGGGGACGGCGCAGGTGCCGGTGGTGCCGCAGCGGATCGTGTCGCTGGACAGCAACGGCGGCCTGCAGGTCGCGCTCGAGGCCGGGGTGCCGCTGATCGCCTCCGAGACGTTGCAGGGCGCCGCCCCGGTGCCGCCCTACCTGCCGGCGCCGGCGGCGGACTTCACCCCGCTCGGGTTCAACCAGCTCAACCTGGAGCAGCTGGTCGCGATGGGCCCGGATCTCATCATCGGCAACACCCAGCGGGTCGAGGAGCACTACGACCGGCTCGCCGCGATCGCGCCGACCGTCGCCTACGAGAACGCCGGGCGCGGCGCCGTCTGGCAGGAGGCGGTACGCACCATCGGCGACGTGCTCGGCGCGGGCGAGGAGATCGAGCGACGGTTGGCGGCCTACGCCGAGCGCCTGGACCAGGTGCGGTCGGCACACACCGGGGTGATCGACCGGTACACCGTCGCACTGCTCCGGTTCACTACCGACGAGCTGCGGATCGTGCGCGGCCAGATCTTCGGATCCGCGGTCCTGGCCGACGCCGGACTGACCCGTCCGCCGTCCACCGACCTGCCCTCGCCGCAGCAGACGCACGTGCCGATCGGCGACGAGTCGGTCGGTGTGCTCGCCGACGCCGACGTGCTCCTCTACTTCCTCGGCGGCGGCGGCCTGGTCGACGAGGCGGACGCGACGTTCGATCGCTACACCGCCGGCGGGCTGTGGGAGCAGCTGCCCGCGGTGCGGGCCGGCCGGGTGGCGCAGGTCGATCCGCTCGCCTGGTGGGACGGGTACTCGGTCTCGGCCGGGCTGGCCTGTCTCGACGAGCTGGATCGCGTGCTCGGCGGGCTCCCCGCCTGATCCCGAGCTCCCGTTCTTGCCGTGTGGCGGCGCGTGCCACATAGTGTTCGCCATGCCTAACTCACACTTGCTGCCGCGGCGAACTTCGGCGCTCGCGGCGGTACTGCTCGCGGTCGCGGTGCTGGCCGGCGCGTGCGGCCAGGGACCGGCCCCGGGCGCCGCCGACGACGACCCGCGGCCGGTGGTGCTGGCGACCTTCACGGTGATCGCGGACATGGCCCGCGAGGTCGGTGGCGACCGGGTCCGGGTCGAGTCGATCACCCGGCCGGGCGCGGAGATCCACGACTACGAGCCGGTGCCCGGGGACCTGGTCCGCGGGGCCGGGGCGGATCTGGTGCTGGACAACGGCCTGGGTCTGGAGCGCTGGTTCGAGCAGTTCGTCGACCGCTCCGAGGCCACCTCGGTGACCGTCAGCGAGGGCGTCGAGGTGCTGCCGATCGTGGCGGGGGAGTACCGGGACCGGCCGAACCCGCACGCCTGGATGTCGCCGGTGGCGGGGGAGCGGTACGTGCAGAACATCCGGGACGCGCTGATCGAGCTCGATCCGGCGGGCCGCGACGTCTACACCGCGAACGCCGAGCGCTACGCCGCCGAGATCCGCCGGGTCGGCGAGGACCTGCGGACCGAGCTCGGCGCCCTGCCGGAGACCCAGCGGGCCCTGGTGACCTGCGAGGGCGCGTTCTCCTACCTGGCCCGCGATCTCGGCCTGCGCGAGGCGTACCTCTGGCCGGTGAACAGCGACGCCGAGGGCACCCCGGACCAGATCGCGAGCACGATCGGATTCGTCCGGGACAACGCCGTCCCCGCGGTGTTCTGCGAGAGCACCGTCAACGACTCGGCGCAGCGCCAGGTCGCGGCCGAGACCGGGGCCCGCCTCGCCGGCCCGCTCTACGTGGACTCGCTGTCCGAGGAGGGCGGTCCGGTCCCCAGCTACCTGGAGCTGCTCCGGCACGACGCCCGGGTGATCGCCGACGGGCTCACCGGGGGTGTCCGGTGACGGTGCTCGACGTCCGGGGGGTCTCGGTCCGCTACGGCGAGGTGACCGCGCTCGACGCGGTCGACCTGCAGCTCGGCACGGGCACCGTGTGCGGCCTGCTCGGCGCCAACGGCTCCGGCAAGTCCACCCTGTTCAAGGCCACGATGGGCCTGCTCCGGCCGTACGCGGGCACCGTCCGGATCCTCGGCGGCGACGTCCGGTCGGCCCGACGGTCCGCCGCGATCGCCTACATGCCGCAGGCCGAGGCGATCGACCCGGACTTCCCGGTCACCGCCCGCGAGGTCGTCCTGACCGGGCGCTTCGGCCGGATGGGGATCGCCCGCCGGGCCCGCGCCGCGGACCGGGCGGCCGTCGACGACGCGCTCGCCCGGGTCGGGCTGGCCGATCTCGCGGGCCGCCAGATCGGCCGGCTGTCCGGCGGGCAGCGCAAGCGCGTGTTCCTGGCCAGGGCGATCGCCCAGGACGCCCCGCTGCTGCTGCTCGACGAGCCGTTCGCCGGGGTCGACCGCGGCACCCAGGAGGCCATGACGACGGTGCTGCACGAGCTGCGCGACGACGGCCGGACCGTGCTGGTCTCCACGCACGACATCGCGGGCGTCGACACGCTGTGCGACCGGGCGGTGCTGCTGGCTGGCCGGCTGCTGGCCGACGGTCCGCCGTTCGCCGTCGTCACACCGGAGGTGCTCGGCCGGGTGTTCGGCATCCCGCCGGTCCGCGAGGGGGAGGCCCGATGATCGCCTGGCTGCTGGAGCCGCTGCAGTTCGGGTTCATGCAGCGGGCGCTGCTGGTCGCCGTCGTGGCGGGCACGGTCGGCGCGCTGCTGTCCTGCTGGCTGACCCTGGTCGGCTGGTCGCTGATGGGGGACGCGGTGTCGCACGCGGTGCTGCCCGGGGTGGTGCTGTCCTACATCGTCGGCATCCCGTTCGGCGTCGGTGCGTTCGTCTTCGGGGCCGGCGCGGTCGGGCTGATCGGGCTGGTGCGCCGCACCTCGCGGGTCAAGGAGGACGCCGCGATCGGCGTCGTGTTCACCGGGCTGTTCGCGCTCGGGCTGGTGCTGATCTCGCGCACGCCCAGCGACACCGACCTGTCGCACATCCTGTTCGGCAACCTGCTGGGGCTCTCCACCGGTGACGTCGTGCAGATCGTCGTGCTCGGGCTGGTCACCGTCGCGGTGGTGCTGCTGCGGCACCGGGACTTCACCCTCGTCGCCTTCGACCGGGTGCACGCGCACGCGATCGGGATCGATCCGCGCCGGGTCGAGGCGCTGTTGCTCGGGCTGCTCGCGCTGGCCGTCGTGGTCGCGCTGCAGGCGGTGGGGATCGTGCTGGTCGTCGCCGTGCTGATCATTCCGGGGGCGACCGCGTACCTGCTGACCGACCGGATGGAGCCGATGCTGGCGGTCGCCGTCGCGGTCGCCGTGCTGTCCGGGGTGGTGGGCAGCTACGTCAGCTACTACGCGAACGTCTCCACCGGCGGATCGGTCGTGCTCAGCCTCGCCGTCGCTTTCGTGCTGGCCTACCTGTTCGGGCCGCGGCACGGGGTGATCGCCCGGTACCGCGGTGCGCGGCGGCCGGTGCCGGCGGGCAGCTGAGCGGCCCAGGCCCTGCTCAGCCGTCCTCCAGGACGGTCAGCGCGCCGCTACCGGCCAGTGCCCGGTGCACGTCCCGGGTCCGTCCGCGGCGGATCCGGAGCCGGGTGCCGTCCCGGCGGACCGCGACGAGGGTCTCGATCGCGGCGGTGCCGAGGTGCTCGACGCCGGACAGGTCCAGCACCACGCAGCGGGCCGGCCCGGTCAGCTCCCGCAGGAACCTGCCGAGGGCGGCGGCGGACGCGCCGTCGACCGCGCCCAGGCAGCACACCACCAGGCGTCCACCCGGCCGGTGGTACGCCGTCGCGCACAACGCGCCGGTGGCCAGCCGGTACGTGGGGCAGGTGTCGGTCGCGGTGGTCTCGGGCAGGGGCATCGTCGTCACCGTCACCGGGTCGAGGCGGGCGGGGCGGTGGCGGGACCTCATGGCGGTGCGGTCCCGCCACCGACCGCTGGGACACCGCCGCGGCTGATTCGTCACACCGACGAGATATCGCCCACAGCGAGGCAACCCACGCAGGACGGGCCCCGGGGCATGTTCGCCCCGGGGCCCGTCCTGGTGTCCGCGGATGCGGACCTCGTCAGCTGTCAGCCGATGCTGTCGCCGGCCCCGGAGGACTGGGCGCAGGCGTCGGACTGGTCGGTGACCGAGTCGCCGCTCTTGGCCGAGGCGTCGCCCAGGATGCCGAGGGCACCGGTCAGGCCGTTGCCCGCCGCTGCGTCCTCGATCGGAACCTGGACGCCCAGCACGTTGACCGGCACGTTGTTGTTGCAGACCTGGACCGGCACGTTGACGTTGTTGCCGTTCAGACCCGCGATGAGGCCCTTGGCGTCCTTGTCGATCTCGCTGCCGCCGTCCGAGGCGAACGCCATCGGGCTGATGGCGAGCAGGGCCGCCGCCGATGCCGCAACGACGATTCCAGCCTTCTTCAGCACAGTTTGCTCCTGATGTGTCGTGGCCGTGCCCGAGAGCCCGCCCCTCCGTGTCGGCACAACGAACAGGTGGGAGCCCGTGCCGACTGTCGAGAATGATCGCGATCCGTTGGCCTGCAAAGCAATGCGCGCAACCCCATCGAGCTAATGAATTACCGACGGTTCCGATACTCGCTGAATGGGGTGAAATCGATTCGGCCGGAATGCGACTGGACCGGGAGTTTCCGGCGACCCGGGGCGACGGACTCCCTGATCGGGAGATGCCGGACGGGTGACCGGTCCAGGTCACGGAGGGTGCGATCCCGCCCGTGGCACGATGACGGCATGGGCGGGGGCCGGACGGAGGAGCAGCGGCTGCGCGACATCGTCGTCCTCCGGCGGGTGCGCGACCGGATCGACCGGGAGTACGCCCGGCCGCTGAACGTCGAGGCGCTGGCCCGCGGGGCGCACATGTCGGTCGGTCACCTGAGCCGCGAGTTCCGCCGCGTCTACGGCGAATCGGTGTACTCCTACCTGATGACCCGGCGGATCGAGCGGGCGATGACGCTGCTGCGCCGCGGGGACCTGACCGTCACCGAGGTCTGCTTCGCGGTGGGCTCGTCGTCGCTGGGCACCTTCAGCACCCGGTTCACCGAGCTGGTCGGTGTGCCCCCGAGCGTCTACCGGCGCGACCACTCGCAGGCCGCCGAGGGCATCCCGCCGTGCCTGGCGAAGCAGGTCACGAGGCCGGTCCGGAACCGGTCAGGAATCGAGAAGCCCGGACCGGACGACCGTCCCTAGGGTCGTCGCCATGAGCCTCAGCATTCACCACGCCTTCCTCCCGCACACCGACGCCGACGCCGCCATCGGCTTCTACCGCGACACGCTCGGCTTCGAGATCCGGCAGGACGTCGGCTACCAGGACATGCGCTGGATCACCGTCGGCCCGGCCGGCGGGGCCGGCACCTCGATCGTGCTGCACCCCCCGGCGGCCGATCCCGGGGTCACCGACGCCGAGCGCAGCACGATCCTGGAGCTGATCGCGAAGGGCGCCTACACCGCCGTCACGCTGGCCACCGACGATCTCGACGGGCTGTTCGAGCGGCTGCAGGCCGCCGGCGCCGACGTCGTCCAGGAGCCCATCGACCAGGACTACGGCGTGCGCGACTGCGCCTTCCGCGACCCGGCCGGGAACCTGATCCGGGTCAACCAGGTCGGCTGAGCCCGGGGACCCGCGGCCCCGGCTGCGGGACGATGGGCCGATGCGTCCCGACGCCGGACAGGTGCTGCACTTCTCCGAGGACCCGACGATCACCGTGTTCGCGCCGCACGTCGCCCGGACCTCCCGGCAGGCGGCCGCCTACGTGTGGGCCGTCGACGCCGAGCGGGCACCGGCCTACTGGTTCCCGCGACAGTGCCCCCGGGCGATGGCCTGGACCACGCCACGCACGACGGCCGCCGACGCCGCGCGCATCATCGGCCCCGGCGCGGGCTCGCGCGTGCACGCCGTCGAGTACGCGTGGCTGGACCGGATCCGGAGCGTCGAGCTGTTCGCCTACCGGCTTCCCGCGGAGCCGTTCACGCCGATCGGGGAGCCGGAGCCGCACGCGCACGTCGCGACCGCGACGGTCCGGCCGCTCGGGCCGCCGGAACCGGTCGGCGACCTGCTCGCGCTGCACGAGGCGGCCGGGATCGGGCTGCGGGTGCTGCCCCGGATCGGCGACTTCTGGGCGGCCGTCGCGGCGAGCACGCTCGGGTTCAGCGGGATCCGGCTGGGCAACGCGTGGGCCTGACCCCTACCGTCCGCCGGATGTTCTTCTCCTGGGAGGCGCGTCGACATCGGACGGGGCGACGACGCGGAGTGGGTCGTCCTGCGTGATCGGGAGGGCAACGAGTTCTGCCTGCTGTAGCCGCGAGCTGGGAGAGCCGCGGTCCGGTGCGCAGCGTCAGGCCGCCGCAGACTCCGCGGCGTCGACGGTGTTCCGGAACAGCATCGCGACCGTCGTCGGGCCGACGCCGCCGACCCGCGGGGTGATCGCCCCGGCCGTCCCGGCGCAGGACTCGTCGACGTCGGGCATCAGCCGTCGCCCGTCGTAGCGCACCCCACCGCCGATGACGACGGCACCGGGCCGGACGTGCTCGGGCCGGACGATCCCCGGCACCCCGGCGGCGGCGACCAGGATGTCGGCGGCCCGGGTGTGGGTGCCCCAGTCCGGCACCCCGGTGTGCACGACCGTGACGGCGGCGTCGGCGGTCTCCCGCTTCTGCGACAGCAGGATCGACAGCGGCCGGCCCAGCGTCGCGCCCCGGCCGAGGACGACGACGTGCCGGCCGCGGACCGGGATGTCGTAGTGGCCGAGCAGTGCCTCGATCCCGGCCGGCGTGCACGGCGTCGGCGCGGGCAGTCCGGCCGCCAGCCGGCCCAGGTTCACCGGGTGCATGCCGTCGACGTCCTTGTCCGGGGCGACGATCTCGAGCGCGGCGCCGTGGTCCAGGTGCGCCGGGAGCGGGTGCTGGACGAGGAGGCCGTGCACGTCCGGGTCGTCGTTGAGGGCGCGGATCGCGTCGTGCAGCTGCTGCTGCGTGGTGTCGGCGGGCAGGTGCACGTGCGGGGAGCGGAACCCGAGCGCGGCGGCCCGGCGCTGCTTGATCCGGATGTAGCCGGCGCTCGCGTCGTCGTCGCCGACCAGGATCGTCGCGAGCGAGGGGACGGTGCCGCGCTCGCGCAGCGCCCGGGCCCGGGCCGTCACGGACGCGAGGACCGCCTCGGCGACTGGTGCGCCGGGCAGCAGGCGTGCGGGGGAGGGGAAGATCGTCATGGGACCGCCTCGGCGGGCACCCAGGCGGTCGGCACCCGCGATCCGGCTTCCCGATGGTTCCCCATCCTCGTCCCGCCAGTCGCGCTGCCACCCACCATGCCCGACCGGGCGCGCCCCGTCGAGTGCGCGGTGACCTGCCCGGTTGACCAGTCCTGTCGAACTAGCATAAGCTTTCTATATCGAAAGTTTATGCAAACGGGAGAACGCCATGTCCGAGACCCCCGAGCTCCACCAGGTCGCCGAGGCGCGCCGCAGGCTATCCGTGCACGCCGAGCTCCCGCGGACCTACTGGGCCCTCTACGGGATCGCGCTCGTGCTGATCGCGGGAATCCCGATCTGGGCGTCGTACCTGCCCGGCGGGCTCCCGGGCGTCCAGTGGGCCCTGCTCGTGGTGGCCCTGGCCGCGGCCGCCCACGCGGTGATCGGCCGCCGCCGGTCCGGGGTGCACCTCCCGCGCCGGATCGGCGCCTACCCCGGCGCCCGGCGGCTGTGGCTCGCCGTCCTCGTCGCCACCATCGCCGGTCTCGTCGGCATCCACCTGCTGGTCGCGAACGGGCTCCGGCCGGCCGCGCTGGTCCTGCTGGCGGTCGTCGCCGCGGCCGTCTTCCTGGGGCAGGTCCGGATCCGGTCCCGGATGCGCGACGACATCGCGGCCGGCCGGGTCACGCCGTGAGCGGTGGCGCCGCCGACGCGGCCGCTGGCGAGCGGCACGCGATCTTGGAGACCGGCCCCCGGCTGGCGCTGTGTGCGCTGCTCCAGGGCGCGGACTGGGTCGAGTTCGGCACCGTCCGCGATCTCGTCGGGGTCAGCGACTCCGCCGTCTCCAAGCACAGCCGGACCCTGGAGGAGGCCGGCCACCTCGAGGTCCGCAAGGGCTCGGTCGGTCGGCGTCCGCGGACCTGGCTGCGCCTCACGCCGGCCGGTCGCGCGGCCCTGCGGGGTCACCTCGCCTGGCTGGACGGCCTGCGCAGCGCCATCGACAGCCCACCGCCGGCAGGTTCCTGAGCGGCGGACGGCAGGTCCGTCGGTCGATGACCTTGATGACCCGCGCCGGGACGCCACCCACCACGGTCCGCTCAGGTACGTCGCGGGTGACGACGCCTCCGGCTGCGACCACCGCGTCGTCGCCCACGCACACGCCCTGCATGATCATCGCCGAGGTGCCGACCCACACGTTGCGTCCGATCCGGATCGCCCCCGTGGCCACCCCGGTCCGCCGCTCCTCCGGGCTCACGGGGTGGCCGGAGGAGATCAGCTGACGCCCGGGCCGAGCATCACGTCGTCACCGATCTCGATGCAGCCGAGATCATTGAAGCGACAGTTCTGATTGATGAAGACGTTCCGGCCGACCCGAATTCCGACCCTGTGGTCCGAGTAGACCGGCGGTATCAGATGGAACGAGTAGCCGACCGCCTGGCCTGTGAGATTGCTCCAGGCCTCGCGAATCTCCTGCTGGTCCGCATAGCGGAGTGAGTTCAGGTCCTCGGTGCGGGCAATTGCACGTCGGACCTTGTCGGCGAAGCTCGCTGGTCCTCCTGTGCCGACCGCGTCGATCGGATCGCAGCCCACCAGGTCGCACCACGACGAAGAAGTGCCGGTCCCAGGAATCGAATCTCCGACGAAGGGCGCCAGGCGCGGCGCGATGCTATCGGCGCCGGCCTGGCGGGCCGGGTGCCACTCCGCCGCGAGGCACCGGCCACGTCGCGTGCCGGACGGCCGGGGCGGGGCCGCCCGGATCGGGGTCTCCGGTGGGAGCCGGCGGCCGTCTCGCAACAACGCCGAACGCCGGGCCGCCCTACGAGGGGCTGCCCGGCGTTCTGCCTGCTGCGGCTGGCGGAGGATACGGGATTTGAACCCGTGAGGGATTGCTCCCAACACGCTTTCCAAGCGTGCGCCCTAGGCCACTAGGCGAATCCTCCGCGGAGAAGGCTACCTGCCCTCTCTCCCGAACCGTCACCGCCCCCTCGCACTGCGGGGTCCCCGGCGTGGCACACTGTCCGTGGACCCCGTGCGGCGTCCATCCTGTGAACTCCCCCAGGGCCGGAAGGCAGCAAGGGTCAACAGGCTCTGGCGGGTGCGCGGGGTCCCCTCATGTTCCGGGCCGGTGTCGCGGCCCGTCCCGCGCCTCGAGGAGTGTCGGACCCCCTCGGTAGCCTCGCGGTCGTGGCTCTGGCTCTGTACCGCAAGTACCGCCCGGCCAAGCTGGCCGACGTCGTGGGGCAGGAGCACGTCACCGAGCCCCTGTCGACGGCGCTGACCGCGGGCCGCATCAACCATGCGTACCTGTTCTCCGGCCCGCGCGGCTGCGGGAAGACGTCGTCGGCGCGGATCCTGGCGCGCTCGCTGAACTGCGTGCAGGGGCCGACGCCGGACCCCTGCGGCGAGTGCTCCTCGTGCGTGGCACTGGCCCCGGAGGGGCCGGGCAACATCGACGTCGTCGAGCTCGACGCGGCGTCGCACGGTGGCGTCGAGGATGCCCGGGAGCTGCGCGACCGCGCGTTCTACGCGCCGGCCGAGTCGCGCTACCGGGTGTTCGTGGTCGACGAGGCGCACATGGTCACCAACCAGGGCTTCAACGCGCTCCTCAAGATCGTCGAGGAGCCGCCGGAGCACCTGGTGTTCGTGTTCGCCACCACCGAGCCGGAGAAGGTCCTGCCGACCATCCGCTCGCGGACGCACCACTACCCGTTCCGGCTGATCCCGCCGGGCACCATGCGCTCGCTGCTGGAGCGGATCTGCGGCGAGGAGGAGGTGACCGTCGCCCCGCCGGTGTTCCCGCTGGTCATCCGGGCCGGTGGCGGCTCGGCCCGGGACACGCTGTCGGTGCTCGACCAGCTCCTGGCGGGCGCCGGTCCGCAGGGGGTGACCTACGAGCGGGCGGTCGCGCTGCTCGGCGTCACCGATGCGGGGCTCATCGACGACACGGTGGACGCGCTGGCCGCGGCCGACGGCGCCGCCGTCTACGGCGCGGTGGACCGGCTGGTCGAGGCCGGTCACGATCCGCGCCGCTTCGCCTCGGACCTGCTGCAGCGCTTCCGCGACCTGATGCTCGTCCAGGCGGTGCCCGACGCCGCCGAGCAGGGCCTGGTCGACGGCGCCGCCGACGAGCTGTCCCGGATGGCGGACCAGGCGGCCCGGGTCGGCCCGGCGACGCTGACCCGCTACGGCGAGATCCTGCACCAGGGCCTGATCGAGATGCGCGGGGCGACCGCGCCGCGGCTGCTCCTGGAGCTGCTGTGCGCGCGGATGCTGCTGCCCGCGGCGACCACCTCCGACGGCGGCCTGCTGGAACGGCTGGAGCGGATCGAGCGGCGGAACGCGATCGTCTCCGATCCCGCCGGCCCCGGCCCCGGCCCCGGCGCCGACGACGGCGGCCGGGCCCGGCAGTTCGTGCGGCCCAGCGAGCGGCCCGCTGAGCCGGGGCCCGCGGCGGGATCCCGGCCCGCGGCGGCCGGTTCCGCCGCGCCGGAGCCGGCCACCGCATCGGGCGCGGCGCGTTCCGCGGAACCGGCTGCCGGGGATGCCGGCGGCTCGGGCGCCGCGCGTTCTGCGGAACCGACCGATGCCGGGCCGGCCGGCCGTGGCACCGGTGAGACGGCCGGACCGGGTGCGGCGCGTTCCGCGGGACCGACCGGAGCGGGGCCGGGCACGGGTGATCCCGCCGGACCGGGCGCTGCGCGTTCCGCGGGACCGGCGGGCGCTGGGTCGGCCGGACCTGGCGCGGCGGACTCCGGCGCGCGTTCCGCGGAACCGGCTGCGGGGGTTGCCGCAGGGCCGGGTTCGGGGGAGACCGCTGATCGGGGGGCCGCGCGTTCCGCGGAACCGACCGGCGCCGGATCGGCCGGGCCGGGCCAAGGTGAGACCGCCGACCCGGGGGCGGCGCGTTCCGCGGAACGCGCCGCGGGGGTTGCCACAGGGCCGGGTTCGGGGGAGACCGCCGACCAGGGCGCGGCGCGTTCCGCGGAACCGGCTCCGGACGGGCCCACCGAGCAGGCTCCCCCGACCGCACCGGCGACCACCCCGGCCCCGCCGCGGGACGGGGCACCGCCGGACGCCGCGCCGCCGGCGTCCGCGCAGCCCGCCCCGATGGCGGCCTCGCTGGACGCCACCGCCGTCCGGCGGGTCTGGCCGGAGATCCTCGCCGCGGTCCGCAAGCGCAGCCGCAGCACCGAGGCGCTGCTGGTCAACGCGACCGTCCGGGCCGTCGACGGGGACACCCTGGTGCTCGCGATCGGGGCGCCGCCGCTGGCCAGGCGGCTCTCCGAGCAGCGCAACACCGACGTGATCAGTGACGCGCTCCGGGCCGTCCTCGGCGTGCAGTGGCAGGTCCGCTGCGACCAGGGGGAGGCCACGGCCGCCCGCAACCGGCCGGCCGCCGAGCGCCCGCAACGCCCGATCCCGCAGCGCCCGTCCCAGCGGCCCGGCGGCGGCGTACAGCAGGGCGATGATCAACAGGGCGGTGTCAGGCAGGGCGGTGACCAGCAGCGCGGCGGTCGTCCGGCCCGGCGCCCGGCCGGTCCGGACTCCGACATCCCGCTGCCGCCCGAGCCGCCCCCGGACGACGCCCCGCCCGATCCGAACGAGACCGGCGGCCGGTCCGGCGGCGTGGCCCACCCGGCCCGGCCGGTCAGCGAGGCCGAGGTGGAGGAGTCGATGCTCGCCGAGGCCGCGGCCGAGGCGGCGACGCCCGGCGTCCGGCGGGACCCGGAGGCGGCGGCGCTGGAGATCCTCACCACCCACCTGGGCGCCCGCACGATCGACCCGAAGTGACCGGAGGCCCTCAGCGCCCGAGGTACCCGAGCACCCCGGCGCTGACCGCGTCGGCGTACCGCTCCCGGCCCTCCGGGCTCGACAGCACCTGTGCCTCCGCGGCGTTGCGCATGTTCCCGGCCTCGACCAGCGCCGCCGGGACGGTCGAGTGGTTCAGCCCGGCGAGATCGGGGCGGCCGTCCAGCCCGTCCCGCCCGATGTAGCCGGCCGGGGTGAAACCCCCGGCCCGCAGCGCGTCGCGCAGGGTGCCGGCGAGCCGCAGCGCCTCCGGGCCGGTGCCGTGCACCGGCGGATCGGCGTGCGCCACGTGGAACCCGGCCGCGGCCGGCGCCGCCCCGTCGGCGTGCAGCGACACCACCGCCGCGGCCCCGGCCCGGCCACCGGCCGCGCCGCGCTCGTCGACGCAGGGGCCGACGCCGTCGTCGTCCGGCCGGGTCAGCACCACCCGTACACCCGCGGCCTCCAGCCGCTGCCGGACCCGCTGGGCGAGGTCCCAGTTGAAGGCGTGCTCGGGATAGCCGTCGTCGGTGGCGGTCCCGGTGGTGTTGCAGGCCTTCGTCCCGCCCCGGCCGTCCGGCACCGGACGGTTGATCGCGGCCGGGTCCGCGGCGTTGCCGCCGTTGTGCCCGGGATCGAGCACGACCACCGGCGGCGGCGCGGGCGGGACGGGTTCCGGGGTGCCGGACGGGGTGACCGGGGCGGCCGGGGCGGCTCCGGCGCACGCCGCGCAGAGCGCGACCGCGGCCAGGACGACGGCGACGGGACGGATCGGGGCGTGCACGGTCGGAGAGCCTGACACGGCTACCCTGGTGTGCGGAGACGTCCGCGCCGGCCGTGTCGGGGGATTCCCCCGTGACCGCGAGCCGGGAGCAACAGCGAGGGGTACGCGTGCAACCCGGTCAGCCCGACATGCAGATGATCCTGCAGCAGGCCCAGAAGATGCAGCAGCAGCTGCAGGAGGCACAGGCCGAGCTCGCCGCCGCCGAGGTGACCGGCCAGGCCGGCAACGGCCTCGTCGAGGTCACCGTGACCGCCGGCCTCGAGCCGCGCTCGGTGAAGATCGACCCGAAGGTGGTCGACCCGGACGACGTGGAGACGCTGCAGGACCTGGTCGCCGGCGCGCTCGCCGACGCCGTCCGCCGCGCCCAGGAGCTGCAGCAGCAGAAGATGGGCCCGCTCGCCGGCGGTCTGGACATGGGCGGCCTGGGCCTCCCGGGCGCCTGAGGTGTTCGAGGGGCCGGTCCAGGACCTGATCGACGAGCTGGGCCGGCTGCCCGGCGTCGGCCCGAAGAGCGCCCAGCGGATCGCGTTCCACCTGCTGGCGGCCGACCCGGCGGACATCGCCCGGCTCCAGGAGGTTCTGCAGACGGTCAAGCAGGGTGTCGCGTTCTGCGAGGTCTGCGGCAACGTCTCGGCGGACACCCGCTGCCGGTACTGCGCCGACGCGCGCCGTGACCCGACGCTGGTGTGCGTGGTCGAGGAGCC
Source organism: Pseudonocardia sp. NPDC046786 (assembly GCF_040645415.1). Classification (NCBI taxonomy): domain Bacteria; kingdom Bacillati; phylum Actinomycetota; class Actinomycetes; order Pseudonocardiales; family Pseudonocardiaceae; genus Pseudonocardia; species Pseudonocardia sp. NPDC046786. Next base: position 111,892 of record NZ_JBEYYF010000001.1, on the reverse strand, counting down.
CAAGGACGTCCTGGCCGTCGAACGGACCCGGGAGTTCAAGGGGCGCTACCACGTGCTCGGCGGCGCGCTGGACCCGCTGGCCGGGATCGGACCGGACACGCTGCGCGTCCGGGAGCTGCTCGCCCGGCTCGGCGGCACCGGCCCCGCGCCCGACGAGACCGCGATCGCCGAGGTCATCATCGCCACCGACCCCAACACCGAGGGTGAGGCGACCGCCACCTATCTGGTCCGGCTGCTGCGCGACTTCCCGGGGCTCACCGTGACCCGGCTCGCGTCCGGGCTGCCGATGGGTGGCGACCTGGAGTTCGCCGACGAGATGACGCTCGGCCGGGCGCTCGCCGGCCGCCGCGCGCTCTAGCACCCGCAGAGAACCCGGACACGACGACGGCCGGTCCCGCCGGGTACGCCCGGACGCGACCGGCCCCGGCGCGCCGGCCCCCACCGGGCGCGCCGTCCTGCCGACCCGTCAGTCGGTGTCCTCGTCACCCCAGGCTTCGACCTCGTACGGGCCGCCGTGCAGCTGCCGCTGCCGCCGCTCCCACGCCAGCCGCCGCTCGGCGGCGATCCGCCTGCGGGCCCCGGCCCGCCTGGAGTCGATCACGCCGATCACGATCGCGGTGATCCCGAGCACCACGATCCCGACCGCGGCCAGCATCACCAGTGCGGTCATGGCGTCCACCGCCCCGCGCCGGCCCGCGGCCACCCCGCCCGTGCCGTGCCGATCGAAGCCGTGCCGATCGAAGCCGTGCCGATCGAGAATGTGCCGATCATGTTCCTCCCCCTTCGGTGTGTGTGCTGGTCGTCCCTCCCGGCCGTCGTACGTTCCGAACTGTGCTGTGTGTCACGTCCAACACCTCCCAGGGTGCCTGACCTCCCGCCCCTGTGCAATTGCATTCTTGATGAAAGTTGCACGGCGCGGCGGATTGCACGAGCCGGAGGGGTGCAGTGCACTGACAGCGGGCGCCCCCGACGACACCGACAGCGGGTGGCCCCGACGACAGGAGGACGAGGTGGAGCAGGAGCCCACCGGCGCCCGGCGCCGGCTCGGCGCGGAGCTGCGCCGCCTGCGGCTCAACGCCGGGTTGAAGCTCGAGGACGCCGCCCGCGGGCTGAGGTGCTCGGCGTCGAAGATCAGCCGGCTGGAGAACGGGAAGGGCGTGCCCCGCCCCGTCGACGTCGACGCCCTGCTGGCCCTCTACGGCGGCGTCGCGGGCATGGAGGCGGAGATGCTCCGCCGGCTCGTCGCGCAGAGCCGCACCCGCGGCTGGTGGGAACCCTTCACCGAGGGCCTGCGCACCGAGCGCTACGTGCTGCCCGCCCCCGGCCGGTACGCCGCCGTCGAGACCGACGCGACCGGCGTCGACGCGTTCGACCTGTCGGTGCTGCACGGCCTGCTGCAGACCCCGGACTACGCCCGCGCGGTGCTCGCCGCGCGGCTGCCCGGCCACGACGGCTGGGAGATCGACCAGCTGGTGCACCTGCGCCGCCGCCGGCACGAGGCCCTCACCTCGGACCCGCCGCTGCGGCTGCGCTCGGTGATCGACGAGTCGGTGCTGGCGCGGGCGACCGGCGGGCCGTCGGTGATGGCCGACCAGCTCGACCGGCTGCTGGAGCTGTCCCGGCTGCCCAACGTGATCCTGCTGGTCCTGCCGTTCTCGGCGGGCGTGCAGCGGGCGCACGCCGGGCGGTTCTCGGTGCTCGCGATCCCGGACGAGCTGGGCTCGGACCTGGTGCACACCGAGGGCCACGCCGGCGAGTCGTTCCTCGACACGGCGCGGGACCTGGAGACCTACCGCCGGGTGCTGGCCGACGCGCGGGCGGACGCGCTGGAGCCGGAGGCGTCCCGGGCGCTGATCGCGCACCACCGCGACCGGCACCGCGCCGCCGCGGTCGCCGCCGCCGGCTGATCATGACGATCGCCGTCCCGGCAAGGTGAGGCTTGCCGAATCCGTTTCGCCTTGATTCACTCACGCCGGTGACCGTACGTCCGCTTCGTCCCGTCCTGGTCCTGCTCGCCACGGCCCTGCTCGCCGGCTGCTCCGCGGCCCCCGGCGAACAGTCGGTGCCGGATCCGGGCGGGCGCGAGATCGCGCACGCGATGGGCACGACCACCGTCCCGGGGTCGCCGGCGCGGGTCGTCGTGCTGGACAGCCAGGAGCTCGACGTGGCGCTCTCGCTGGGCGTCGAGCCGGTCGGCGTGGCGAGTGCCGCGGCGGACGGCGTGCTGCCGTCCTACCTGGAGGTCCCGGACGGGATCACCGTGGTCGGCCCGATGGCGACCCCCGACCTGGAGGCCATCGCCGCGCTCGCGCCGGACCTGATCCTGTCCTCGAAGCTGCGGCACGAGGCGCTGTACCCGCAGCTGTCGGCGATCGCGCCGACCGTGTTCGCCGAGCGCACCGGCGACGCCTGGAAGGAGAACCTGGCGCTCTACGCAGGCGCGCTGAACCGCGAGCAGCAGGGCCGCGACCTGCTGGACGCCTACACCGCCCGGGCCACCGAGGTGGGCGACCGGCTCGGCGCGGCCGATCGCACGGTGAGCGTGGTGCGCTTCCTGCCCGAGGAGATCCGGCTCTACGGCCCGCGCTCGTTCGTCGGCTCGGTGCTCGCCGACGCCGGCTTCCCGCAGCCGGAGATCGTCCGCGACGAGCCGGACATCGCGGTCCGCATCGGCCCGGAGCAGATCGGGTCCGCCGACGCCGACGTCGTCTACGTGACCTCCTACGGGCTCGCCGACGACCAGCCGTTCGCACAGGTCGCGCCACTCTGGGAGACGCTGCCCGCGGTGCGGGAGGGTCGCGCCTTCACCGTCGACGACGACGCCTGGATGCTCGCGATCGGCCCCACCGGCGCCGGACTGATCCTCGACGACCTGGAGCGGACCCTGGGCTGAACGGGCCCCGCGGACCGCCCTGACCCGACCTGGTACGCCCGTGCCGGTTCGTAGCACGAGCGTGACGCAACGATCTACCGTTGAGTGACGCAACGTCATATCCACGAAGCAACCGAAACCGAACGAGCTCGGACCAAAGAGCAACGCCACCGGGCGTCACGCAGCGTGGTGCTGGTCTCGGTGCTCGCGCCGGTGCTGGCGCCGCACGATCCGGCGCAGGCGCTCCCGGCCCGGAGCTGCCCGGGCCGGCCCTGTCGGTCACCGACGCGATCGGCCGCTGAACCTCAGCGCAGCGCGCGGTTGATCGCGCTGACCACGGCCTTCAGGCTGGCGCTGGTGATCGAGCTGTCGATCCCGACGCCCCAGAACACCTTCTCCTCGACGGCGCACTCGACGTAGGCGGCGGCGCGGGCGTCGTCCCCGCCGCCCATCGCGTGCTCGTGGTAGTCGAGCACCCGTACGTCGAACCCGATCCCGGCCAGCGCGTCGACGAACGCGGCGATCGGGCCGTTGCCGGAGCCGGTGATCTCGTGCAGGTCGGACTCCACCCGGACGGTCGCGACGATCTCGTCCCGGCCCTCGCCGTCGCTGGTGATCCGGTGCCGGACCAGCTTGAGCGGCGTCTCCCGGCCCAGGTACTCGACGTCGAACGCGTCGCGCATGGCCTTCGGCTCGACCTCGCCGCCCTCGGTGTCGGTGTAGGCCTGGATGACGTGGCTGAACTCGATCTGCAGCCGGCGCGGCAGGTCCATCTGGTGCTCGGTCTTCATGATGTAGGCGATGCCGCCCTTGCCGGACTGCGAGTTCACCCGGATCACGGCCTCGTACGTGCGGCCGATGTCGCGCGGGTCGACGGGCAGGTAGGGCACCTCCCACGGGTGGTCGTCCACCGGCCGGCCGGCCTCGGCGGCGTCGGCCTGCATGGCGGCGAAGCCCTTGTTGATCGCGTCCTGGTGCGAGCCGGAGAACGCCGTGTACACGAGGTCGCCGCCCCACGGGTGGCGCTCGGGCACCGGCAGCTGGTTGCAGTACTCGACGGTGCGCCGGATCTCGTCGATGTCGGAGAAGTCGATCTGCGGGTCGACGCCCTGGGTGAACAGGTTCATCCCGAGCGCGACCAGGTCGACGTTGCCGGTGCGCTCGCCGTTGCCGAACAGGCAGCCCTCGATCCGGTCGGCGCCCGCCTGGTAACCCAGCTCGGCGGCGGCGATGCCGGAGCCGCGGTCGTTGTGCGGGTGCAGCGAGAGCACCAGCGCGTCGCGGCGGGCCAGCCGGCGGTGCATCCACTCGATGGAGTCGGCGTAGACGTTCGGGGTCGCCATCTCCACCGTCGCGGGCAGGTTGACGATCATCGGGTGCTCCGGCGTCGGCTCCCAGACCGCGCTGACCGCGTCGCAGATCTCGACGGCGTACTCCAGCTCGGTACCGGTGTAGGACTCCGGCGAGTACTGGAACGTCCAGTCCGTGCTCGGGTACTTCTCGGCGATCCGCCGGACGTGCTCCGCGCCGTCGGTGGCGATCTTGGTGATGCCCGGGCGGTCGGACCGGAACACCACCCGGCGCTGCAGGATCGAGGTCGAGTTGTAGAGGTGGACGATCGCCGAGTGCGCGCCCTCACAGGCCGCGAAGGTGCGCTCGATCAGCTCCGGCCGGGCCTGGGTGAGGACCTGGATCTGCACGTCGTCCGGGATCGCGCCCTGCTCGATGATCTCCCGCACGAAGTCGAAGTCGGTCTGGCTCGCCGCCGGGAAGCCGACCTCGATCTGCTTGTAGCCCATGCGTACCAGCAGGTCGAACATGCGCCGCTTGCGCAGCGGGCTCATCGGGTCGATCAGCGCCTGGTTGCCGTCGCGCAGGTCCACCGCGCACCACAGCGGCGCGGTGTCGATCACCTTGTCCGGCCAGGTGCGGTCGGGCAGCGAGACCGGCTCGACCAGCTGATGGAACGGCTTGTACCGGTGGAACGGCAGCTGCGAGCCGCGCTGGCGGTTCCACGCGGGCTGCCCGTCGTGCGGTGCGCCCTGCGGGGTGCGGACGTTGCTGCGGGCGCGGGACTCGAAGGCGTCGGGAGACGTGGTCACGGGAAGGTGCTCCTGATGTGTCGCAGTGTGGCGATGTCGCTGTGTTCGCCGGACGGCCGTGGCGACCGGCGGACACGCGAGACCCCGCGACGAGGGGCCGGTCGGTCAGACCCCGCCGCGGCGGCGAAGGAGCAGGCGCGCCATGTGTCCACCGTAGCCCGGTACCCCCGTTGCGCGGCAACCCGGTGATCGGGTGGATCTCGGCCGGAGCGATGTGCGGTCGCAACGAAGAGATCACATCCGGCCGCCGCCCGCGTCGTTGAAGGGGTGGCGAGGGCGCCCGGATGGGACCATGGCGTCCGTCACGACGGGAGAGGTGTGCGATGGCGGCAACCGTGGGAACGACCCTGCGACAGGGGCTCGGCATCATCGCGACGATCGTGCGCGTGGTCGGGCTGGTGATCGTCGGCGTCCTGGTCGCCCACATCGTCCTGACGCTGCTCGACGCGAACCCGGCGAACTTCCTCACCGAGTTCGTCGCGGGCTGGGCCGCGCAGTTCAACCTGGGCCTGGGCGACCTGTTCACGCCCGAGCAGCCGAAGCTGGCGGTGACCCTGAACTACGGCGTCGCCGCGGTACTCTGGCTGGTGCTGACGACCGTCGTCGTCCGGCTGCTGCGCCGGGTCTGACCCGGCAGTACGACCGCCGGCGGCAGGTCGCCGCCCGGCTCGATCCGCCATGCGCCGCACCGGCACCGCCGGTAGCGGACGGTCCCGTCCGACGTGCGGTGCCGGGACACCGTCTCCCACTCGTGGTCCAGGGGTGTGCTCACCCGTCCGACCCTGCTGTAATGCCTTGGTGCACATCAACCCTTACGGCCGCGATCCGGTGCTGCTGGCCGCCGACCTGGCGAACGACCCGCCGTCGTCGGTGGCCGAGCTGGCCGACCGCTGCGTCGCCGCGGGGCTGGCCCGGGAGTGGACGCCGCAGCCGGCCGATCTCGGCGCCGTGGCGGCCTTCCTGGCCCGCTGGGCCGAGGTGGTCGACGCGCCGGCGGCCGGTGCGCGGGCGGAGCTGCTGAACGCGCTGCTCGCCGAGGGGACCGGCCCGCCGCGGCTGACCGACCACGACGGGCACTGGCACCTGCACCACCGCGACGACGGCCTGGGGCTGGCCGCGGTGCTGCACGCGCTGATCGCGATCGGCACCGCGACGCACCTGGCGACCCGGGGGATGGACCGGCTCGGCCGGTGCGCCGCGCCGGGCTGCGAGCGGATCTTCGCCGATGTGTCGCGCAACGGCAGGCAGCGCTACTGCAGTGCCCGCTGCGGCAACACCGACGCGGTCCGCAGGCACCGGCTCCGCCAGTCCGGGCGAGCCGCCTGACGGCCCCGCCCGGCGGGCCGGGCGGGGCATCATCATCCGTGGCCGCGCGCGCTGCGGGATACCGGACGGGCGCGCCGGTGACACGCCCGTGTGTCCTGAGTCATCGACGGCCGGTCAGAGCCTGAAATCGGATGCCGTCCGCCGGTAGTGTGCCTTTCCGACCAGCGCCGCGGGCGTTCCACCCACGCTCGCCCGCGGCCGAAGAGAGCACCCGACGGCTTCGAGAAGCGGAGCCAGGACAGGAGGTCGGCGTGGCCCTCGTCGTGCAGAAGTACGGCGGATCGTCGGTCGAGAGCGCAGAGCGCATCAAGAAGGTCGCCGAGCGGATCGTCCGTACCCGCAAGGAGGGACACGACGTCGTCGTCGTCGTGTCCGCCATGGGGGACACCACCGACGAACTGACCGACCTCGCCGAGCAGATCTCCCCGAAACCCCCGGCCCGCGAGATGGACATGCTCCTCACCGCGGGTGAGCGCATCTCGAACGCGCTGGTGGCCATGGCCATCCACTCGCTCGGGGCCGAGGCGCGGTCGTTCACCGGCTCCCAGGCCGGGATGCTGACCACCTCGCGGCACGGTGACGCGCGGATCACCGAGGTGAACCCGTACCGGCTCCGCGAGGCCCTGGACGAGGGCTACATCGTGCTGGTCGCCGGCTTCCAGGGGATGAGCGCCGACTCCAAGGACATCACCACGCTGGGCCGCGGCGGATCGGACACGACCGCCGTCGCGCTGGCCGCGGCGCTGAACGCCGACGTCTGCGAGATCTACTCCGACGTCGACGGCGTCTACTCGGCCGATCCCCGGATCGTCCCCCGGGCCAGCCTGCTCGAGACCGTCACCTACGAGGAGATGCTCGAGCTCGCCGCCTCCGGCGCGAAGGTGCTGCACCTGCGCGCCGTCGAGTACGCCCGCCGCTACGGCGTGCCGTTGCGGGTGCGCAGTTCCTACAACGACAAGCCGGGCACGCTGGTCTCCGGCTCGATCGAGGAGATCCCGTTGGAGAATCCGATCATCACCGGCGTCGCGCACGACCGGTCCGAGGGCAAGATCACCGTCACCGGCGTGCCGGACACCCCCGGCATGGCGGCGAAGATCTTCCGCACGGTCGCCGACGCGGAGATCAACATCGACATGGTGCTGCAGAACATCTCCAACGTGTCGGACAAGAAGACCGACATCACGTTCTCGCTGCCCCGCACCGATGGCGACACCGCCGTCGCGGCGCTGGAGCGCGCGAAGGGCGAGATCGGCTTCTCCGAGCTGATCTACGACCACGACATCGGCAAGGTGTCGCTGGTCGGCGCCGGCATGCGCAACCACCCGGGCGTCACCGCGACGTTCTGCGAGGCGCTGTCCAACGCCGGGATCAACATCGAGACGATGAACACCTCCGAGATCCGGATCTCGGTCATCTGCCGGTCGGACCAGCTGGACGACGCGGTGCAGGCGCTGCACGAGGCGTTCGGGCTGGGCGCCGAGGACGACGCGGTGGTCGCCGCGGGAACGGGCCGGTGAGCTGAGATGGCCATGAACAAGCCCGTTCTCGCGCTGGTCGGCGCCACCGGCGCCGTCGGCACGACCATGATCGACATCATCGGCTCCCGCGAGTCGGTGCCGTGGGGCGAGATCCGGCTGATCGCGTCGGCCCGCAGCGCCGGCAAGGTGCTGCAGGTGCGCGGCGAGGACGTCACCGTCCTCGAGCTCAAGCCCGAGGTGTTCGACGGCGTCGACATCGCCATGTTCGACGTCCCGGACGAGATCAGCGCCGAGTGGGCGCCGGTCGCGGCGGCCCGCGGCGCGGTCGCGGTCGACAACTCCGGTGCGTTCCGGATGGACCCCGACGTCCCGCTCGTCGTGCCCGAGGTCAACGCCGACAAGGTGACCGAGCGCCCGAAGGGCATCATCGCGAACCCGAACTGCACGACGCTGTCGATGATGGCGGCGATGGGCGCGCTGCACCGCGAGTTCGGCCTGGAGGCGCTCGTCGTCTCCTCGTACCAGGCCGCCTCCGGCGCCGGCCAGCCCGGCGTCGACCAGCTCTACGCCGAGATCGAGGCGCTGGCCGGCAAGCAGGTCGGGAGCGTCTCCGGCGACGTCGCCGACGCGCTGAAGGCGGCGGGCGTCCCGGTCGGCGACGGCTCTCCGTTCCCGGCGCCGCTGGCGCTGAACGTCGTCCCCTGGGCCGGCTCGCTGAAGGACGACGGCTGGTCGTCCGAGGAGCTGAAGGTCCGCAACGAGTCCCGCAAGATCCTCGGCATCCCGGACCTGAAGGTCTCCGCGACCTGCGTGCGCGTCCCGGTGGTCACCACGCACGCGCTGGCGATCCACGCGACCTTCTCCCGCGACGTGCCGGTCGAGGCGGCCCGCAAGGTGCTGTCCGCGCAGCCGACGATCGTCGTGAAGGACGACCCGGCCGCCGGCGAGTGGCCGACGCCGGCCGACGCCGTCGGCGGGGACCCGACCGTGGTGGGCCGGATCCGGCAGTCGCTGGACTTCCCGAACACCCTGGAGCTATTCGTCTGCGGCGACAACCTGCGCAAGGGCGCCGCGCTGAACACCTACGAGGTCGCCGAGGCGGTCGCCGCCGCGGGCTGATTCCCGCGCACGGCAGCACGACGACGGCCGTCGCCCCGCAGCTGCGGGGCGACGGCCGTCGCCGGGGCGGCCCCGGCCCCCCGCGCCCCCCCGACGCGCCCCGCGCG
>NZ_JBEYYF010000001.1:0-102878 GCF_040645415.1 Pseudonocardia sp. NPDC046786 | reverse complement strand
CTCGATCGGCGGCACCGCGCACCACACCGCGCTGTGGCCGCAGGAGGGCGTCGACCTCACCGGCAAGCGGGTGGCGGTGAGCCGTTGCGCTCAGGACGCCGGCAGCCGCAGCGTCGCGACGATCGCGCGGTGGTCCGAGCCCGGCACCAGCCGCGTCTCGAACGACTCCGCGGTGATCGGTGCGGTCGCGAGGACGTGGTCGATCTGCGGGCCCAGCCACTGCGGGGCCCAGGTCGGCCAGGTGCCGGCCAGCCCGTTGCCGGTCTGCGCCGCGGCGTCGCCGCAGCCGGCGATGGTGTCCCGGAAGACCGAGTGGTCGAGGGTGGCGTTGAAGTCGCCGGCGATGATCGCCGGGGACCCGCTGGAGCACCACTTCTGCACCTCGGACAGGTCGGACCGCCAGGTCGCGACCGAGCGCGGCACCGGGGCGACCGAGTGGAAGGCCACGAAGCGCAGCTCGCCGAGCCCGCCGCCGGTGATCTCCACGTACGGGAACCGGGCGTCCTCGCCGATCCGGGTCCGCACGTCACCGAGCCGGTCGGCCCAGACCACCGTGTTGCCGGTGACGTCGCGCTCCCACGGCCCGACGCTGGCGGCGGTCCGGTAGCCCATCGGTTCCAGCAGCGGCGCCAGCTCGGACTCGTAGTTCGCGCCGGACTCGGGGATCGAGACCACGTCCGGGTCCTCGGCCTCGATCAGCGCGGCGAGCGAGTCGGCGTCGGCCCGGCCCTCGTACACGTTGGCCGCGAGCACCTTCAGCGTCGGTCCGCCGGCCGTGGGCGTCGTCGTGACCGGGATGGTGCGCGGCAGCACGAGCGCGGCCCCGATCAGCGCCACCACCGCCAGGGCCACCGGCACCGGCCAGAACCGGCGGGCGAACACGGTGATCAGCGCGCCCAGCACGACGAGCATCAGCAGCCCGGCCACCATCAGCGGGCGGAACGCGATGACCTGTGCGAACGGCGAGCGGGTGTCCAGGCCGATCTGGTCGGGCAGGACCGCGAGGGCCGCCCCCGCGGCGAGCAGCAGCGCGAACGCCCAGCGGACTGCGCCGACCCGGCGGCGGGGCCGTTCGCGGCGGATCGGCTGGGTCTCGGCGTCGGGGTGGGGCGGCGCGCTCACGAGAGTCAAGTCTGCCCGAGCCGGAGGTGCCGCTGCCGGGATCGGCGGTGTGATGCGCCGATCGCCTGTGGAGCCTCTCAGCCACCGGCTTGCGCGATCGGCCGTTCGCCGTCCCCGCCCGGCCGTCCGGTCCCGGCGGACGATCGTCCGCTGCCGCGCATCAGCAGCCCGGCGACACCGGCGAGCACGGTCGCGACCGACCCGCACACGACGATCGCGACGGCGGGGGAGGCGACGTCGACCAGGAACCCGGACAGCGGCCCGGCGACGGCGACCCCGATCATGGTCGCCGAGCCCTGCAGGCCGGTGACCAGCCCGCGGACCCGGTCCGGGGCGAGCCCGCCGATCGCGTCGCTGCCGGCGGCCAGCGTCGGCGCGGTCACCAGGCCGGCGGGTACCAGCAGGAACAGCAGGCTCCACCACGACCAGGCCAGCGCGGCCGGCAGCGTCGCCAGGCCCAGCACGGCCAGCAGCAGCGGCAGCGGGACGGCGCGCCGGGCGGCGCCGTGGACGAAGCCGCCGACCAGCGACGCCAGGCCCCACCCGGCCAGCACGACCGGGATCGCCCACACCTGATCGGCGTCGGTGAGCGCCGCGATGAACGCGAACTCGGTGCCCATGATCGCGAGCACCGCCGCGGACACGGTGAGCAGCGCGCCGACCAGCGGGCGGGTCAGCCAGCTCCGCACCGGTGGCCGCCGTTCCCGGCCGGGGGCGCGGCCGTCCGACCGGACCGGCGGGTTCAGCCACCACAGGGCCAGCCCGGCGAGCACGAAACCGGCACCGACCACCCGCATCGCGACCGCGCTGCCCAGCCACAGCGTCAGCAGCGACCCGGCCGCCGGGCCGGTCATGTACGAGATCTCGACCGACATCGCGTCCAGCGCGAACGCCGGGCGGCGGTGCCCGGCCGGCACGATCGCCGCGATCACCTGCCGCACCAGCGAGAACACCGGCAGCGTCAGCACTCCGGCGACGAAGGCGGCACCCAGCAGCCCGGCGTAGCCGAGCAGCGGGGCGACCGACCAGAACGCCACCCCGGCGGTCATCGTCAGCAGCAGCACCGGGCGCAGCCCGTACCGGTCGATGACCGAGCCGAGCAGCGGGGCGCCGATCGCCATCCCGGTCGGGACGGCCGCCGCGACCAGCCCGGCGGCGGCGAAGCCATGGCCGAGGGTCAGCACGGTGTGCAGGGTCAGGGTGACCGACACGGCCGTCGCCGGGATCCGGGCGGCCATCCCGATCGCGGTGACCGCGCGGACGCCGGGATGGCGCAGGACGTCGGCGAAGGCGCCGAGCCCGGCGCGCGGCGGTCCGGTTGTGTGGGCGGCGTCGGGCACCCGTCCATCCTGCGTCGTGCCGTCCAGCGGTTTCCGGCGGGCACTTGTTTGGTTCGGGGGGGGGCACGGGAAACCAGCCGGGGACGCACCACCCACCACGAGGAGGCCCGGCAGTGACCAGCTCGCAGCCCAAGCCGACCACCACCGATTCCGGCAGCCCGGTCGCCAGTGACGAGCACTCGCTGACCGTCGGCCAGGACGGTCCGCTCCTGCTGAACGACCACTACCTGATCGAGCAGATGGCGAACTTCAACCGGGAGCGCATCCCGGAGCGCCAGCCGCACGCCAAGGGCGGCGGCGCGTTCCTGAGGTTCGAGACCACCGAGGACGTCAGCGCCTACACCCGGGCCGGCTTCCTGCAGCCGGGTGCGGAGACCCGCGGCGTCATCCGGTTCTCCACCGTGGCCGGTGAGCGCGGCAGCCCGGACACCTGGCGCGACCCGCGCGGGTTCTCGCTGAAGCTGTGGACCGACGAGGGCGTCTGGGACATGGTCGGCAACAACACGCCGGTGTTCTTCGTCCGCGATCCGATGAAGTTCCAGCACTTCATCCGCTCGCAGAAGCGCCGGGTCGCGAACAACCTGCGCGACCACGACATGCAGTGGGACTTCTGGACGCTCTCCCCGGAGTCCGCGCACCAGGTCACCTGGCTGATGGGGGACCGGGGCGTCCCGAAGACCTGGCGGCACATGAACGGCTACTCCAGCCACACCTACAGCTGGATCAACGCCGCAGGCGAGCTGTTCTGGGTGAAGTACCACTTCAAGACCGACCAGGGCGTCGAGTGCCTGACCCAGGAGGAGGCCGACCACCTCGCCGGCGCCGACGCCGACTACCACCAGCGCGACCTGTTCGACCAGATCGAGGCCGGGAACCACCCGTCCTGGACGCTGCACGTGCAGGTCATGCCGTTCGCCGACGCGAAGACCTACCGGTTCAACCCGTTCGACCTGACCAAGGTGTGGCCGCACGCGGACTACCCGCTGATCAAGGTCGGGACGCTCACCCTGGACCGGAACGTCGAGGACTACCACGCGGAGATGGAGCAGGCCGCGTTCGAGCCGAACAACCTGGTGCCCGGGACCGGCCTGTCGCCGGACCGGATGCTGCTGGCCCGCGGCTTCTCCTACGCCGACGCGCACCGCGCCCGGCTCGGCGTGAACTACAAGCAGATCCCGGTCAACGCGCCGCGCTCGGAGGTGAACAACTACGCCAAGGACGGCGCGATGCGGATCACGAACTCGCGTGACCCGATCTACGCGCCGAACTCCTACGGCGGGCCGGAGGCCGACCCGAAGCGGGTCGCCGAGGCGCTCTGGCACGCCGACGGAGACATGGTCCGCACCGCGAACGTGCTGCACGAGCAGGACGACGACTGGGGCCAGGCCGGGACGATGGTCCGCGAGGTGTTCGACGACGCGGCCCGCGAGCGGTTCGTGAACAACGTCGCCGGGCACCTGTCCGACGGCGTGTCCGAGCCGATCCTGCAGCGCGCGTTCGAGTACTGGCGCAACGTCGACAAGGACATCGGCGACCGGATCGAGCAGGCGGTGCGCGCCTCCTAGGCTCGGGTCGTGGAGATCTGGCACAACCCGCGCTGTTCGAAGAGCCGCGCCACCCTCGCGCTCCTGCAGGAACACGGCGTCGAACCGGTGGTCCGCCGCTACTTGGACGACCCGCCGTCGCGGGACGAGCTGGAGCGGGTGCTCGCCGAGCTCGGGACGGACGACCCGCTGGCGCTCGCCCGGACCGGCGAGCCGGCGTTCCGCGAGCAGGGTCTCACGGGAGCCGACCGGGAGACCCTGCTCGACGCGCTGGCCGCCGAGCCGCGGCTGATCGAGCGTCCGCTGGTGCGCTCCGGTGACCGGGCGGTGCTGGGCAGGCCGCCGGAGAACGTGCTGTCCCTGCTCGACGCCCGGTCGTGATCCGGGTCCCGGGAGCGCCCGCAGCGGCGCCCCCGGGACGCCGGATCAGCCGAGCGCCCGCCGGACGAAGTCGACCTCGGTGGCGATCAGGTCCAGCTGGTCGGACACGACCAGCGAGCCGTGCCCGGCGTCGAACCGGCTGACCTCGTAGGCGACCGGCTCGCCGCGGGCGGCCCGCGCGGCCAGCGCGTCGAGGTAGTTGTCGATCTGCCGGATCGGGCAGCGCGGGTCGTTCTCGCCGGCCAGCACCAGCACCGGCACCCGGACGTCGTCGACGTAGGTCAGCGGCGACGTCTCCCGGTAGAGGTCGGGCAGCTCGTCCGGGGAGCCGCCGAACAGCGCCCGGTCGAACGCGCGCAGCTGCTCCATCTCGTCGGCGTAGGCGGCGACGTAGTCGGCCACCGGCACCCCGGCGACGGCCGCCGCCCACCGCTGCGGCTGGGTCCCGGCGGCCAGCAGCGCCAGGTAGCCGCCCCAGGACCAGCCGTCGACGGCGCACCGGTCCGGATCGACGGTGCCGTCGGCGACCAGCGCGTCCTGCACCGCGGCGACGTCGGCGAGCTCGGTCAGCCCGGGCCGCCCCTCGATCGCGTCCCGCCATGCCGAGCCGTAGCCGGTGGAGCCGCGGTAGTTGACCTCGACGACGGTGAACCCGGCGTCCACCCAGGTCGCCCGGCCGGCGTCGAACCGGTCCTCGTCGGCCGCGTGCGGGCCGCCGTGCAGCACGAACACCGCAGGTGCCGGACGCCCGCCGGTCCCGGGGGCGACCGTGACCAGCGCGTGCACGGCGCCGCCCGGCCCGTCGGCCCACACATCGCGGACCGGCAGCGAGCCCGGCGGGCGCTCGCCCGGCGGGGTGAGGAGCACGTCGTCGGTGCCGTCCGGGCGGAGCACCCGGATCTGCGACGGGGTCGCCGCCGACGACGACGAGTACTCGACCGAGCCGTCCCGGCGGACGTCGGCGGAACCGACGCAGCCGGGCGCCGTGGGCAGCTCGGTGAGCTCGCCGCTGCCCAGGTCGTAGCGGTGCAGCCGGGTGCGGGCGGCGTGCGTGTGTGCGACCAGCAGCGCCGAGGCGTCCGGGTAGAAGCCGCCGACGAGCTCACCCGGCAGGTCGATCGCGAGCTCGGTGACCTCGCCGGTGACCGGGTTCCAGATCAGCAGCTCGTCGCGGCCGCGGCGCTCGTGCCCGACGAGCAGCCGCTGGTCCCCGGTGACCGGCGAGAACTCCAGCGCGTCCAGGCCGCGGCCGGGGCCGTCGTGCAGCTCGGCGACGGTGTCCCCGCCGTCGAGATCGAGCACCCGCAGCGACGGATGCCGGGAGTCGCCGTGCTCGGAGTGCGAGATCGCGAGCAGCGTCTCGTCCTCGGACAGCGCGCCGACGGCGGCGTCCTCGGTGTGCCGGTAGACGATCCGGGCCTCGTCGGCGGCGCCGCGCTCGTGCACGAGCAGGGTGGTGCCGTCGTCGGTGGAGACACCGACCGCGGTCCGGCGCCGCCCGATCTGCAGTCCGGCCGGGTAACCGTCGCCGGCCCCGGGTACGGCGGGCCCGGTGGGCGCGCCGGGCACGGCGTCGTAGGGCTGGGCGACCCAGTGCCCGAACTCGTCGCCGTCGGTGTCGGCGAACCACCACACCTGCGCGCCGTCCGGCGGCAGCACCGCCGACGTCGTGCCGTTGCGGCGGTCGGTCACCTGCCGGTGCTCACCGGTGCCGCGGTCCCAGGCGTGGATCTCGAAGGTGCCGGTCGCGTTGGAGACGTAGACGGTGCGGTCCGGCGCGTCCTCCGCCCAGGACGGCCTCGACATCCGCACCGCGGTGAACCGGGAACGCCAGCGCTGTTCGCGCTCGTCGTCGAAGAGGGTCGCGGGGACCGGAGCGGCGGGATGGGAGGTCACCACGCGATGGTGCCGAACGCCACGATCGGGTGTGCCGGGAGGGGGTCGCAACGCCCCTTGCGGCAGCATGAGGTCATGCGGAGGGCGGCCGGGTTGATGCTCGCCGGGGTGCTGGTCGCGGCCACGGCCTGCGGCGTGCCGGTGGCCGGTGCGGGGCCGGCCGGGCCGACGACGGTCGCGACCGCCGGCGCCGACGGGATGACCCCCGTCCGGTTCGACCACCGCTCCACCGAGCCGGTCGAGGCGGTACCGACGGTGGTCGTCCCGCGCGGGACGACGGTGGTGCTCACCGTCGGCAGCGACGTGGCCCGCCGGGTGCTGATCCCCGAGCAGGGGCGCCGGGTCGACGTGACGGCGGGCGGCACCGTGACGGTCCGGTTCATCGCGCTCGGCACGCTGTCGGTGCGGGTCACCGAGCCCGGCGAGGACCGCGGCGGGACGATCATCGGCCGGGTGCAGCCCCGGCACTGAGCGGCCGGGTGGCCGGTGCGGGTCAGACCAGCTCGTCGGCGCGCTCGGCGATGGCGCGCAGGCCCTCGGCGATGTCGGCGCCGGTCGGCGCGGTGTCGGGGTCGAGCAGCCACTGCACCATCACACCGGTGAGCAGCGCCTGGTAGACGGCGCCGAGCACGTGCACCCGCCGGTCGGCGGCCGCCGGGTCCTCCTCGGACACCGTGTGGAAGGTCAGCGCCAGGCCCTCGCGCACCTCGCGCTGGGCCTCGGCGAGCCGGGCCCGCAGCTCGGGCAGCCGCTCCGCCTGGGCGAGTGCCTCGACGTGGGTGGACCACAGCCGGCGCTGGGTGGTGAACAGCCCGACCACCCGGCTCCAGGTGCTCTCGACCCGGTCCGGATGACCCGGCTCGGGCCCGGGCTCGGCCAGCGCCCGGTCCAGCTCCTCGCCCCAGGCGGCGGTGGCGCGCAGCAGCGCCTCGACGAGCAGCGCGTCCTTGGACCCGAAGTGGTAGCCGATGGAGGCGAGGTTCGTGCCCGACGCGGCGACGACGTCGCGGGCGGTCGTGCGGCCGAAGCCCTTCTCGTAGAGGCACTGCGCGGCCCCGTCCAGCAGCTCCTCGCGGTGTCCCATGATCGGAAACGTATCGGGTCCGGATGAACGTCCGTACACCGGCCGTTCATCCGGCGGTGGACGGTCGGATCGTCTACCGGCTGCCGCGCCGGGGCCGGCCGGCCCCGGTCAGCCACAGCGTCAGCAGGACCGCCCCGGGAGGGCCGGACACCCACAGGAACCACGGGTACTCGACGCCGGCGGTGAGCGCGATGATCCCCCAGCCGGACACGGCCACCGCGGTCAGGCACAGCCAGATGACGGCCAGCACCTTCATCGCGACGCCGCCGGGCGAGTCGGCGAAGACCAGCCCGTCGCTGCGCCGGCGCTGCGGCGGGGGCAGGTCGCGGGTGACCCGGCCCAGCTCGCCGCGGGTGCGCATCCGCCACACCTCGGCGATCCGCTCGTCGAACTCGGTGAGGTCGATGAAGCCGTCGTCGTGCGCGGTGCGCAGCCGGTCGGCCATCGCCTGCCGGTCGGCGTCGGAGATCCGGACCTGGTCGGGATGCACCGGTTCGTTCACCACGTCCATGATGCCCGTGGGTGCCCGGTCCCGGCCAGGTGCGGGCCCGCCGGGATCAGGGGATCAGCACGTACTTCCCGACGGCAGTGCGCTCGGCGTGGGCGCGGGTCGCGGTGCCGGCCCCGGTGAGCGGGAGCCCGGCCGGCTCCGGCGGGTGCAGCTCGCCGGCCGCGATCCGGCGCAGCACGTCGGCGGCCAGGTCGCGGGCGGCGGCCGGGTCGGAGCGCGACCAGTCGCCCCAGTCGACGCCGACCACGGTCCGGTTGCGCAGCAGCACCACGTTGGCCGGCAGCCGCGGGATCTCCCCGGAGGTGAAGCCGAGCACGCAGAACCGCCCGCCGGGCCCCAGCGCGCGCAGCGCCGCCTCCGCGGCTGGGCCGCCGACCGGGTCGACGACGACGTCCGCGCCGCCGCCGGTGTGCTCGCGGATCGCGGTCTTCAGGTCGTCGTACCCGGTGGCGGCCTGCGCGCCCGCGGCGAGCGCGGCGGCCCGCTTCGCGTCGTCCGAGGCGACGGCGAGCACCCGGGCCCCGGCGGCCCGGGCGCAGTCGACCGCGGCCAGCCCGATCGCGCCGGCCGCGCCGAGCACGACGACCCACTCGCCGGGCCGGACGGCGACCCGGTGCTGCAGGGCGAACGCGATGGTGCCGTAGTTCTCCGCCGACGACGCGGCGATCCGGAGGTCCACCCCGTCCGGCACCGGCACCAGCCGGTCCGGATCGGCGAGCAGGTGCGAGGCGAACCCGCCGAACGAGGGCAGCAGCGCGAGCACCCGGTCGCCGCCGGCCCGCCCGGCGACCGCGCTGCCCGGGGTGAACGGCAGCGGCGGCCGCAGCTGGTAGCCGCCGCGGGCGATCAGGCCGTCGACGAAGCTGACCGCGGCCGCCTCGACCTCGACGAGCACCTCACCCGGGCCGGGGACCGGATCCGGCTCCTCGACGACGGTCAGCTGTTCCGGATCGGCGAACTCCCGGCAGAGCACCCGTCGCATCGCGCCTCCTCGCATCGTGGTCGGCGGCCGGCCCGCCGTCCGGACCGGGTGGGCACCCGGGCCCGGGACGTGATCCACTCCCGGTGATCGCGCCCGATCGGGTCCGTCCGGGGGCGTGCGGAGCCGCTCCGAAGGAGGATCATCGCGACCGTGTCCCCCGATCGCCATGCGAACGGCCCCGGTGCGGAGCGGCCGGCCGACGGCCGGAGCACCCGCTGGGACGCCCATCGCGCCCGCCGGCGGGAGCAGGTGGTGGACGCGGCGCTGCTGGTGCTGGGCCGGGAGGGCCGGGACCTGGGCCTGGACCAGGTGGCGCTGGAGGCCGGGGTGACCAAGCCGGTGATCTACCGGCACTTCGGGGACCGGGCGGCGCTGCTGGACGCGATGGCCGAGCGGGCGACGAACCTGCTGATGGAACGGCTGATGCCGGCACTCTACGACGACGGCGCGATCCGGCCGCGGATCCGGGCGTCGGTCGGCGCGTTCGTCGGGTTCCTCGACGACTCGCCGAACGTCCACCTGCTGTTCCGGCGGCGGCTGCCGGGGCAGGGCGGCGACGTCGTCGACGCCGGCCGGGAGTTCGTCTCCGGCGCGCTGACCGGGCTGCTGGCCGACTACCTGGGCTCGCTCGGGTTCGAGGAGCCCGAGCTGGTCCAGGTGTGGGGGCAGTCGCTGGTCGGCGCGGTCCAGGCGACCGCGGAGTGGTGGCTGGTGCACCGGACGATGAAGCGGGATGTGGTCACCGAGCACCTGACGGTGCTGATCTGGGCGCAGATCGACGGCATCGCGCGCCAGCACGGCCTGGTGCTCGACCCGGATGCACCACTCCCGACGGCCAGTGGTCCGAAATAGTCGTTACTCCGCGTATAGAGTAATCTCCCGCCCGGTCGGCACGGTGCGCAACTATCGCAAGCCGGTTGATTACTGCGTGTACATGCACTCGGTCCTCCCGCGCGGGAGGCCGGCGCATCGCGTGCGGAGGGGGATCCATGATCGAGGGGACGAGCGACCGGGAGGCGGAACGTCCGAAACCGGGCGGTCCGGACGACCTGGCGCCGGGCGGACCGCGGGCGAAGGCCCGCGGCTGCCTGTGTTCGGTGCTGGCCAACGCGGCGTACCGCTCGGGCGCGGTCGAGGACCCGTGCGTCGATCCGCGCTGTCCGATGCACGCCGCCCCCGACGGGGCCTGACCACGACCACGACGGGGCTGTCCCACCGCCCCGTCCGGCCGGCGGGGTGGGATCACCCTCGGGGGACGTGTGATCCCACCCCGCCCTCGTGCGCACCTGCAGGAGGGCCTGTGTTCGATCCCGAGCGCCTCACGGCGGAGTTGCACCGCGAGCTCGGTGCGGTCCGCGACGACCGGCCGGCGGTCCGGCACGCCGGCGTCGCCACCCAGCTGCGACTGGCCGGCGAGGTGACCACGGCGGGCGGCCGCACCGTCGTCCGTGCCGAGTTCGACACCCCCGAGCCCGCCGTCCGGCTGCGCCGGGACCTGACCGAGCTCTACGGCCGCACCTGCGGCCGCGGCGACGTGGTGACCGCGGGCGGCCGCCCCCAGCGCTATCTCGTCAGGATGACGTCGAGGGGCTCCGACCTGGCCAGGGCGACCGGGCTGGTGGACCGGCTCGGCCGGCCGGTGCACGGGCTCCCGCCCGCCGTCGTCGCGGGCGGGGCGACCGTCGCGGCCGGGATCTGGCGCGGCGCGCTGCTCGCCCGCGGCCGGATCGCCCGCTCGTCGGGCCGGGTCCGGCTGCTGGTGACATGCCCGGGGCCGGCCGTCGCGCTCGCGCTGGTCGGCGCCGCCCGCGCGCTCGGCGCGCTCGCCACCGGGCAGGAGACCGCGGGCGGGCACCGGGTGCTGATCCGCGATCCCGGCAGCATCGACGCGCTGCTGCGCGCGACCGGGGCGCCCGGCGTCGCCGACCTGCTGCTGCGCTGCGCCCGGGTCCCGGAGCGGGAGCCCTCGGCCGCGCCGAACCCGATGCTGGAGACGGTGAACGCGCGGCGCAGCGCGGAGGCCGCCGACCGGACCGCGGCCCGGGTCCGGTGGGCCCTCGACGTGCTGGGCCCGGACGCCCCGCCGCTGCTGCGCGCCGCCGGGCTGCTGCGGATCGAGCACGCCACGTTGTCGCTGTCCCGGCTCGGCACGCTGGCCGATCCGCCGCTGTCGAAGGACACCGTCGCGGGCCGGCTGCGGCGGCTCGTGCGGTGCGCCGAGGAGCGGGCCGGCCGCCCCTGAGCGACGCCACGATCCACGAGAAAATCCGGTGCCAGGTATGGTCGGGGTGATCGAAATATGTGGACGTGAATTCGCTGAACCAGGAGGAATTGCTGTATGCCTCAGGCCGAGCCGGTCGGAAAGAATCCAGAAAAGGGTTTCGTGGCGCTCCTCGGCTGGAGTCTGAACGCGGTCGAGGCGCTGGCCCGGTTCGACCGCAGGTACGTCGTCGTCGCCCCGGACTGGGCCGAGGAATACTGCCAGGAGCACGACATCCCGTACGTGCCCTGGAACTTCGAGCGGCTCAACGACCGTTCGATGGAGATCGCCGAGACCCTGCAGGAAATGCAGGTCGACGTCGCGATCCCGCTGTTCGAGGAAACCGTCGAATGGGCCGGCGCGATCAATTCGGTGCTGCTCGACAATCCGCGCCTGTTCGGTCAGGCGATGCTGCTGCGGGACAAGGCGCTGATGAAGCGCCGGGCCCAGCTGGGCGGCATCCGGGTCGGGATCTTCGAGGAGGCCCACGACCGCGACGACGTCATCCGCTTCCTCAAGCGGGTCAACCAGACGCTGCTCAAGCTCGACGGTGACCCGAACGACCCGATCCACCTCAAGGCGTTCGACAAGGCCGGCTGCCTCGGGCACCGGGTGATCCGCACACCGGACGAGGTCGACACCATCCCGGACGAGGAGTTCCCGGTCCTGATGGAGTCGCACCTGGACGGCTGGGAGTTCGCCGTCGAGGCATGGGTGCACAAGGGCAAGATCAAGTTTCTGAACATCTCGGAGTACGTCACGCTCGGCTACTCCGTGTTCGTCCCGGCCACCCCCGAGCTGGAGCGGTACCGGCCGGCGATCACGGCCCAGATCGAGAAGCTGATCAAGACCTTCGACATCGAGTTCGGGTTCGTGCACCCGGAGTACTTCGTCACCTCCGACGGCGAGATGTACTTCGGCGAGGTCGCCTACCGGCCACCGGGCTTCAAGGTTTTCGAGCTGCTGGAGCGGGCATACGGGTTCAACGCGTACCAGGCTCTCGTGCTGGCCTTCGATCCGAAGACCACCGAGGAGGAGATCGACGCCTTCTTCCCGAAGGAGGTCGAGGACGCGTCGGGCGTCGCCGGCTGCTTCGGTGTCTACCCGCGGCGGCGGGTCGTCAGCGACCTGCAGATCCCGGAGGAGACCGAGGACGACGACTACTACGAGTCGCACGACCTCTCGGCCCCGCTGGAGGAGACCGTCACCAAGCGGACCGCCTTCGGCACCCACTGGGGTCTGCTGTACTTCTTCGGCGACGACCCGTACCGCATGCGTGAGCTGTTGAAGAAGCAGGAAGAACTCGACTTCTACGTCTGAGGAAGCCTTTGAAACCGATCGCCGACGTCCCGGGCGGGGCCACGGTGCTGGACAAGCGCCTGGCCTCGCTCGACGACGCCACCCGGGCCCTGGCCCAGACCCCGGACTTCGGCAAGCCCACGAAGCTCCGGCGGGTCCTCGAGCAGCTGCGGCGCGTGCTGCTGCAGCCGGGCGGTGCCGCCGGGGTCCAGGCCCGGGCGCAGGCCCTCGAGGAGGCCGGGCTGTTCCTCGGCACCGACTGGGCGTCGCCGGAGATCCTGGTCCCGTCGTTCGTCGGGCCGGGGCTGCACTCCGGGGACGCCGACACGGTCGTCATGGAGGCGACCAGCGAGCTGCGCATGCTGGCGGTGGCCCGCGGCGAGTACGTGCACCCCACGATGTCCGCCGAGGACGCCCACGAGTTCCTGTCCCAGGTACTCGCGATGAACCTGGAGCTGCTGTTCACGCCGCCGAGCGAGGCGGAGCGGACCCGGCAGGGCCGGACCGCGCAGCTCATCCGGGATCTGTTCCGGCACGTCGCCGAGGAGATCGGCTACGACAGCGTACTGGACAAGCTGGTCGACGAGATCTGGCGGATCCTGCGCCAGCGGCCCATCCAGGTCGACCAGGTGAAGTCGCTGCTCACCCGGATCGCGGTCTACCGCGGCGATCCGGACGTCGATCTCGGCACGTCGTCGGGCAACGGGATCGACCGGCTGGTCACCAGCCTGTTCGGGACGACCGAGGCCTGCCGCGAGGACCCGGGCCTGGAGGTCTTCCGGTCCCGGCTGGAGGCGATGGACACCGGCGGCCTGCAGTACGAGGCGTCCGGGTTCGCGCGGGCGATGCACGACACCGGCCTGGTGTCGTCGTACCACGCCGAGCTGCTGCAGTTCCTGCGGCACGAGAGCGACTACCTGATCGCCGAGGCGCTCGGGCTGTCCGACACCGGCAAGAACTGCCTGCTCCGCTACCGCGACCTGGTGCACCGGCTGATCGAGGTCGCGGTCACCCCGCAGACCGCGCAGTGCATCTACGGGCTCGCGCTGCTGCTCGACCGCGGCATCCTCTACGAGCCGCCGGTGGTGCCCGCGCTGTGGCGCCAGATCGCGCTGGAGCTGGCGCCGGTCGCGCACGAGCGGCTCGCCGAGGCGTTCGGCACCGAGCCCGGGCCGGAGGCCCGGCTGCTCGCCGGGGTGCTGTCGATGCTCGGCCAGCCGCTGGGCATCGGGCAGGGCGACAACCCGACCTGCCAGTCGGCGCGGGCGCTGTCGATGTGGGCCTACAACGACCCGGACTACCTGCTGCAGATGGTCGTCTGGGCGGCCCGCGACGACGAGATCATCATGCACTTCGAGGGGCAGCCGATCTCCTCGCAGGAGAGCCTCAGCGGAGTCGCGACGGCGATGCCGATCGATCTCGACCCGGTCTCGCTGCTGGTCGTGCCGCACCTGGACCGGATCTACGCCGAAATGGGGCGGCGCTGCGCCGGCCGCCCGGGCGACCCGCACCGCTGGGTGAACCCCGAGTTCCACGGCTGGTGGGCCGCCCGCGGCTTCCACATCAACGTCGACGTCGAGACGGGGAACCTGATCGATCTCGACGACTTCCTGCGGACCTTCCACGCCGGCTACCACCCGTCGTACAACGGGGGGCAGCCGCTGATCCACCCGCAGCCGGCCGGTGTCGCCGTCACCGACAGCGCCGCCCGCTACGTGGGCTGGCACGCGATCACCATCCTGCGCGTCGCCCCCGATCCGCAGGACGTGATGCGGGTGTACTTCTACAACCCGAACAACGACAGCGGGCAGGACTGGGGCGACGGCGTCGTCGTCGGGACGGCGGGCAACGGCGAGCGCTTCGGCGAGGCGTCGCTGCCGTTCGACCAGTTCGCGTCGCGGCTCTACATCTTCCACGTGGACCCGCTGGAGCGCGGTGAGCCGGAGAAGGTGCCCGCCGCCGACGTCGAGCGGATCATCGGGTACATCCAGCGGAGCTGGGGTGCCGACCGGCTGCCGGCCGGGGGGCTGCAGGCGGCGGACGGGCCGTGACCGGCGGGCCGGGCGCAGGCGTCACCGGTCGGTGACCCCGGCGCCCGCCCCCGCTCAGCGGAGCATCAGCGCGAACACGCCCCAGCCGAGGAACTCGCGCTGGTGCAGCAAGTGCCGCCGGGGCGCCACCCGGAGTTCGGCCCGGAGCCCGTCGGCGAGCTCGTCGCCGGGGTGCTCGTCGAGCCATCGGCGCAGCGCCAGCCACTGCGGCGCGGCGTAGCGGTCCCAGCTGTCCGGGCCGGCCTGGACCGTCTCTACCAGGTCGAACCCGAGGTCGTCGAACCGGTCGAGCAGCGCGGGCAGGTCGGGGAAATCGTCCGGGGACGAGGCGTGGCAGGCCTCGACCGTCTCCCGGTCCGGCGGTGTGCGCCGCCACCAGGGCTCGCCGATCAGGAGCGTGCCGCCCGTCCGGAGGCTGCGCCCGAGCAGCGCGAGCGTGCCGTCGACCCGGGCCTGCCAGCTGCCCGCGCCGCCGATCCAGCTCGCGCCGACGCAGGCGGCGACGTCCACCGGCTCGGTTGCGACGTGTCCCGCCGCATCGCCGTGGACGAAGGAGACCCGGTCGGCGACGCCGAGCTCGCGGGCCCGGTCCCGGGCGTCCGCGACGAACGCCGTGCTCAGGTCGACACCGGTGCCGGTGAACCCGAGTTCACGGGCCCAGGTGCAGAGCATCTCGCCCTTGCCACAGGCGAGGTCGAGCACGGACGTGCCCGGTGGGAGCCGCAGGGCGCGGCCGAGACCGGCGAGCCTGCCGGGGTCGAGCGGGTTGATGATCCGCGATCCGGACTCACGAATGACGAAGCTGCGGTGGAGATCCATCGTGGGTGTACTGCCTCACGTCGAGGGTGACGGACGGGTGCGACGTGTGATCGACGGACGTCGATCGGGGCAGGACGGTCATGAACTCAGCTCCTCGGATCGACGGCGACGGTAGCCGGGCATCGCGACCGCGCCGACCGGTTTTCCCGGGACGGCCGCTTTGCCGGACGGCCGCGCGCGGTCGATACGGGGAGCCGTGGAGCGCGGGTCGGTGTCCGGTGCCGTGTACGGTCGCGGCATGGGCAGCCCCGAGGCGAGCAGGCGGTAGCCACCGGTTCACCCCGGTGGCGCAGCCCCGTCGTGCCCGCTCCCGGGCGGCGCGCAGTGGGCCGCGTACGGTCGTGACCGGTTCCGGTCCCGTCCGTCCCGGGTGTGCCGTGCAGGTGTGCCCGTTCCTTGTGGAGCGCCTCGCCGTGACCCGGGAGCTGGCCGCGTTCGCGAACGCGGGCTTCCTCGCGGTCGCCCTCACCCTCGCCCTGGTGGCGGGGGTGCCCGGCGGTGCACTGCTCGGGCAGGCGCTCGGGTGGCGGTCGACGTTCTGGACGGTCGCGGCGCTCGCCGCCGTGGGACTCGCCGGAATACTGCTCCGGGTACCGCCCACCCGTGACGGCGACCGGGTGGGCGGGATCCGGCCGACCCGGGCACTGCCGGTCCTGCTCTGCCGCCGGGCGCTGCTGACCATGCTGGTGGGGGCGCTCGTCGACGGAGGCACGTTCGCGGTGTACGTCTACCTCGGTCCGGTGCTGACCGGTGCCGCCGCACTCCCGCTGTCGGCGGTCCCGGCCGGCCTCGGGGTGTTCGGGGTGGGCGCGGTCCTCGGCGTTGCGCTGGCGGGCCGGTACGCCGACGCGCACGGCCGCAGGCTGCTCACCGTCGGTGCCCCGGTGCTCGCCGCCGGGTGGATGACGACCGCCGCGCTCGCCGGGACCGGATGGCCGCTGGCGTGGTCGGCAGCCGGACCGCTGTGGTCCGCGGTGGCGCTGGTCTCGCTCGCCGTCGTCCCGGTCCTGCTCGCGCGGGACGACGTGGTGTGACCCCGATCCGGGGGTTCAGGCCGTGGGCCCGACGGCCAGCCAGAGCTCGACGTCGGTACGCACGCCCTCCTCGCCGTGGTCGACCGCGCGGACCAGGGACGGTGCGGCGACGAGCCGGTAGGGGTTGGCGGGCAGCCATTCGGCCCCGACCGCCCGCCAGAGGGATTCCAGGACCCGCGGGAAACGCCCGGACGCGGTGAACACCGCCCAGGAGTGTGCCGCGATCTCCAGCACGTCGTACCCGTCGGGCGCGGTCCGGCTCGTGGCCGCGCCGACGTAGTAGTCGGCGACGGCTCCCCCGGCGGTGCCGGAACCGTCGACGTCGTCCCAGGCGGAGACCTCCCCGTGCGGTTCCTGGTCCGACAGCTCGTCGAACAGATCCCGGTCGGAGTCCGGCAGCGACCGGACGAGTCGGTCGGCGTCGGGATTGATGCCCTCGTGCGCGACCGTGGAGCGGGTCCTGCGGCCCACCAACCGGAACGCCGGCTTGTCGACGATGCGGTACTGCATGTCCGTACTCCCTTCGACGGTGAGGCGGAAGGAGAGGCGGGGCTGCGACCTCAGCACCGCCCCCGGGCGTCGTGCCTGTTCGGGTCCGATCCCGTGGACCCCGCGGAACGCGCGGGAGAAGGCGTCGGCCGAGCTGTAGCCGAAGCGGACGGCGATGTCCTGCACGGCCTCCCGGCCGTCGCGTACGGCTCCCGCCGCGACGGTCATCCGCCTTCGGCGGACGTACTCCGACAGCGGCATCCCGGCCAGCACCGAGAACACCCGGCGTAGCTGGTATTCCGACGTCAGAGCGGTGGCGGCCACCTCGCGCAGGTCGATCTCGCGGTCGAGCCGCTCCTCGATGGCGTCCATCGCCCGGTTCCACGGCTCCATGTGAGGCCCCCGTCCGCTCCTTCCCTGCGCGCTCCAGCATGGGGCACGGCGGTGCCGTGGGTCCGATCTTCGGTGCCCGCCATCGTCGGGAGCGACAGCCGTCTCCGACATCCGCACGTCCGCCGCTGCGCACACGACGACCGTCGCCGGGTGCGACAAGGCCCCGCGGGATCACCCCTCGGGATCGGCGGACATCCGGTCACGGGCCGCCCGGTGCAGTGCCGACACCCGGCGCAGGACGTCGAGCTGGGCGGGGTTGTAGATCTCCTGCGACACCTGCTCCACGGTGCGGCTGAAGCGTCGGCGATCGGCCGAGCCGAGCTGGAGGGCGGCGGGGTGGCGCTCGCGCAGCGTCTCCAGCTGGGCGGCCATGCGCGTGGCGAGGTCGTGCCGGGCGGCCTCGTCGGCGTCGAGCGGGAGATGTTCGAAGTCGTCGTCGACCCGGTCGTCGACCCGGTCGTCGACATCAGCGGCCAGCAACTCGGCGTAGGCCCGGCGCTCGTCGGGGTCGAGCATCCGACCCAGCACCGACGTCAGACGCCGGTCGGAGTCGGACAGCGGCACGGTTGCGACCACCGCGAACTCTGCGGGCAGGTCGGTCGCGAGCTCGTTCTCGAGCATGTGCGCGACCTCCGCGCGAGCGTCGCCCAGGCGGTTCATCCGTTGCTCGAGCTCGGCGTCGAGTGCCCGCAGCGCGTTCGCCGGATGCTCGTCGCCGTCGCCGAGCCGGGCGATCGCCTGCAGCCGACCCCCAGGTCGACCAGCCGCTTGATCCGGAGCAGGCGGATCAGGTGGGTCACGCCGTACTGCTTGTACCCGTTGCTGCGCCGCTCCGGCTCGGGCAGCAGCCCCACCTGGTGGTAGTGCCGGACGCTGCGGGCGGTCGTCCCCGCCAGCTCGGCGATCTCCCTGGTGCTCCAGGCCATCCCGGTCCTCTCCGTCGGTGGCCCACCGCGTCTCTCCGGGCGGACCTTGAGTGTGACGCCACGTCAACGTGTCCACTCGGTCCGACCGAGCACACGCGACGAGGACCGGAGAAGCGCTGAGACCCATGACACCTGACACCCCGTACCACCGGGCCCTGGTATCCGAACATCGACAGGTCTGGCGTGGTGTTGCCGCCGTCGTCCTGGTGATCGTCGGCCTGTTCGGCTTCGGGGCGGTGCTCACCTGGTCGGCGGCCCAGCTCGACCTCGCCATGGGCCGGACATCCCCCACGTTGGGTGGTGACGATGTCACCGTCCTCTACCACGCGGCCAACGCAGCGTCCGTCGCGTTGCTCGTCCCCTGGAGCATCCTCCTGCAGCGATGGCTGTTCGGCGCGCGTGCGATTTCGCTCGTCTCGGTCGTCTCCCGGTTCCGGTTCGACCGGTTCGGACGCGCGTTCCTGTTCGTCGGGCCCGTCTCCGTCGTCTGCATGGCCGTGCTCACGCTCGTGACGCCGGTCGAGGCGGTCCAGTGGCGCACCGCGGACCTGGTCGGGATGCTCGTCGTCACGCTGCTGCTCACGCCGCTGCAGGCCGCCGGAGAGGAGTTCGGATTCCGCGGCCTGGTCTTCCGCGTCGCCGGTAGCTGGGGACGGGACCCGCGCTCCGGACTGGTCGTCGCCGTGTCGGTGTCGAGTATCCTGTTCGCTGCGGTGCACTTCCAGCCCGACCTGTGGCTGAACATCCACTACCTGGCCCTCGGCGTCGGCGCGGCACTCGTCACGTGGCGCACGGGAGGGCTCGAGACGGCCATCGTCCTGCACGCCCTGAACAACACCCTCAGCTACACGTTCGCACTGGTGGTGCAGACCGACCTCCTCAGCGGGACGGGTGAGCCGGCGACCTTGCTCCTGAGCCTCCCGACAGTGGCAGCTCTCGTACTGACGTGCCGGAACGGACCGGTGGTACGCGGTGAGCCCGGCCTGTCCCGGCACGGAGTCGGGTAGCCCGCGGAACGGGCCGGCGGACGCGTCGGTCCGAGCGGAGGGCACGACGACGGCGTGATGCCGTCCGCCGGCGATCGGCCGGGCGGCCGACTCCGCAGGGCAAAGCCCCGGTCCGGTGCGAGGTCGTGCGGGAGCCGGCTGCGGCGTCAACGACGAAGGCGCCCTGGTCCCAGACTCTCGTACGAGTCTCTGACCAGGCCTTTGCTGGATACTGCGTGGTCGGGGGGACAGGATTTGAACCTGCCGGTGTTCGTGTGGCATCCCGTCGGCAGTGAGATGGACACAGGCGGCAACGCTCGACCGCGCGCTGACCCGGGGGCGGCCCTCGACACACCTGCCCAGGCCGAGCCCGCCTGCTGCCACGCCGCGTCAGCGGGTTTCAGGCCGTCTCGGGCCTGATGTGCCCCAGCAGGATCGAGTTCACCGCTGCTCGTAGACGCGGACGAGATTGCCCGCGGGGTCGCGGACGGCGAAGTCGCGCGTGTCGTAAGGCTGCTCAGTCGGCTCCTGTACAACCTCGGCGCCGCCGGCGACCACCCGCTCGAAGGTTGCGTCAAGTTCGGGAGTCGAGAGGAGAACCCGGGCGTAGGTGCCCTTTGCCATCATCTCCATGATGGTTCGGCGCTCGTCCTCGGTGATTGCAGGGTCGGCGGCCGGGGGCTCCAGAACGATCGAGATACCCGGCTGGTTCACGGGGCCTACGGTGATCCACCGCATTCTCCCTTCGCCACCGTCGTTGCGAACCTCGAACCCGAGGGTGTCACGGTAGAACTTGAGGGAAGCGTCCGGGTCGTCGTGGGGGAGGAAGCTGGCATCAATCGCGAGGTTCATGTCAGCAACGCTAGATCTGCCGTGGTCCCTTTGCTTCTCGATTCCTGACCGATTCGGGGCTGGGTCGTAGCCGACTCGACGGCCTCCCCCTGTCGGTCACCGGCGAGATCGACAAAATCTTCTGGGAGACCAAGCCGGCTGCCTGATAGCAGGCTGCGAAACGGCGCTGACCAGCGGGAACCATCTCCCGTCGGTCAGCGTCGTTTCTCGTTTCCGGGGGGTCTTCGACGGCCCACGACGGTCCAGACGGCCCGGAGACGGCCCAGGAACGCACCGACCGTCCCGCTCTCCCACATGCCTCGGTTGCCATCCTGTCGGCTTGACACGGCCCGACCGCGTGGTCGTTCGTGACCAACCCTTCGACGCACTACGGCCTCACCGGGCGCTCGCCGTCGACGATCGAGACCCGGCGAATCCTCGCCGAGCAGCACGTCATCCCGGCACGGGGCGCGAGGAAGCTACGCGACCTGTCGGCGGAGGACGTGGATCGCTGGCTCCCGGAAAGTCCCGGGAGCTGAGTACCCGCACGCTGCAGGACATCCGGTCGATCCTGCTCCGGTCGGTGACACGGCATAGGTCCGGGACACGGTGCGCCGCAACGTCGTTCTCCTGTGCAGCACGCCGAGGGGCCGGGCCGGCCGTCCGTCGAAGGCGCTGACCTACGTGCAGGCACGAACGCTGCCTGACGCCGAACCGCCGGTCCCAGCGAACATGAAGGTCTGGCGCTCGGTCCGGGCTGACGGGGATACCAAGACCCGCAAGTCACGGCGCACGATCGCCTTACCGAGCCGCTGCGTCGAGGTGCTGCGTGGACAGCGGGACCGTCAGGCCCGGCACCGCGCGCGGGCGGGTACCGAGTGGGAGTGGCAGGGCCTGGTGTTCGCCTCCGAGACCCGGTGCCGCGCTCGACGCGGCGAACGTCCGGCGCGGGTTCCGCACCGTGCTCAGGACGGCCGGGCTCGACACGGGGGAGTGGACGCCGCGGGAGCTGCGGCACAGCTTCGTCTCCTTGCTGTCGGACAGCGGCATGACCATCGACCAGATCGCCCGGCTGGTCGGGCACACCGGCGGCAGCACGGTCACCGAACTCATCTACCGGAAGCAGATCCGCCCGGTGATCGACGACGGCGCGACCGCCATGGACGGCCTGTTCCCGCGCACAGAGCCGTAGTCACTCAGATGGTCACGCAGCACGCCCCGCACACGACGAAGGCCCTGGTCCGTGACTCGCTACCGAGTCTCTGACCAGGGCCTTTGCTGTGTACTGCGTGGTCGGGGTGACAGGATTTGAACCTGCGACCTCTTCGTCCCGAACGAAGCGCGCTACCAAGCTGCGCCACACCCCGAGCGGCTGTCACGGTCTCCCCGTGAGCCGTTGAGAACTCTACCCGACGCCTCCGGTGGCCTGTGCGGGGGTTCCCCTGCGCGCATCGGTGCTGGTCGGGCGGGGGACGAGGGTCAGCAGCGACGCCTCGGGCGGGCAGGCGAAACGCACCGGTGCGTACGGCGAGGTGCCCAGCCCGGCGGACACGTGCAGCCGGGTGTGGCTGCCCCAGCGGCTCGTGCCGCGGGCCCGGGTGCGGTCGATCCCGCAGTTGGTGACGAGCGCGCCGTAGCCGGGCAGGCGCAGCTGGCCGCCGTGCGTGTGTCCGGCGAGCACGAGGTCGTAACCGTCGGCGGCGAACCCGTCGAGCACCCGCGGCTCGGGGGAGTGGGTGAGGCCGAGCCGCAGGTCGGCGTCCGGGTCGTGGCCCGCGATGCGCGGGTAGCGGTCCCGGTTGAGGTGCGGGTCGTCGACGCCGGCGATCCGGACGCTCCGGCCGTCCACCTCCAGCAGTTGACGGGTGTGGGTCGCGTCCACCCAGCCGTGTTCGCGGAACGCGGCCCGCAGGTCGGTCCACGGCAGCGGAGCGCCGTGGATCCGGCGGCCGCCGCTGCGCCGCAGGTAGCGGGCCGGGTTCTTCGGGGTGGGGCCGTAGTAGTCGTTGCTGCCGAACACGAAGGCGCCCGGGCGGTCGAGCAGGCCGCCCAGCGCGGCCAGCACACACGGGACGGCGTCCGGGTGCGCCAGGTTGTCCCCGGTGTCGATCACCAGGTCGGGTTCGAGCGCGGCCAGCGACGCGACCCAGCGGATCTTGCTGCGCTGGCCGGGCGTCAGGTGCAGGTCCGACAGGTGCAGGATCCGCAGCGGGCGGGCCCCCGGATCCAGCACCGGCAGCTCCACCCGGCGCAGCGTCCAGTGCCGCAGCTCGATACCGGCCGCGTAGCCGATACCGGCGACCCCGGTGACGGCGGTGGCGGCGGCCAGACGGGCGATCGTGCCGGTGGTACTCACACCGGCCAGCGTACGTCGCAGGACTATCGTGGCGTCCCGTGAGCACTCTCAAGGAGCAGCTGCGGGCCGATCTGACCGCTGCCATGAAGGCCAGGGACGAGCTGGTCCGCACCACCCTGCGGTCGGCGCTGACCGCGATCGGGAACGCCGAGGTGGCGGGGGAGTCCGCACGTGAGCTGACCGACGACGAGGTGCGCGGCGTCATCACCAAGGAGACCAAGCGGCGCGCCGAGTCGGCGGAGGCGTTCGCCGGCGCCGGGCGCGACGAGCAGGCGGCCCGGGAGCGCGCCGAGGGCGACGTCCTCTCCCGCTACCTGCCGACCCAGCTGGCCGACGACGAGGTGGCCGAGCTGGCCCGCGCCGCCGTCGCGGAGGTGGCGGCCGAGACCGGCGAGCAGCCGGGCATTCGGCAGATGGGCCAGGTCATGAAGAAGGCCAACGCCGCCGCCGCGGGCCGCGCCGAGGGCGGCCGGGTCGCCGCCGCCGTCAAGAAGGCCCTCTCCGCGGCCTGAGACCCCCCACCGGGCCCCGGGCGGATCCCGCCCGGGGCCACCGCGGCGGCGGGTCAGGTCGTCGGGCTCTTGCGGGTCCTGGACGTGGTGCCGGTCTTCTTCGCGGCGGTGCTGCGGGCCGTCGTCCCGCCGCTCTTCGACGCCGCGGCCGTCTTGCGGGCGGCCGGCTTCTTCTTTGCCGGGGCCTTGGCCCGGCGCTCGGCGAGCAGCTCCGAGGCCCGCTCGTCGGTGATCTCCTCGACCGAGTCGCCCTTGCGGAGGCTGGCGTTGGTCTCGCCGTCGGTGACGTACGGCCCGAACCGGCCGTCCTTGATCACCATCTTCTTCTTGGTCGACGGGTCCTCGCCGAGCTCGCGCAGCGGCGGCGCGGCGGCCGCCCGGCCCCGCTGCTTCGGCTGCGCGTAGATCTTCAGCGCCTCGTCCAGGGTCACCGTGAACAGCTGCTCCTCGTCGCCCAGCGAGCGGGAGTCCGTGCCCTTCTTCAGGTACGGCCCGTACCGGCCGTTCTGCGCGGTGATCTCGTCCCCGGAATCCGGGTCCTTGCCGACGACGCGGGGCAGGGACAGCAGCTTCAGCGCGTCCTCCAGCGTCACCGTGTCCACCGACATCGACTTGAACAGCGACCCGGTGCGCGGCTTCGGCTTCGCCGGCTTCTTCTTCGCGCCCTCCGGCATCTCCGGCTCGGGCAGCAGCTCGGTGACGTACGGGCCGAACCGGCCCTCCTTCGCCACGATCTCGTGCCCGGTCACCGGGTCGGTGCCCAGCTTGCGGCCCTCCTGCGGCACCGAGAACAGCTTCTCGGCGACCTCCTCGGACAGCTCGTCGGGCGGCAGGTCGTCGGGCAGGTTCGCGCGCTGCGACTCGCCGTCGACGATCCGCTCCAGGTACGGGCCGTAGCGGCCGACCCGGACGACGACCTCGCGGTCCTCGGCGTCGGTGAACATCTTGATCGAGTTCACCGTGCGGGCGTCGATCTCCTCCAGGTTCGACCCGACCAGCTTCTTCAGCCCGCCGGCCCGCTGGATCGAGCCCTCGCCGCCGTCCGGCGCGCCGAAGTAGAACTTCGACAGCCAATCGGTCCGCGAGTCGGAGCCGGACGCGATGGAGTCCAGGTCGTCCTCCATCGCGGCGGTGAAGTCGTAGTCGACGAGCTGGCCGAAGTGCGCCTCCATCAGCCCGACGACGGCGAACGCCACCCACGACGGGACGAGCGCGGAGCCCTTCTTCCAGACGTAGCCGCGGTCCAGGATCGTCTTGATGATCGACGCGTAGGTCGACGGGCGGCCGATGCCCAGCTCCTCCAGTGCCTTCACCAGCGCGGGCTCGGAGTAGCGGGACGGCGGGTTGGTGGAGTGCCCGTCCGGGGTCAGCTCGTCGGCGGTCAGCGCCTGGCCCTCGGTGAGCTCCGGCAGTCGGGACTCGGCGTCGTCGGCGGCGGCGCCGGAGCCCTCCTCGACCGTCTCGACGTAGGCCTTCAGGAACCCGGCGAAGGTGATCGTCCGGCCGGACGCGGCGAACACGACGTCCTCGCCGGTCCCGGCGGTGCCGGCGATCCGGACGCTGACCGTGGTCCCGCGGGCGTCGGTCATCTGGGACGCGATCGTGCGCTGCCAGATCAGCTCGTAGAGCCGGAAGTCGTCGCCGTCGACCTCGCGGGCGATCGCGCCCGGGGTGCGGAACGACTCGCCGGCCGGCCGGATCGCCTCGTGGGCCTCCTGCGCGTTCTTCACCTTGCGGGTGTACTGGCGCGGCTTGTCGGCGACGTAGGCGTCGCCGTAGAGCTCGCGGGCCTGCGCCCGGGCCGCCTCGATCGCCGAGCTCGACAGCGTGGTCGAGTCCGTTCGCATGTAGGTGATGTAGCCGTTCTCGTAGAGCCGTTGCGCGCTGCGCATCGTGCGCTCCGAGGAGAACCGCAGCTTGCGGCCCGCCTCCTGCTGCAGCGTCGAGGTCATGAACGGCGCGTACGGCTTGCGGGTGTAGGGCTTCGACTCCACCGAGGCGACGGCGAGATCGCGCCCCTGCAGCGACTCCGCGAGCCGGCGGGCGCCCGCCTCGTCGAGGACGACGACGTCAGAACCGGACTTCAGCCGGCCGTCCGACCCGAAGTCACGGCCGGTCGCGACCCGGGAGCCGTCGACCTGGACCAGCCGGGCACCGAAGGTGCGCGGGGTCGCCTCGGCGCCCGCGTTCATCGTCGCGGCAATGTCCCAGTAGTCGGCGGAGCGGAACGCGATCCGCTCGCGCTCCCGCTGCACGATCAGCCGGGTCGCCACCGACTGCACGCGGCCAGCCGACAGCTTCGGCATGACCTTCTTCCACAGCACGGGGGAGACCTCGTAGCCGTAGAGCCGGTCCAGGATGCGGCGGGTCTCCTGGGCGTCGACCAGGTGCTGGTCGAGCTCACGGGTGTTCTCCGCTGCCGCCCGGATCGCCGACTCGGTGATCTCGTGGAACACCATCCGGCGGACCGGGACCTTCGGCTTGAGCGTCTCCAGCAGGTGCCAGGCGATGGCCTCGCCCTCGCGGTCGGGGTCCGTCGCGAGCAGCAGCTCGTCCACCGACTTCAGCGCCTCGCGCAGCTCGGAGACGGTGCTCCGCTTCTCCGGCGTGACGATGTAGAGCGGGCTGAACTGGTTGTCGACGTCGACCCCGAGGCGGGCCCAGGACTCGCCCTTGAACTTGGCGGGCACGTCGGCGGCGCCGCGCGGCAGGTCCCGGATGTGGCCGACCGAGGACTCCACGATGTAGTCGTCACCCAGGTACGGCTGGATCTTCCGCGCCTTGGTCGGCGACTCGACGATCACCAGGCGACGGACCGGGCGTCCGGATGCGGACCGCGTCGACGTGGGCTTGCGCGTGCTTCCACCCGCCGCGCGCGTCGAACCGGTCTTGCCCTCTGTGCCTGTAGCGGCTGCCACGTGGTCCTACCTCATCTCCTCGGCCGCGTCACGCCTGTCTGCGACGCCTGTGCCGTGCCGGCTCCGCAGTGTGCTCCCCCCGCGCACCCCGTCATGTCCGGAGCGTCTCGGAGTGATCGCGCTGAGCATCGTTCTGCGGTCGACGATCGCACGATCTCACACCGTCGCCATCCCGTGCCGTGGGTTCCACCACCGGGGCCGGGCGAGCCGACAGCGTATCCCCAGCCGGGGTTCGGCAGGTCAGGCGGCCGGTCGACCGTGGTGTCGCGGCCAGTCCGACGCTCCCAGAACGTTCGGCGCCGGACCCACCAGTTCGACCAACCGGGCCATCCGCCGGGCTCCGTGCAGGCGCAACGCCGGGCCGGGTGCCCCGTGTTCCCCGGCGGCCAGCCGCGCCGGTGGCAATCCGGCCCGGGTGGCGGCCGCGATCAGCGGGCCGTGCGTCCACGGCGCCTGCGCGTCGAGCAGGAGCAGGTGTCCGCCGCGCAGGTCGGCGACGCCCGCGGCGAGCACCCACAGCCGCAGCGCCGCGCCGTCGAGCTGGAAGCCCGCGGGGACCTGCTTGCGCCCGTCGGGGCACCACAGGCGCGCGAGCGGGGCCAGGTCCCGGCGGAACGCGCTGCGCAGGCCGGACGCGCCGGGGGCCAGGGTGACCCCGCGGGCCGCGCTCAGTGCGGCCAGCGCGCCGGCCCGGCCGTCGAACGGCAGCGGCACGTCGAACCGGGCGGTGTCCCCGGCGCCGAACCGCTCGATCCGGCCCGGCCCGCAGAGCAGCCCGGCCAGATCGGCCAGCCCGGCCGGCCGGGCCTCCGCGGAGAACAGCGACAACTGCGGCACCGGGGCAGCATAGAACGCATGTTCGATCCTGCCCAAGCGCGGCGCGCCGGGCGGCTCAGCTCGGGGCGGTCAGCGCGTCCAGCTCGCCGCACCGCGGTGCCTCGGCGATGGCCTTGTCCAGCCGTGGCGTGGCCCCCAGCTGGTCGAGGCCCTCGGCCGCGCCGATCGTGCGCAGCTTCTCCTCGGCCGCCTGCAACCGCCCCTGGAAGCCGGGGACGTCGTTCGGGTCGGCCTGGTCGACGTCGGCCCGCGCCTCGTCGATCGTGGTGCCGGTCCGGTTCAGCAGGTCCTCGATCGAGGTGCGGAACTGGTCGCCGCCGCTGACCGGGGACGCGCCGGCGTCGGCCAGCTGCTGCTTCCCGGTGTCGATGCCGGTCCGGACGTTGCCCAGGTAGCCGGACAGCCGGTCCTTGATGCCGGGCAGGTCGGCGCCCGCGTAGTCGGGCCGGGCGCTCAGCGGCTGGTAGTAGGACAGCAGCGCCCCGCACACCTGGTCGCCCCAGGCGACCGGATCGGCGCCGACGCCCTCGGTGGGCCGCGGCGCGGGGTCCGGTGCCGCCGTGCCGGTGACGGTGGTGCTGCATCCGCCGAGCAGGGCGGCGGCGACCAGGGCGGGGAGCAGGACCCGGGCGGCTCGTGCCGGGCGGGGGGTGGCCATCGTCGGGCTCCAGGGTCGAGGGCCCGCGGGGGAGCGGGCCCGGAGATGACGGTCGGGTGACGACGGTAGGACGCGGTGCCGGATCAGCCGCCGCCGCCCTCCGCACTTGACCCGTTCGGGTCAATAGCTGCCGGGCCGTCCGGCGCAGCGGCGCGGGCGGCGTCGGACAACCGGGTGAGCTCGCCGCAGGCCGCGGAGGCACGGAACGTCACCGCGATCTCCGGGTTGCCGGTCACCTGGTCCAGCGGGCCGGTGGTGCTGCCGAGCCGGGCCAGCGGCTCCAGCGCGCCGGGCAGGTCCCGTTCGACGGCGTCCGGATCGGCCGGTTCCAGTGCGTCCACCCTGGCCTTCGCGCCGGAGAACGCCGAGCGCACCTCGCCGAGCCCGCCCTGCAGGTTCGCGGCGAGCGTGTCGCCGCCGTCGACCGGGGCGGGGCCGAGCCGGTCCAGGTCGCCCAGGGTGCGGTCGAGGGCCTCGGTGGTCCGGCCCAGGTAGTCGCCGACGGCCTGCTGCGGCTCGCCCGCCGTCGGCCCCTCGACGGCGGTCTGCATGAACGGCAGCACGGCCGCGCACATCCGGTCGGTCCACTCCTGCGGGCCGGGCCCGGCGGAGCCGCAGCCGGCGAGCAGGGCGACGGCCAGCACGGCACCCGAGACCGGGCCTGCACGCATGGTTCCTCCACCCCGGATCGTCCGGATCCGCCGAATCCGGAGCGAGACTAGCTCCGTGCGG
Organism: Pseudonocardia sp. NPDC046786; assembly: GCF_040645415.1. Taxonomy (NCBI): domain Bacteria; kingdom Bacillati; phylum Actinomycetota; class Actinomycetes; order Pseudonocardiales; family Pseudonocardiaceae; genus Pseudonocardia; species Pseudonocardia sp. NPDC046786. The sequence goes on along the minus strand of NZ_JBEYYF010000001.1, from coordinate 74,917 downwards.
TGACGACACACGCCGGCCGCCCGCCCCGATGGGACGAGCGGCCGGCGTGGTCCTACGGGAGGCTGTCGCTATCCGACCGAGCTCTCGGCCGGGGTGTCGGTGATCGCCGAGGTGCGGCGCTTGGACACCACGATCGCCGCTGCGATGATCGCCACCGCGGCCAGCGCGATGACGATCCGGATCGCCGGGTTGGCGTCCGGCGTCGACAGCACGACGACCGCCGGGGCGATCAGCACCGCGACCAGGTTCATCACCTTGATCAGCGGGTTGATGGCCGGGCCCGCGGTGTCCTTGAACGGGTCGCCGACGGTGTCGCCGATGACCGTCGCCTCGTGCGCCGGGGAGCCCTTGCCGCCGTGGTTGCCGTCCTCGACGAGCTTCTTGGCGTTGTCCCAGGCCCCGCCCGAGTTCGCCAGGAAGATCGCCATCAGCACGCCGGAGGCGATCGCACCGGCCAGGTAGCCGGCCAGCGGGCCGACGCCGAGGCCGAAGCCGACCGCGATCGGCGCGAGGATCGCCAGCAGGCCGGGGGTGGCCAGCTCGCGCAGCGAGTCCCGGGTGCAGATGTCCACCACGCGGCCGTACTCCGGGCGCTCGGTGCCGTCCATGATCCCGGGCCGGGTCTTGAACTGGCGGCGCACCTCGTAGACGACCGCGCCGGCGGCGCGGGTCACGGCGTTGACCGCCAGGCCGGAGAACATGAACACGACCGCGGCGCCGATCATCACGCCGACCAGCGTGTTCGGGCTGAACACCTCGTAGGCGAACGCGGTGCCGGCGTCCTCCAGGGCGACCCCGGCCTGGTCGAGCGCCTGGTTGATGGCGTCCCGGTAGGAGCCGAACAGCGCCGTCGCGGCGAGGACCGCGGTGGCGATCGCGATGCCCTTGGTGATCGCCTTGGTGGTGTTCCCGACGGCGTCGAGCTCGGTGAGGATCTCGACGCCCTCGCCCTCCACGTCGCCGGACATCTCGGCGATGCCCTGCGCGTTGTCCGAGACCGGGCCGAAGGTGTCCATCGCGACGATGACGCCGACGGTGGTCAGCAGCCCGGTGCCGGCCAGCGCGACCGCGAACAGCGAGACCACGATCGAACCGGACAGCAGGAACGCGCCGTAGACGGCGGCGCCGATGACGAGCGCGGTGTAGACGGCGGACTCGAAGCCGATCGAGATCCCGGACAGGATCACGGTCGCCGGGCCGGTCAGCGAGGACTCGCCGACGTCCTTGACCGGACGGTCCTCGGTGCCGGTGTAGTACCCGGTCAGCTTGAGGATCACGACGGCGAGCACGATGCCGATCAGGACCGCGACCGAGGCGATCAGGCGCGGGTCGCCGACCAGGCCGGCGACGTCGCTGTCGGTCGGGTTCGTGAGGCCGTCGAAGGTCGAGGGCAGGTAGACGTACGCCGCGATGATCGACAGCGCACCGGCGAACACGGCCGAGAGGTAGAAGGCGCGGTTGATCGCGCGCAGCGTGTTCTCGCCCTCGCGGGCCTTCGTCAGGTAGACGCCCAGGATCGCGGTGATCACCCCGATCGCCGGGACGATCAGCGGGAACAGCAGGCCCTGCAGGCCGAACGCGGCGGTGCCCAGGATCAGCGCGGCGACCAGCGTCACCGCGTAGGACTCGAACAGGTCGGCGGCCATGCCGGCGCAGTCGCCGACGTTGTCGCCCACGTTGTCGGCGATCGTCGCGGCGTTGCGCGGGTCGTCCTCCGGGATGCCCTGCTCGACTTTGCCGACGAGGTCGGCACCGACGTCGGCGGCCTTGGTGAAGATGCCGCCACCGACCCGCATGAACATCGCCAGCAGGGCGGCGCCGAAGCCGAAGCCCTCCAGCACCCGCGGTGCCTGGCCGGCGTAGACCATGACGACGATCGCGGCACCGAACAGGCCGAGGCCGACCGTGAACATGCCGACGACGCCGCCGGTGCGGAACGCGATGCGGGTCGCCTTCTCGCGGCCGTTCTCCTCACGGGCCGCGGCCGCGACCCGGATATTGGCGCGCGTGGCCAGCCACATGCCCAGATAGCCGATGATCGCGGAGAAGACCGCGCCGACCACGAAGAAGATCGATCGGCCGATGCGTTCACCGAGGTCCTCGGCGGGGAGCGCGAAGAGCAGCACGAACACGATCGCGGCGAACACCGCAAGGGTGCGGAACTGGCGGTTGAGGTACGCCGTGGCGCCTTCCTGGACCGCTCGGCCGATCTCCTGCATCCTCGGGGTGCCCTCGCCGTGGGCGAGGACCTCCTTGAGCAGCAGACCGCCGACGGCCAGGGCGACGAGGGCGACCACCGCGACCACACCGACGACGGTGAGGTCTCCCGCACCGAGCTCGAGGCCCTGGGCGAGGGTGGACTCGGACATCCGTCCTCCTGGTTCAGCAAGATCCGACCAGGTCGGCCGCGACGGCGGTCCGGCGCGCGGATGACCGCGCCGGTCCGGCCGACGACGGCGTCACTGGCGTCGACTGGGCCCGGGCGGCGTTCGCCGCAGGCCGGGTTGGTGCAGTGTAGGAGTGTGTCCGATCGCTCAGTGGGAGAGGGATCACAAGAAGTAACGATCTGCTGGAAGTGATCAATCCCACATGAGTCGTGGTGCAATCCGGGAACTCGCAGATCGCAAGCGGTGCAACGGGATCCGCCGGGTGGCCGGACCGCGGGCCGGGGCCCGGTGCGGGGTGGGGGTGCCGGACTGACGTCGTTCGAACGGATGTGCCAACCTGGCCGGTCGTGGAGGCGACCGGGAATCGTGCGGACGGGTCCCGGCGCGGGGTCGAGCTGCTGCGCCGGGTGCTCAGCGGGTCCGGAGCCGACCCGGGGCGCGCCGAGCAGGCGATCGCCGGACCGGACGAACCGCCCGTCCCGGATGGGGCCGGCCACGACGACCCGCTCCGGCACGTGCTGCGCACGCCCGCCCGGCCGGGGCGCACCGCCGACTGGCCGGACTGGACCCCGGAGCACCTGCGCCGGGCGTGGGCGCGACGCGGCGTGGACCGCCCGTGGATGCACCAGGCGGCGGGCGCGGAACTGGTGCGGTCCGGCACCGACGTGGTCGTCGCGACCGGCACGGCGTCCGGCAAGTCGCTGGTCTACCAGCTCCCGGTGCTGGCCAGGCTGGCCGAGGACCCGCGGGCGACCGCGCTCTACCTGGCGCCGACGAAGGCGCTGGCGGCCGACCAGCTGCGGTCGCTGGACGGTCTCGCCCCGGACGGCGTGCGGCCCGCGTCGTTCGACGGCGACACCCCGATGGAGGAGCGCGACTGGATCCGCCGGCACTGCCGCTGGATGTTCTCCAACCCGGACATGCTGCACCGCTCGCTGCTGCCCCGGCACGGCCGGTGGTCGAACTTCCTGCGCCGGCTGCGCTACGTGGTGGTCGACGAGTGCCACACCTACCGGGGGGTGTTCGGCTCGCACGTGGCGCTGCTCCTGCGCAGGCTGCTGCGGCTCGCCGCCCGCTACGGTGCCCGGCCGACGATCGTGCTCGCCTCGGCGACCGTCGCCGGACCCGCCGAGTTCGGGTCCCGGCTCACCGGCCGCGACGTCGTCGCCGTCACCGACGACGGCTCCCCGCACGCCGGCCGGACCGTCGCCTTCTGGGAGCCGCCGCTGCTGCCCGAGATCACCGGGGACAACGGGGCCCCGGTCCGCAGGCCGGCCGGCGCCGAGGCCGCCCGGATGCTCGGAGACCTGGTGCTGGAGGAAGCGCGGACGCTGGCGTTCGTGCGGTCCCGCCGGTCGGCCGAGCTGACCGCGCTGGGGGCCCGGCGCCAGGTCGCCGAGATCGCCCCCGAGCTGGCCGACCGGATCGCCGCCTACCGCGGCGGCTACCTGCCGGAGGAACGGCGGGCGCTGGAGGCCGCGCTGATGTCCGGCGAGCTGCTCGGGGTCGCCACCACCAACGCCCTCGAGCTCGGCGTCGACATCTCCGGGCTGGACGCGGTCGTGCTCGCCGGGTTCCCGGGTACCCGCTCGTCGTTCTGGCAGCAGGCCGGCCGGGCCGGGCGGGCCGCCGACGAGGCGCTGGTCGTGCTGGTCGCCCGGGACGACCCGCTGGACACCTACCTGGTGCACCATCCGCGGACGCTGCTCGGCGCGCCGGTGGAGAGCTGCGTGCTCAACCCGGTGAACCCCTATGTGCTGGCCCCGCAGCTGGCCTGCGCCGCCGCCGAGATGCCGCTGACCACCGCCGACGTGGACGAGACCTTCGGCGGGGCGCCCGCGGTCGAGGTGCTGGACGCGCTGGTCGAGGAGGGCGTGCTGCGCCGCCGCCCGCACGGCTGGTTCTGGCCGGACACCGGTGCCGCGCCGTCCGCCCAGGTGGACATCCGCGGATCGGGGCTCGGCCAGGTCGCCGTGGTCGAGGCGGCGACCGGGCGGATGCTCGGCACGGTGGACGGCAGCTCCGCGCCCGCCACCGTCTACCCGGGTGCGGTGTACCTGCACCGGGGGGACAGCTTCGTCGTCGACGAGCTGGATCTCGACGGCGGTGTCGCGCTCGTGCACCCGGAGGACCCGGACTGGCGGACCGAGCCGCAGTCGGTGTCCGACGTGACGGTGCTCGCGACGCACTCGGCCCGCCGGTCCGGCCCGGTGCAGGTCTGCTTCGGCGAGACGACGGTGACCAGCCAGGTGGTCGCCTACCGGCGGCGCACCGCGGACGGCACGGTGCTCGACCGGACCCCGCTCGACCTGCCGCCGCAGAGCCTGGACACCCGCTCGGTCTGGTACACCGTCGACCCGGACGCGCTGGCGGCGGCCGGGATCGACGACGCCCGGCTGCCGGGTGCGCTGCACGCCGCCGAGCACGCCGCGATCGGGCTGCTGCCGCTGTTCGCGATCTGCGACCGCTGGGACATCGGGGGCCTCTCCACGGCCCTGCACCCGGACACCGGGCTGCCCACGGTGTTCGTGCACGACGGCCATCCGGGAGGGGCGGGGCTGGCCGAGCGCGGGCACGCGGTGCTGGACCGGTGGCTGGCCGCGACCCGCTCGGCGGTCGCCGACTGCGAGTGCCGCACCGGGTGCCCGTCCTGCGTCCAGTCGCCGAAGTGCGGCAACGGCAACAACCCGCTCGACAAGGCCGGGGCGGTGCAGGTGCTGGACCTGGTGCTTGCGGCGCTCGCGGACGGCGGCGCGGGGGATGCCCCGGGTGTGGCGGCTGCCACCGAGCGCGGCGGTGGCTGATCCGCGCACGTCGGGGCGCCACCGGCCCGCCCGTCGGGGGCGTGAGCGGGCCGGTGGCGACCACCAGCGACGGTGCCGGCGGGGGCGCATGGCGCGCTCCGGCTCCGTCGCGGTCTGGGGAGCGAGGCCGCTGTGCCGGGGGCGGACCGGACCCTGCCCTGCCCCGCGACGACCCCCAGTAGGCCGCAGTGCGGGATCCGTGACCAGACCCGGGCTGCGCGACGTCGGTGATCGGTCAGAGCGCGACGACGAAACGCCCCCGGAGGCAGGCGTTCGTCGTAACCGGACGTGATTGGGTCGTGCTCCACTGTTACCCGTCCGTTCATCCGGATCCGCCAACCGTTCACCGAGACCCCGGTCACCCGCGGCGGGGCGGTCACCGGGACCTCCGGTCCCCGGGCGATCGTCGAACGGTGCCGGGCCGGCTCGTGCCCGCGCGGTCGCCGGGCCGTGCACCGGCAGCAGCCCGGCCCGCTGCACCCGGGTCCCGACCAGCACGTCCCAGCCGTCGAGGCGGCATCCGGTGAGCTCGGCGCCGTTGCGGACGGCGATGTCGGCGGCCACCCGGCAGGCGCCCTCGGTGCCGTCGACGGATCGGCCGGCGGCGGCCAGCGCGGCGAGATCGGCCGCGGCCGCCGCGACCTGGCGGGCCCGGATCGCCGCGCCGACGTCGACGCAGACCGTCGCGGTCAGCAGCAGGGCCGCAGCGGCCGTCGCCGCCCAGACCGATGCGATCCCGCGGTCGTCGCGCCGGAGCCGGCCCAGCCGGGCGGCCACGGTGCGGCCGGACCGCCCGGCGCGGCCCGTCATCGCGTGCCCACCGGCCCGGTGGGGCGGGCGCCGGACGGGAACCCCGCACCGGACGGCCCATCGCCGGCGGCCCCGCCCGGACCGCCCGCGCCGGACGCCCCCGGCTCCAGCACCGCGACCGCGGAGGCACCGACGGTGACCGGCAGCAGCCGCACCGGCCGGGCCCGCACGCTCGCCACCACGGTGTCGCCGCCGATCCGCAGCTCGGACTCCGCGCCGGACGGCGCGAGCGCCGCGACGGCGGCCCGGCCGCGTTCGACGTCGCCCCGTGCGGCCTGGCGGACCAGCTCGCGGGCCGCGTCGGCGCAGCGCACACTCGCCCCGACGGCGGCCACCGCGGCGACGGCGGCCGCCGTCACCAGCACCAGCGCGGCGAGCGCCAGCGCCGCCTCCACGGTGACCGCGCCGGCGTCGCCGTGCGGGTCAGAACGTCGTCGACAGCGCACGTTGCACGATCCCGGTCAGCGCGGTCAGCACGTCTCCGCCGCTGACGACCGCGTAGAGCAGCGCGGCGAACGCGGCCGCGGCGACGGTGCCGACCGCGTACTCGACGGTGCTCATGCCGTCGTCGTCGTGGGCCAGCGCGGCCAGCCGGCCGCGCAGTTCGGAACGGGTCATCGGTCTCTCCCTCGTCGGGGACCCGCGACGTGCGGGCCCGGTCGCCGCCCGATGGGTCACCACCGGGCGATCACCTCCCCGGCCAACCCGATCACGACCGGCACGATGCCGAGGACCAGGAAGGCGGGCAGAAAGCAGAGCCCCAGCGGGGCGGTGATCCGGACCGCGGCGCGCTGCGCACGCTCCTCGGCCAGGTCGGTCAGCGCCGCCCGCAACCGGACGGCCTCGGCGGACGCGGCCCTGCCGAGTGCGGCCCCGGTGCGCGCCGATCGGGCCGCGGCGCGGGCGAACCCGGCGAGCTCGGGGCAGCCCGCGGCGGCCGCCCACGCGTCGTCCGCGGTGCCGCCCAGGGCGAGCAGCCCGGCGACCCGGCGCAGCGCCGAACCGGCCGGACCGGCGAGCCGGTGGGCCGCGGCGCCCACCGCGTCCGGGACGGTCAGGCCGGCGGACAGACAGGTGGCGAGCAGGTCCCAGGCGGCAGCCAGGGCGGCCGGGTCCGCCGCGGCGGACCCGTCGGCCGCGGGGGCCGGTGCCCGCCGCAGGACGACGAGCAGCGCGGCGCCCGCCGCGACCCCGGCCACCACCCCGGTGACGCCGCCGACGGCCCAGCCCAGCGCGGCGCCCGCGGGCACCGGAACGGCGAGCACCACCGGGCGGGCCGCCGGGAGCCGGGGCGGCCCCGGGCCGCGGACGGCGCGCAGCCGCCCGGCCGCCGGGCGCACCCCGCCCGCCACCAGCGCCGCCGCGGCCAGGCCGAGCGCCGCCGCGATCACGACGGCACCGCCGCGCGCAGGATCCGGTCCGACCACGCGGCACCGCAGATCGTCAGCAGGACTCCGAGCACCAGCAGGCCCGGCCCGTGCCATCCGGTGCGGAGCACGGTCAGCGGGGCGATCCCCATCAGCTGCCCGAGGCCCGCCCCGGCGAGCGGCAGCGCGGTCAGCACGGTGGCGGTGGCCCGTGGCCCGGCCAGCTGCGCCCGCACCCGCACACCGTGCGCGATCCGCCACCGGAGGTCGTCGAGGAGCTGGGTGAGCAGCCCGGCGAGCGGTGCGCCGTGCCGGTCGGCGAGCTCCCAGGCCGCCGCCATCCGTGCGATGTCGCGGCCCGCCGGACCGGTCGCCGCCCGGCGCAGCGCGCCCGGGACCGGCTCGCCGATCCGGGCGGCGGCCGCGGCCGGCTCCAGCACCCCGCGGGCGAGCGGCCCGTCCTGCGAGCACCCGGCGAGCGCCGCCGCCGGATGCGCACCGGTCCGGATCTCGTCGGCGATCCGGGCGAGCGCGTCGGCCAGCTCGCCGGCCGCCGCGACGGCCCGCTCCGCCCGGCGCCGGGCCGCGCGCCGCCGCCGGGTGAACCAGGCGGCACCCACCGCGCAGGCCGATCCGGCCGGGCCGAGCAGCACCAGCCCGCCGAGCCCGGCGAGCAGGTACCCGGCCGCGGCCGCGGGCACCGGCCGGCGGGCCTGCCGGGCCCGGCCGCGGCCCAGCCCGCGCAACCGCCGCCCGGCCCCGCACCCGGGCAGCCCGGTCACGGCGCAGGCGAGCAACAGCAGGACCGGGACGGCCCGGGCGGGGGAGGGCAGCGCACTCAGCGCACTCAGCGCACTCAGCGCACTCAGCGCACTCAGCGCACTCAGCGCACTCAGCGCACTCAGCGCACTCAGCACGGCACCCACCCCCCGCGCTCACGGATCAGGGCGCGCAACCGCTCCGCACCCGGGCCCGGCCCACCGGACCGGGTCCACGCGGCGGCGACCTGCGGGCCGCCGTCGTCGTGCAGCACCCCGATCTCGTGCAGCTCCCGGCCCGCGCCCGGGCGCCTGCGCATGTGCAGCACCACCTGGACCGCCGCCGTGAGCTGGCCGTCGAGCGCCGCGGGCGGCATCCCGCCGAGCCCGGCGAGCGCCCGCATCCGGGCCGGGATCTCGCGCACCGAGTTCGCGTGCACGGTGCAGGCGCCCCCGTCGTGACCCGTGTTCATCGCCCCGAGCAGGTCGGCGACCTCGGCGCCCCTGACCTCGCCCACCACCAGCCGGTCCGGCCGCATCCGCAGCGCCTGCCGGACGAGCTCGCGCAGCGGCACCCCACCGGAGCCCTCGATGTTCGGCGGGCGCGCGACGAGCCGCACCACGTGCGGGTGCCGGGGCCGGAGCTCCTCGGCGTCCTCCACCGTGATCATCCGCTCGCCCGGGTCGACCGCGCCGAGCAACGCATTGAGCAGGGTCGTCTTCCCGCTGCCCGTACCGCCGCCGACCAGGACGGCGAGCCGGGCGGCGACGACCGCCCGCAGCAGGGCCTCGCCGGTTGCGTCGAACGTCCCGCTGCGGCGCAGCGCGGCCAGGTCGTGGCTCGCCGGGCGCAGCACCCGGAGCGAGATCGCCGTCCCGGCCGCGGCCACCGGCGGGAGGACCGCGTGCAGCCGGACCCCGCTGTCGGCGAGCCGGCCGTCGACGCAGGGGCTGGCGTCGTCGAGCCTGCGCCCGGCGGCCAGCGCGAGCCGCTGCGCGAGGCGGCGCACGGCGGCCTCGTCCGGGAAGGTGACGGCGACCCGGCGCGGCCCGTCGCCCCGGTCCACCCACACCGCGTCCGGCGCGGTGACCAGCACGTCGGTGATGGCCGGGTCGCGCAGCAGCGGATCGAGCGGACCGGCCCCGGTGAACTCCTGGCGCAGCGACCGCAGCGCGGCCAGCACGTCCATGTCGGACGCGACGCCGCCGGACTCGGCCCGCACCGCCGCGGCGACCGCGGCCGGGCCGGTCTCGCCGCCGGCGTCGGCCAGCCGGGCCCGGACCCGGTCGACCAGCGGGTTCACGACGCCGCCCGGTGCGCGACGTCGAGCGCGCCGAGCCGGTCCCGCAGTACGCGGGCGGCGACCGACAGCGCACTGCGGCCCGCGCCGGGGACGCGGCCGCGCTCCAGCGCGCCCGCCAGGCCGCGCGCCGGGCGCATCGCGTGCAGCAGCGGCAGGCCGAGGCAGGACGCGACCTCGCCGGGGGTGATGCCACCCGGCGACGGCCCGCGCACGACGAGCTCGACCACCTGCGCGTGCTCGGCCAGCACGTCGGCCACCCGGCACGCGGCGGCGCCGGCCCGCAGCGTCGCCGGCACCAGCAGCACCGTGAGGTCGGCGGCGGCGACCGCGGTGAGTGCCGCGTCGGTCGGGTAGCGGGGGACGTCGCAGACGACCGTCCCGCCCGCCCGGCGCCCGGCGTCGAGCACGGCGCCGACCGCGGCGGGCTCCGGGCCGTGCGGGGAGCGGGCACAGGACAACACGGACAGCTCCGCCCGGCCGGACACCACCCGGGGCAGCGCGCCGCGCAGCGATGCGGCCTGCACCCGGCCGTCGCCGACGGTGAGCCCGGGCCAGCGCAGTCCGGCCTCCTCCTCGATGCCGGCCAGCAGGTCCAGCCCGCCACCGAGCGGATCGCAGTCGACCAGCAGCGCGGCGCTCCCGGCGCGGGCGGCCCCGACCGCCACGGCGGTGGCGAGCACCGAGGCGCCCGCTCCGCCACAGCCGCCGACCACCGCGAGCACCCGGCCGGGCGCCCCGCCGGCGCGGTCGCGGACGTCGGCGAGCATCCCGGCCAGCGCCGCCTCCCCGGCGGGCAGCTGGACCACCCGGTCCGCGCCGAGCGCGACGGCGGCCCGCCAGTCCTCGGCGGCCGGTTCGCCGGTCACCACGATCACGACGGAGCCGCGGCGCCCGAACCCGGCCTCCCGGCAGCGCACCGCGCCGGCCCGGTCGAGCAGCACGGCCGGAGCCCGCGCCCAGGCCCGCCGGGCGTCGGCGGCGTCGATCGCGCGCTGCGCCTCCATGTCGGCCGCCGCGGCGATGCGCAGCAACGCGTCGAGCAGATCCGGGTCGTCGGCCACGACCAGACAGCGCCGGTCCATCCCCGCCGCACCTCCCACCGGCCCGCCGGTGCGGGCCCCGGTACGAGCGTGCGGTGCCGCGGCGCCGCCGGACCGGCGATGTGTCCGCCTGTGGACAACCTGGGGAGAACCGGCCGTCCTGTGGATGGCGGGTGGCCCGGGGAGCCGCGATCGGCTACCACCCTGGTCCGCTCAGAGGACGGCCCCCGCCAGGGGGGATTGGCGGGGGCCGTCTGTCGGTTCAGCCCCGGGGGGTCGAGCTGAACCCGCCCGGACCACGTCCGAGCTCACACAACTGTAGCCGGAATCGTGCTGTCCCGCCCATACCCCGCCTGTGGCCTGCGCCGACCGGTTCCGGCGGCGGCGCGCCGGAGGGGTGCAGGAGGGTGAACCGGGCGGGGACCGGTGAGCGCGTCCGGATGACGGTCCGGCCCCGGCCGGAGGGGGCGGCGGTGCGCGGCCGGTCGCCCACCGGGCAGGCTGGTGGACGTGTCCGACGCGCCCACCAGCACCGCCGAACCCGCCCCCCGGGCCGTCTTCCTCGACCTGGACAACACGATCATCGCCGGATCGAGCGCGCTGGCGTTCGCCAGGACGTTCGCCCGGCACGGGCTGGTCGACCGGGCCACCGTCGCCCGCGGCGCGTGGGCGCAGCTGCTGCTCGTGCTCGCCGGCGCCGACGCGTCCACGATGGACACCCTGCGCCGGCGGATGGTGCTGATCTGCCAGGGCTGGGAGGTCGAGCGCGTCCGGGCGGTCGTCGCGGAGACGCTGCAGGAGGTGATCGGCCCGCTGGTGTACCCGGAGGCGGTGCGCCTGATCGAGCGGCACCGTGCGCAGGGAGCCGAGATCGTGCTGCTGTCGGCGTCCGGCCTGGAGGTCGTCGAGCCGATCGCGGAACTGATCGGCGTCGACCGCTTCCGGGCGACGACCATGCGGACCGAGGACGGCCGCTACGCCGGCGACATCGACTTCTACTGCTACGGCGAGGGCAAGGCGCAGGCCGCCCGGGAGATCGCCGCCGAGCTCGGGCTCGACCTGGACCGGTGCGCGGCCTACACCGACTCGATCACCGACCTCCCGCTGCTGGAGGCGGTCGGCAGGCCGGCCGTGGTGAACCCGGACCGCGAGCTGCGGGCGATCGCCCGGGAACGCGGCTGGCCGGTGCTCGGGTTCGTCCGGGCCGCGTCCCGCCGGGACCGGCTGTTCCGGCTGCGGGACCGGCTCGCCGACCGCTTCACCCCCGGCGGAGCCGGCCGGGGTACGGCCGCCGGCGCAACCGGCCGGGGTACCGCCGCCGACGGAACCGACGGCCGGGCCCCGGTCCGGCCGTCCGCACCGGCCGGTCGCCGGACCCGGATCGCGGCCGCGACCGGTGCCGGGCTCGCGGTGCTCGCGGTGGCCGGGATGGCCAGGGGACGACGGCGCCCCCGTCCGCTCATCCGACCGGCCAGTTGAGCTCGGTGCGCAGGTCGGCCGGGTCGGTGTCCGGCGTCGGCTCGGTGAGGTAGACCTCCCAGAACGTGCCGCCCGGGGTGAGGCCCTGCGCGGTGATCCACTCGCCGAGCCGCTGCCAGGCGGCGCCGAGCCCGTCGAACGACCCGGCGTGCACGAACCGCGCCACCCGGCCGCCGGGCAGCTCGCCGGCGAGCACGTCGCCCTCGGCCTGCACGGCGCGGTCGGTCGGGAACCCGGCCTCCAGATCGAACTGCGCGCCGGGCAGCCCGTGGTAGAGCCCGAACGCCGGACCGACGACCGTGACGCCCTGCGCGGCGACGGTCCGCGGGAGCACCCCGAACGCCCGGTCGTAGAACGCGGGCAGCTCCGGCGCGGGTACCACCCCGCGCACGACGGCCGTCACGGCCGGCTCGGTGGTGATCAGCTGCGGTTCGCCGGTGGTGGTCATCTCTGCGCCCTCTCGTCGGTGGCCCGTTCCCCCTCTCCGACCGCCCGGGCGGTCGGAACTCATCGGCCGCGACCGCCGTCCGGTGCGTCGCCGCCGCGCGGGTGGGTGATCCGGCCGGTCACGGATCGCTGCTGAACCGGTGCACCTGCGCGCGAGGGTTGCCCGACGGCCCCGACAGGTCTAGGAACGGGGTCACGGACCCCGGTCAGGCCAGGGGCGGTTCGGAGGAGAAGAACCCGTCTCCCCCGGCCGGGCTCCGTACGCGTGAGCCGGGCACTCCACGCCGAGCACGCCGCGGGAGGCATGTCGTCGTGGGCCTGCGTACCGGGACGCCGGGCGCCGAGGCCGTCGTACACGACACGTAGTGCACGCCAGGAACCCGGACCGCGCGTCGGGTCGGGCGGTGTCCCCCCAGGGGACGCCGCCCGGCTCACTGTCCGGGCCGATCGGGTGTCAGACCGACTGGGCCGCCGCGATCGAGAGGCCCTCGCGGCCACCGGCCTCCCACTCCGTGCACAGGTGCACGATCCAGCGGGCCACCCCGTCGGCGGTCCCGGACCCGAACGCCTCCGCCGCCTCCCGGTACTCCGCGGGCCGGCGCAGGAACCCCACCTCCGGCACCGACAGGCCGCGCGGGTCCAGGCCGGACGACATCGCCGTCAACCGGGCGGCGGCGCGGGCGACCACTCCGTCCGCGGTGCCGAACGGGCGCAGTGTCAGCAGCTCGCCGTGCACCACCGCGACCAGCACCGGGGCCGGCACCGAGGTGCCGCCGCCGAGCAGGTCGGCGAGCCCGGCGAGCCGGGCCGACGCCCCCGGCCGCGGCCGCCCCAGCAGCGCCTCGTGCTCCTCGGCCGGCACCAGCTCGGTCGCCGCGAGCACGTGCAGCCGGGCCAGCGCCTGCAGCGGCGCCCGGCCCCACACCTCCAGCAGCCGAGCGCGTTCGTCGGCGATCCGGACCGCCCCGGCCAGCACCGGATCGGACACGTGATCGGCGGTCGCGGGCCGCAGCGGGGCACCGTCCAGCGCGGCCGACGACCGGGCGGCACGCAGCGCGGCCTCGGCGGCCGTCGCGGGCCAGCCACGCCGGTTCACCGGCCGGTTGTGCACCTCGGTGGTCGCGTCCCGCGCCCGGGCGACCGCCTCGGGCACGCCGGGCAGGCCGGTGAGCGGGGCCAGCGGGTCGTCGGTCGGGGGACGGGCCATGCGTGTCATCGTCGCAAGCGGTGCCCTACTCTCGGGTACCGGCTCTCCCGCCCGGCTCCGTACGCAGTGGACCGTTCGTCGTCCGCCGGTCGGCCGTCCGTCGGCCGCCGGTCCGCGGCCTCGCCGATGCGCCACGGTCGTCGTCGGCCTGTCGCAACCCCGATGACCTGGGACGACGCCGCCGCCCGCCGGTCGGTGCGGAAACCACCCGTCCCGTCGGACGGTGCACGGCGCCATCCGGTTCACTAGCGTCGTCACGCACACGTGCGCACCCTGGTGGGTACGCAGGCCGAGAGGCCGGAATCACGCCGCGTCAAGGAGGACACGAGGACATGGCCGAGTCCGAGAAGAGCTCAGGAACCAGCTCAGCACTGAGCGCACTGTCCACCGAGAGCCGCTCGTTCCCGCCGCCCGAGGAGTTCGCGGCTCAGGCCAACGCCACCGCCGAGTGGTACGAGCGTGCCGAGTCCGACCGCGACGGGTTCTGGGCGGAGCAGGCCGACCGCCTGCACTGGACCAAGCGCTGGGACACCGTCCTGGAATGGGAGGCACCGTTCGCGAAGTGGTTCGTCGGCGGCGAGCTGAACGTCGCCTACAACTGCGCCGACCGGCACGTCGAGGCCGGCAACGGGGACCGGGTCGCGATCCACTGGGAGGGCGAGCCCGGCGACTCCCGCACCATCACCTACGCCGACCTGCAGCGCGAGGTCTCCAAGACCGCGAACGCGCTCGCCGCGCTCGGCGTCGGCAAGGGCGACCGGGTGGCGATCCAGCTGCCGATGATCCCCGAGGCGGTCTTCTCGATGCTGGCCTGCGCCCGGCTGGGCGCGCTGCACAGCGTCGTCTTCGGCGGGTTCTCGCCGGGCGCGCTGAAGGCCCGGATCGAGGACGCCGAGGCGAAGCTGCTGATCACCAGCGACGGCCAGTACCGGCGCGGCAAGCCGGCGCCGATGAAGGAGAACACCGACGAGGCCGTCGCGGGCACCACGATCGAGCACGTGCTCGTCGTGAAGCGCACCGAGACCGAGGTCCCGTGGACCGACGGCCGCGACGTCTGGTGGCACGACGCCGTCGACTCGGCCTCCGACCAGCACACCCCGGAGTCGTTCGACTCCGAGCACCCGCTGTTCATCCTCTACACCTCGGGGACCACGGGTAAGCCGAAGGGCATCCTGCACACCTCCGGCGGCTACCTGACGCAGTCCGCGTACACCCACAACGTCGTGTTCGACCACAAGCCGGGCGAGAGCGTCTACTGGTGCACCGCCGACATCGGCTGGGTCACCGGGCACACCTACATCGTCTACGGGCCGCTGGCGAACGGCGCCACCCAGGTGATCTACGAGGGCACCCCGAACACCCCGCACGAGGGCCGGCACTGGGAGATCGTCGACAAGTACGGCGTCACCATCTACTACACGGCGCCGACGCTGATCCGGACGTTCATGAAGTGGGGCGAGGACATCCCCGCCAAGTACGACCTGTCGTCGCTGAAGGTGCTCGGCACGGTCGGCGAGCCGATCAACCCCGAGGCCTGGATGTGGTTCCGGGAGAAGATCGGCAAGGAGCGCTGCCCGATCGTCGACACCTGGTGGCAGACGGAGACCGGTTCGCAGATGATCGCCCCGCTGCCGGGCGTCACCGCGACGAAGCCGGGCTCGGCGATGCGGCCGCTGCCCGGCATCTCGGCGACCGTCGTCGACGACTCGGGCACCCCGGTCGGCAACGGCGAGGGCGGCTACCTGGTGCTCGACCAGCCGTGGCCGTCGATGCTGCGCGGGATCTGGGGCGACAACGAGCGCTACCGCGACACCTACTGGTCCCGGTTCGCCGAGCAGGGCTACTACTTCGCCGGTGACGGCGCGAAGTACGACGACGACGGCGCCATCTGGCTGCTCGGCCGGGTGGACGACGTGATGAACGTGTCCGGGCACCGCATCTCCACCACCGAGGTGGAGTCGGCGCTGGTCAGCCACCCCACGGTGGCGGAGGCCGCGGTCGTCGGCGCGTCCGACGAGACCACCGGGCAGGGCATCGTCGCGTTCGTCATCCTGCGCGGCAGCGCGGCGAAGGACGGCGGCGAGGACGCCATCAAGGCGCTGCGCGACCACGTGTCGAAGGAGATCGGCCCGATCGCGAAGCCGCGCCAGATCATGGTCGTCGAGGAGCTGCCGAAGACCCGCTCCGGGAAGATCATGCGCCGTCTGCTGCGCGACGTGGCGGAGAACCGCGAGGTCGGCGACGTCTCGACGCTGGCGGACTCGTCGGTGATGGACCTGATCTCCACCGGCATGAAGGACTCCAAGGAGGAGTGACCCCGCAGCGGTGACCCGGCGGCCCCGGCGCGATCGTCGCGTCCGGGGCCGTCGGTGTCACCATGCCCGTCGTGGACTCCGACGGGATACGGGTGCGGCGCGGCCTCGTCGTGCCCGAACGGGAGCTGTCCTGGCGGTTCTCCCGCGCCTCCGGGCCGGGCGGGCAGGGCGTCAACACGACCGACTCCCGGGTCGAGCTGTCGTTCGACCTGGCCGGCTCGCCGAGCGTCCCGGAGGACCTGCGGGCACGCGCGCTGGAGCGGCTGCGGAACCGGCTGGCCGGCGGCGTCCTGACGATCGTCGCCGCCGAGCACCGCAGCCAGCTCCGCAACCGGGAGGCCGCCCGCGCGCGACTCGCCGCCGTCCTGGGGCAGGCCACGGCCCCCGAACCGCGCACCCGGCAGCCCACCCGTCCCACCGCCGGGTCGAAACGCCGCAGGCTGGACGCGAAGAACCGGCGGGGGCAGATCAAGAAGCTGCGCGGCCGCCCGGACGAGTGAGGAGCCGGGACCGGCGTGGCGCGGGCGAGCGGGCGATGGTCCCCCGTGGCACGATGGCGGCTCACTGATCGCCGAGCGCAGGAGGGAAGACGGTGGCCAGCAACAGCCAGTCGGGCAACGCGGAGGTTCCGCCGGTCCTGCCCTCGATCCCGCTCTCCCCGGAGCCGGGGCCGCGGGACGCGTCCCTCGGGGCGCTCGCCAAGGACGTCACCACGCACCTGTCCACGCTGGTCCGGTCCGAGGTCGAGCTGGCCAAGGCCGAGGTCACCGCCGAGGTGAAGAAGGGTGTCCAGGGCAGCGTCTTCTTCGTGATCGCTGCGGTGATCGCGCTGTTCAGCCTGTTCTACCTGTTCTTCACCCTGGCCGAGTTCCTGTCGCTGTGGCTCAACCGGGCGGCCGGGTTCGGCATCACGTTCCTGGTCATGCTGCTGCTCGCCGGGCTGTTCGGCTTCCTCGGCTACTTGCGCGTCCGCAAGATCCGCAAGCCGGAGCGGACCATCGACTCGCTGAAGGACTCCGCCCAGGTGCTGTCCCAGCGCGGCCGCGGCGGTGACAACGTGCGCGAGTTGACCGACGGCCCGTCCGGACGGCACGCCGCAGCGGGCTGACCCGCAGGTGGGCCGCGACGGGCCGGCCGATCCCGCGGTGGTGCGGATCGACGGTCCGTGGAGGCATCGTGCGGTGTCGGCCAACGGCATCCGGATCCACGTGGCCGAACACGGCCCCGCCGACGGCCCGCTGGTGGTGCTGCTGCACGGCTTCCCCGAGTTCTGGTGGACCTGGCGGCACCAGCTGCGCGCGCTCGGCGACGCCGGCTTCCACGCCGTCGCCCCCGACCTGCGCGGCTACGGCGACACCGACAAGCCCCCACGCGGCTACGACCTCTGGACCCTCGCCGGTGACTGCGCCGGCCTGATCCGGGCGCTGGGGGAGCGGCGGGCGCACGTCGTCGGGCACGACTGGGGTGCGGCGATCGCCTGGAGCGTGACGGCGCTGCACCCGCGGCTGGTGCGTTCGCTGACCGCGCTCGGCGCCCCGCACCCGGTGACGATGCGGGACGCGGTGCTGCGCGATCCGCTCGGTCAGGGCCGGGCCAGCCGGTACATGGCGGGCTTCCAGGTGCCGCGGCTGCCGGAGCGCTCGCTGCGGGCCGGGCGCGGCGCCCGGGTCGAGGCGATCATGCGCGCCTGGGCCGGGCCGGAGTGGGCGACGACCGCGGACTTCGCCGGTGCGGTGGCCCGGAACCGGGAGGCGATCCGGATCTCCGCCGTCGCGCACTGCGCGCTGGAGTACTACCGGTGGGCGGTGCGGTCGCTGTTCCGCCCGGAGGGCCACCGGTTCGCCCGCGCCGTGTCCGGCCCGGTCGGTGTCCCGGTGCTGCAGGTGCACGGCGCCGACGATCCCTGCGTGCTGGACACCACGATGCGCCGCACCCGCCGGTTCGCCGGTGCCGGGTTCGACCACCACGCCCTCCCGCGCACCGGGCACTTCCCGCAGCAGGAGCGCCCGGAGCGGGTCACCGGGCTGATCCTGGACCGGCTGGCCGGCACCCCGGGCTGAGCCCGTCCCCGGGCGTCGGGAGCACCCCGGCCCGGACGGCGCTCCAGCACCCGGACCGATGCCGGTGGCGCGGCCCGGGACATGCGCAGATACGCTCGACGACCGTGCGAATCCTGGTCGTGGGAAGCGGCGCGCGCGAGCACGCCATCGCGGTGTCCTTGGCGCAGGACCCGGGGGTGACGGCCCTCGCCTGCGCCCCGGGCAACGCGGGGACGGCGGCGGTCTCCGAGCAGCTGGGTCTGGACGTGGCCGACAACGACGCCGTCGTGTCGGTCGCCCGGACCTGGCAGGCGGACCTGGTCGTCATCGGACCCGAGGTACCGCTGGTCAACGGTGCTGCCGACGCGGTCCGGGCCGCGGGGATCCGGTGCTTCGGCCCGGGCCGCGAGGCGGCCCGCATCGAGGGCTCGAAGGCGTTCGCGAAGTCCGTGATGAGCTCGGCCGGCGTGCCGACGGCGTCCTCGGTGGTGGTGGACAACCCCGCGCACCTGGACACCGCGCTGAGCGTGTTCAGCCCACCGTACGTGGTGAAGGACGACGGCCTGGCCGCCGGCAAGGGCGTCGTCGTGTCCGACGACATCGAGATCGCCAGGGCGCACGCGCTGAGCCTGCTCGACGCGGGCCATCCGGCGCTGCTCGAGTCGTTCCTGGACGGCCCGGAGGCGTCGCTGTTCTGTCTGGTCGACGGTTCCACCGTGGTGCCGCTGCTGCCGGCGCAGGACTTCAAGCGGGTCGGCGACGGCGACACCGGCCCGAACACCGGCGGCATGGGCGCCTACTGCCCGCTGCCGTGGGCCGGCGCCGACCTGACCGACGAGCTGGTGGAGAAGATCGTCCGGCCGGTCGCGGTCGAGCTGGAGAAGCGCGGCGCCCGGTTCTCCGGCCTGCTCTACGCCGGTCTCGCGCTCACCTCGCAGGGCCCGGCAGTGATCGAGTTCAACTGCCGCTTCGGCGACCCGGAGACGCAGGCGGTGCTGGCGCTGCTGCGCACGCCGCTGGCAGGGCTGTTGTACGCGACGGCGACCGGGACGCTCGCCGAGCAGCCGGCGCCGGAGTGGTCGGACGGGTCCGCGGTGACCGTCGTCGTCGCCGCCGAGGGCTATCCGGCGACCCCGCGGCTCGGCGACGTGATCACCGGCGCGGACGGCGAGGGCGTGCTGCACGCCGGCACCCGGCGACGGGACGACGGCGCGGTCGTGTCCTCCGGCGGGCGGGTGCTGTCGGTGGTCGGGACGGGCGCCGATCTGGCCGCCGCGCGGGCCGACGCGTACGCGCGGCTGGCCCCGGTCCGGCTCGCCGGATCGCACCACCGGACCGATATCGGGCTCAGGGCCGAGCGCGGCGAGGTCCACATTCCGGGATGATGTTGCCGAGAGGTTACCGCTGTATGGCGCAGCGACCTTGCTCTAAATGGAGTAACAAGCCGATTGACCAGGACGATCTTGTCGAGGCCCTGGTCGTTGCCGCGGGCCGTGTAGAAAGATCTTGAACACGGTGTAAAACCGGACATCATGGTTTGATCGATCCGGTGCGGGGCGGAATCGTTCCGTGTCACGGGGGCACAGCCGGTGCCCTCGAGACACAGGAGGATCCATCATGGCCAACGCTCCCCAGCCGGCCCGTCGTCGTCGCGCCCTGACCCTGGTCGGTGCCGCGATCGCCGCCCCGCTCGCCACCCTGGCGTTCACGGGCTCGGCCCAGGCCGCCGAGCTGACCCCGGTCGCCGAGTACCTCGACGCCGCGGTCGCCGACACCAGCGCGCAGGTCGGTGCCGCCCTCGACGAGCTGGGCCTCGCCGCGGCGGAGTGACACCGCGCGGGTTCTGCCCCGCACGGGGCGGGCTCCCGGCCCGCGCACCGGTGTGATCCGGGCCCGGCACCCCCACGGCGGCGGAGGTGCCGGGTCCGGCGCAGGTCCACCGGCCTACCCTCGACCGGTGACCGGATCGACCGCCTCCCAGCTCACCGTCGCCGCCCGGGCCGCGGTGGCCCCGTTCCACGTGATGGACGTCTGGGCGGCCGCCGCGCAGCGGGCCCGCACGCACGGCGACCTGATCAACCTCTCGGCCGGGCAGCCGTCGACCCCGGCGCCCGAGCCGGTCCGCCGGGCCGCCGCCGAGGCGCTGAACTCCGAGGTGCTCGGCTACACCGTCGCCCCCGGCATCCCGGAGCTGCGCGCCGCCGTGGCCGGCCACTACCGGCGGACCGCGGCCGTGACCGTCGACCCGGATGACGTCGTGCTGACCACCGGCTCGTCCGGCGGGTTCCTGCTGGCCTTCCTGGCCGCGTTCGACGCGGGCGACCGGGTGGCGCTGGCCCGCCCCGGCTACCCTTGCTACCGCAACATCCTCTGCGCGCTGGGCTGCGAGGTCGTCGAGCTGCCGTGCGGGCCGGAGAGCCGGTTCCAGCCGACCGTCGCGATGCTGGAGGAGCTCGACGAGCCGGTGAAGGGCCTGATCCTGGCCAGCCCGGCGAACCCGACCGGCACCGTGCTGGAGCCGGCCGAGCTGGCGGCGCTCGCGTCGTACTGCGAGGGCCGCGGGATCCAGCTGGTCAGCGACGAGATCTACCACGGCATCACGTTCCCCGGCTCGCCCGCGACGGCCTGCGCCTGGGAGACCTCGCGGGAGGCGCTGCTGGTGAACTCGTTCTCCAAGTACTTCTCGATGACGGGCTGGCGGCTGGGCTGGCTGGTCTGCCCGCCGCGGCTGCGCCGCACCGTCGAGGGCCTGGCCGGGAACTTCACCGTCTGCCCGCCCGCGCTGCCGCAGCACGCCGCGCTGGCCGCGTTCGACGAGGCGAGCTACGCCGAGGCGGACGCGCACGTCGTCCGGTACGGGCACAACCGGGACCTGCTGCTGGCCGGGCTGCGCGGTATCGGGATCGACCGGCTGGCACCGGCCGACGGCGCGTTCTACGTCTACGCCGACGTCGCGCACCTGCTGCGCCCCGGCGAGGACTCGATGGCGCTGACCTACCGGCTGCTCGACGAGACCGGGATCGCGGTCGCGCCCGGGCCGGACTTCGATCCGGTCGACGGCGGGGACTACCTGCGGTTCTCCTGCGCCGGGACGTCCGAGGGGATCACCGCGGCGCTGGACCGGCTGCGCGCCTGGGTGTGACCGGCCGGTAGGCGCTGGTCAGCCCAGTGCGGTGCGCGGCGTCTGCTCCGGCACGTCGCGGGAGCGGCCGAGATGGGCGGGCGGCGCCCCCGGCGACCCGGTGCTGGCCGGGCCGACCTCCCCGATCCGGTCCAGGGCGGCGGCGATGTGCCGCTCGGTGATGTCCCGGTGGGTCATCAGCCGCAGCTTCCCGGCGATCGCGCCGGCGCGCACCCCGGCCTCGCGGAACGCGGCGATCGTGCCGCGCAGGTCGGCGACGTCGAGCAGCACGATGTTGGTCTGCGGCTCCCGGACCCGCCAGCCGCGTTCGCGCAGGCCCGCTGCGAGCGTGGTGGCCAGCGCGTGGTCCTCGGCGAGCCGGTCGACGTCCTCCAGGGCGACCAGCCCGGCCGCGGCCAGCACGCCGCCCTGCCGGACGCCGCCGCCCAGCATCTTGCGCAGCCGCCGGGCCTGCTCGGTGAACTCCGCCGATCCGGCGACGACCGACCCGACCGGGGCGCCGAGACCCTTGCTCAGGCAGACCGCGACGGTGTCCGCGCCGACCGTGAGCGCGCCGGGCGGCACACCGAGCGCGACGGCGGCGTTCCACAGCCGGGCGCCGTCGAGGTGCACCGAGAGCCGGGCGGCGCGGGCGGCCGCGGCGACGGCCGCGTGCTCCTCGGGCGCGGTCACCGTGCCGCCCGCCGAGTTGTGCGTGTTCTCCAGGCAGAGCAGCGTCGGCCGGAGCGCGGCGTAGGAGCCGTTGTCGGCGGTGTCCACCGCGGCCCGCCGCACCGCGTGCGGGGTGATCTTGCCAGGGCCGCCGTCGTGCGGCAGCGGCCGCGGCATCCCGCCGGCCAGCCAGGCGGCCGTCCCGAGCTCGAAGTCGAGCACGTGCGCGCCGAGCGGGGCCAGGAACGACTCGCCGCGGCCGAGCCGGCTCATCAGCGCGATCAGGTTCGCCATCGACCCGGTCGGCGTCCACAGTGCGTCGGTGGCGCCGAGCAGGCCGGCGACCCGCTCCTCGAGCTCGCGCATCGTCGGATCGCGGTCGAGCACGTCGTCGGCGACCTCGGCGGCCGCCATCGCCTTGCGCATCGCGGGCGTCGGTGCGGTCACGGTGTCCGAGCGGAGGTCGATCGGCTCGGCCGGATCCACCGCGGGGGCGCCGCGCAGTGGGCTTCGCGAGGCTCGGCGGCTGCGAGGTGACGGGCGCACGCCCTCAGTGTCGGTCATCCGCGTCCGGCGCGACACGGCAGGGTCACGAAAAGGTCACGGATGACGCCCTCACCTGGGAGAGGAGACGCGGGGCAACTCACTCGAAAGAATGCCGCCGCGGCAGGCAGGATGGCCCCATGGCGGCCCCCGGTAAACAGACGGAGAAGGGTGAGCGGCGGCGCGCGCTGCTCGTCGCGGCAGCTGCCGAGCTGCTCGCGGAGGGGGGCTTCGACGCGATCCGGCACCGTGCCGTCGCCGAGCGGGCCGGGGTGCCCCTGGCCGCGACCACCTACTACTTCTCCTCGCTGGAGGACCTGGTCGGCGCCGGCCTGGATCAGCTGGGCCGCGAGGAGCTGGCCGACGCGCGCCGCTGCCTCGACATCCGGGACGACCCGGCCGAGATCGTGCTCGACCTGCTGCTCGGCCCGCGCTCGCGGAACGAGGGACTGGGTGCGGTGCTGCGCCGGTTCGAGCGGCTGATCGGCTCCGGGCACCGGCCGTTCCTGGCCGGGCTGCTGCGCGCCCAGCGGGTCGAGTTCGACTCGCTGCTCGACGAGGCGCTCACCCGCACGGCGGGCCGCCGTCCGCGGCCGGGCGAGGTGCGCCGGGTGACCGCGCTGGTCGACGGCATGGTGCTGACCGCCCTGATCGAGGCCGAGCAGGATCCGCGCGGGGTGGCCCGCGACGCGCTGCGCGAGGCGATCGGCGAGCAGTCCGTGTGAGCCGGGGCTCCCGGCCGCCCCACCCGTCCGACCAGCGATTATCATCGCGCCACGTGATTCCCAACGTGCTGGCCGCGCGCTATGCGAGTCCCGAGCTGGTCCGGCTCTGGTCCCCCGAGTACAAGATCGCGCTGGAGCGACGGCTGTGGATCGCGGTCCTGCGCGCCCAGCGTGACCTGGGCATCGAGGTGCCGTCGTCGGTGATCGACGACTACGAGGCCGTCGTCGAGCAGGTCGACCTGGCCTCGATCGCCGATCGCGAGCGGATCACCCGCCACGACGTGAAGGCCCGGATCGAGGAGTTCAACGCCCTCGCCGGCCACGAGCACGTGCACAAGGGGATGACCAGCCGGGACCTCACCGAGAACGTCGAGCAGCTGCAGATCCGGCTGTCCCTGGAGCTGGTCGCCGACCGCACGGTCGCGGTCCTGGCCCGGCTGGGCCGGCGCGCCGCCGAGTACGCCGAGCTGGTCATGGCCGGCCGCAGCCACAACGTCGCGGCGCAGACGACCACGCTGGGCAAGCGCTTCGCCTCGGCCGCCGACGAGCTGCTCGTCGCGCACGCCCGGCTAGCGGACCTGCGCTCGCGCTACCCGCTGCGCGGCATCAAGGGCCCGATGGGCACCAGCCAGGACATGCTGGACCTGCTCGACGGCGACCCGGCGAAGCTCGACGAGCTGGAGCAGCGGGTCGCGACGCACCTCGGGTTCGCCGAGGCGTTCACCAGCGTCGGCCAGGTCTACCCGCGCTCGCTGGACCACGACGTCGTCACCGCGCTGGTGCAGCTCGCTGCGGCCCCGTCGTCGCTGGCCACCACGATCCGGCTGATGGCGGGCGCCGAGCTCGCCACCGAGGGCTTCGCCCCGGGGCAGGTCGGGTCGTCCGCCATGCCGCACAAGATGAACGCGCGTTCCGCGGAACGCATCAACGGCCTGATGACGATCCTGCGCGGGCTCTCGGTGATGACCGCGGACCTGGCCGGCGCCCAGTGGAACGAGGGCGACGTCAGCTGCTCCGTCGTCCGCCGGGTCGCCCTGCCGGACGCCTTCTTCGCGCTCGACGGCCTGTTCGAGACCACGCTGACCGTGCTCGACGAGTTCGGCGCCTACCCGGCGGTGATCGCCCGCGAGCTGGACCGCTACCTGCCCTTCCTCACGACGACCGCGGTGCTGATGGCCGCCGTGCGGGCCGGGGTCGGCCGGGAGACCGCCCACGAGGTGATCAAGGAGCACGCGGTCGCCGTCGCGCTGGCGATGCGCGAGCAGGGCCAGGCCGGCAACGACCTGCTCGCCCGGCTCGCCGCCGACGACCGGCTCGGGCTCCCCGCCGGCACGCTCGACGGGCTGCTCGACGATCCGCTGCGCTTCACCGGGGCGGCGGCCGCGCAGGTCGCCGCGGTCACCGAGCGGATCGCGGCGATCACCGCCAAGAACCCGGAGGCGGCCGCCTACACCCCCGGGGGGATCCTGTGAGGCTGATCCACTCGGGCAAGGTCCGCGAGCTCTATCTCGACGAGTCGGTGGATCCGGCGCAGCTGCTGCTGGTCGCCTCCGACCGGCTCTCGATCTACGACGTGGTGCTCCCGACCCCGGTCCCGGACAAGGGCGCGATCCTCACCGCACTGTCGCTGTTCTGGTTCGACCGGACCGCCGATCTCGTCCCCAACCACGTCATCGGCACGCACGACATCCCGGCTGCGTTCGCCGGGCGGGCAGTGCGCTGCCGCCCGCTGGACATGCTGCCGGTGGAGTGCATCGCCCGCGGCTACCTCACCGGGCTGGGCCTGAAGGAGTACCAGAAGGACGGCACCGTCTCCGGCGTGCGGCTGCCGGACGGCCTCGTCGAGGGCTCCCGGCTGCCCGAGCCGATCTTCACCCCGACCACCAAGGCGGCGGTCGGCGAGCACGACGAGTTCATGACCTTCGACGACGTCGTCGCGCTGGTCGGCGCGGACACCGCCGAGCGGCTGCGCGCGCTGACCCTGGAGGTCTACCGGCGCGGCGCCGAGTCGGCCGCCGCCGGCGGCATCCTGGTCGCCGACACCAAGCTGGAGTTCGGCCGGGACACCGACGGCGAGATCGTCCTCGGCGACGAGGTGCTCACCCCGGACTCGTCGCGGTTCTGGCCCGCCGACTCCTACCAGCCCGGGCGCCCGCAGTTCTCCTTCGACAAGCAGTACGTGCGCGACTGGTCGGCGGGCCTGGACTGGGACCGCACCGCGCCCGGCCCGGAGGTGCCCGACGACGTGGTGGAGGTCGTCCAGGACCGCTACGCCGAGGTGTACCGGAGGATCACCGGGACGGCCTGGGAGTCGCCGGTCACCGGCTGAGGCCTCCTCCGGCGGGTGTTGTCGCATGGCAACATCACTGGTAGCGTTCCCGAGTGGTCAGCAGAGGGTGGCACCCGAAGGCTCCCATCCCTGTGGCGCTCGCCGATGTCGCCCGTCCCGGGCGGCGGGTCGACGAGATCCACAAGGGGCACCGTTGGGGTGTGCTGGTCTGCACCGACTGCGGTACGAAGCCTGCGATCTGGTCGACCCCGCGTGTACCTGAGGACACCGCTCGGCAGATCCGCCGCTGTGCGGTGAGCCACCGCCACGAGGAGGGCCGATGAGCATCCACGACTTCACCCTGGTCATCGACGGAGCTCTCGATGACGACGAGCTGGACGCCCTGTACGAGGCGGGGTTCGACGACTCCACCCCGGAGGTCGAGTCCGATCGGACCCTGCTGCACATCTCGCGTGACGCGCCGAGTCTGCCGGTGGCGATCGCGTCCGCGTTGCGGGCGCTGGACCGGGCAGGGCTGCCGGTGTCCGGTGTCGGTTCCCCGGATCTCGTCGAGCTGCCGGTGATCGCCGAACGGGTCGGCCGGAGCCGCGAGTCGATCCGGCTGCTCGCAGCGGGTCGGCGCGGACCGGGCGGGTTCCCGGCGGCCCGGGAGGGGCTGTACTCGTGGGCGGCGGTGCGGGAGTGGTTCGCCCACTACGCCCCGGCGACCGTCGGATCGCCGCCCGCGGAGGAGCTGCACCAGGAACGCGTCATCGCGGCGGCCGATCATCTGGTGCAGGCACGGAACCTGATGCGGGGCCACGCCGAGGAGCTTCGCGAGCTGTTGCCGAGCTGACGCTGGACGGGGCCCGTGGTGCTCCGGGGTGTGGCCGCGGCGGTCCGGACGGCATGTCCCGGTCGTCGGACAGCGGGTCGATGCCGTTTCGTCGGAGTTCCTCCAGTCTGTCGGCCACCTTCCGCGCGAGCTTGACTCGCGCAGCCGCGCGTTCGGCGATCTCACCGGTCCGGCACGGCCAGACAGGCCGGCCGCGGAGTACCCCGGGACACGAACGGCACCGGGGAACGACCCCGGATCCGGCCGGACGGTCTGCGACGTGCTCGGCCAGCAGCGCCGCGAGCAGCCCGGGACGGGCTAGGCGGTTCGCCGGTGCACGTCCCGGCTCGTGCGACCAGTCCGGCGAGCTCGCTCTGGGTGTAGCCGCGCCGTCGTCGGTAGAACGCGATCCGCTCACCGACGGTGAGGGCATCGCCCGATGCACGCATCGGCTCACGCTACCGCGCAGCCGCGCCCCGGCCGGCGCCGTCTCACCCCCCGCCCAGCGCCTCCAGCAGCGCCCGCGCCGTCGGGGCGTCGGTGACGAGCCGGTTGAACAGCCCCGCCCGCGCCCCGCCGACGATGCTCGGCACCTTCTCCGCCCCGACGGCCACCGCGATCGTCCGCGGCACTTTCCGCAGCTCGTCGGGGGAGATGCGGACCATCCGGTCGCTGCCCGGGAACGCGATCTCGCCGCCGTCGGCGCGGTAGAAGTTCAGGCACACGTCGCCGGCGCCGGCGCGCAGCCCCTCGTCGTCCAGCGGGACCGAGGTGGAGATGGACTCGCGCCCGGCGGGCGGCGCCCCGACGCCGACCAGCGCGGCCTGCGCCCGGCCCCAGAACCCGGTGACCCGCCGGAACTCGGGGTCCTCGGCGAGCGTGTGCCGCATCGCCGGTGACGGCATGGCCTGGGTGAACAGGAAGTGCGGGTGCGCCTGCATCCGTTCGGCGAGCGCCCGGGTGATCTCGTTGGTCTGGTGCCACGCCTCCGGCTCGGCGACGCCGCCGACGGTCGGCACGATCTCGCAGCCGGGGAACGCGGGCAGCGCCTCGTGGCTGATCTCCCACACGGTCCGGCCGGAGGACACCAGCAGCACGTCGCCGGGGGCGAGCGCGGCCTCGCGCAGCGCCTCGCCGACCGGCTCGGCGAGCGCCGGGCCGAGCGGGTCCGCCGTGTACGGCGCCAGCCACACCCGCTCGACGCCGAGTGCCGCGGCCAGCCGGACCGCGTCGTCGCCGCCGGTGGCCAGGGTGTCCGGGTCGTGCACGGTGATCCGGACGATGCCGACCCGCCGGGCCTCGGCGAGCAGCCGGGACACCGTCGGCCGGGACACCGTCAGCCGCTCCGCGATCGCGGCCTGGTTGAGGTCGTCGAGGTAGTACAGCCGCGCCGCCCGGTGCATCAGGGCCAGGTCGCGGCGGGTGGGCCCACGCGGCGCCATCGCCGGCCTCCCTTCGTCGTGGCCGATCCTGCCGCACCACCGTACTGCACGTTTGTTCATCCTGGAACCGATGTGTTGACGGATGTTCACAACAGAACGCATGCTCAGAACCAGCGTTCATGCAGAGATCCGCATGGCACCAATGGAGGTTCTGCCGTGGCTGTCGATACAGCGATTCCCGCCCGGATGCAGGCCGTCGTCGTGCACGGCCCGGAGGACTACCGGCTGGAGGAGGTGGACGTCCCGAAGCCGGACGCGGGAGAGCTGCTCATGCAGGTCGAGGCCGTCGGCGTCTGCGCCAGCGATCTCAAGTGCTACCACGGCGCCGCCAAGTTCTGGGGCGACGAGAACCGCCCCGCCTGGGCGCAGACCGGCGTAACCCCGGGCCACGAGTTCGTCGGCCGGATCGTCGGCGGCGACGACGCCGGGCTCGCCCGGCACGGCGTCGCGCTCGGCGACCGGGTCGCCTGCGAGCAGATCGTGCCCTGCGAGGAGTGCCGCTACTGCCTGCGCGGCCAGTACTGGATGTGCGGGCCGCACGACATGTTCGGCTTCCGCAACTTCAACGGCGCGATGGCCCAGTACATGCTGGTCCCGACCCGCGCCCGGGTGCACCGGGTCTCGCCGGACCTGGAGCCGCAGCACGCCGCGTTCGCCGAGCCGCTGTCCTGCGCGCTGCACGCGGTCGAGCGGGCCACCATCTCCTTCGACGACGTGGTGGTCGTCGCCGGCTGCGGCCCGATCGGGCTGGGCCTGATCGCCGGCGCCCGCGCCAAGAACCCGCGGCTGCTGATCGCGCTGGACCTCGACGACGACAAGCTGGAGCTGGGCCGGCGCACCGGTGCCGATCTCACGATCAACATCGGCCGGGAGGACGCCGTCGCCCGGGTCAGGGAGCTGACCGAGGGCTACGGCGCCGACGTCTACCTGGAGGGCTCCGGCGCCGTCCCGGCCGTCGCGCAGGGCCTCAACCTGCTCCGCAAGCTGGGCACCTTCGTCGAGTACTCGGTCTTCGGGTCCGACGTGACGGTGGACTGGTCGATCATCTCCGACGACAAGGAGCTCGACGTCCGCGGCGCCCACCTCGGCCCGCACTGCTGGCCCGCCGCGATCAAGATGCTGGAGGACGGCAAGCTGCCGGTCGCCGACATCTGCACCAACCAGGTGCCGCTCGCGGAGTTCCAGAAGGCCCTCGACCTGGTCGGCGACACCTCCGGTGCGTCGGTGAAGGTCTCGATCCTCCCGAACGCGTGAGGGGCCGGACGTGAAGGAGACCTTCCTCGACCGGCTCGGTATCCCGCACTCGCTGCGCTGGGGATTCCTCGGCCTGCTGGTCTTCATGACCGGCAACGGCACCGAGTCGAACTTCATCTCGCCGCACATCGAGGCGGTCCTCGGCTCGCCCGAGGCCACCGTCGCCACGATCATCTCGATGTACGGCCTCGCCGTGCTCGTCGCCAGCTACCTGGCGGGCGCGCTCGCCGACCTGTGGGGGCCGCGCCGGGTGATGACCCTGGGCGTCGTCGTCTGGGTCGTGTTCGAGGTGCTCTTCCTGCTGAGCCTGCAGGCGGAGAGCTTCTGGGGCGTCACCATCACCTACTTCCTGCGCGGCTTCGGCTACCCGCTGTTCGCCTTCGCCTTCCTGGTGTGGGTCACCGCGGTCACCCCGTACTCCCGCAACGGCGCCGCCGTCGGCTGGTTCTACGTGATGTTCACCGGCGGCCTGCCCACCCTGGGCTCGGTGTTCGCGATCGGCATGATCCCGGCGTTCGGCGGCGGGACCGGCGGCGAGACCGCCGCGATGGTCGGCGCGACCGCGCTGGTCGTCGCCGGCTGGGCGATCTGCCACTTCGGTGTCCACGAGGGACACGCCCACCGGCGCCTCGCCCCGGCCGGCGAGACCAACGCCCAGGTGCTCACCGCCGGGCTGCGGCTGACCGCGAAGAACCCGCGGATCCTGATGGGCTTCCTGGTGCGGCTGATCAACACCGCGCCGCAGTACGGCATGTTCGTCATCCTGCCGACCGTCATCGCCGTCGACCTCGGCTGGGGCCAGAACCGCTGGCTGACCATGACCGTGTTCGTCTACGCGACGAACATCCTGGTCAACGCCGTGTTCGGCTGGGTCGGCGACAGGTGGGGCTGGCGCCGCACCGTGCAGTGGTTCGGCGTGTTCGGCTCGGCCCTGGGTCTGCTGCTCTGGTGGTACGTGCCGCAGGCCGTCCCGGCCGGCTCCACCTGGGGCTTCTGGGTCTCCGTCGCGGCCGGCTGCGTCTTCGGCTGCCTGCTCGCCGGGTTCGTCCCGATGGGCGCGATCATGCCCGCGCTGGCACCCGACCACAAGGGAGCCGCGATGGCCATGTACACCACCGCCGCGGGCGGTGCCGCCTTCCTGGGCGCGGCGGTCGTCGCGATCATGCTGGCGCTCGGGACCGGGAACGTCGGCGTCGTCTGGGCCTTCGTCGCCCTCTACGGGGCCGCCTTCGTGATGATGTACTGGCTCGACGTCCCCCAGCGCGCGGAGGACCTGCCCACCTCGGCCGACTCCGCCGGAGTGGGTGAGCGCCCATGACCCGCATCTACGACGACCCGGCCGAGTTCGCCGACGACCAGCTCGCCGGTTTCCTCGATCTCTACGCCGACCGTGTCCGAGGGGTGCACGGCGGCGTGGTCGCCCACCGCGGCGACGACCCGCAGGTCGCGGTGGTGATCGGCGGCGGATCGGGCCACTACCCGGCGTTCTGCGGGACGGTCGGGCCCGGGCTGGCGCACGGCGCCGTGGTCGGCAACATCTTCACCTCGCCGTCGGCGGCCCAGGCGTACTCCGTCGGGAAGGCCGCCGACCAGGGCCGGGGCGTGATCTTCAGCTTCGGCAACTACGCCGGCGACGTCATGAACTTCGGGATCGCCGCGGAGCGGCTGCGCGCCGACGGCATCGACGCCCGGATCGTCGTCGTGACCGACGACGTCGCCTCCGCCGACGAGGAACGCAAGCGCCGCGGCATCGCCGGCGACTTCACGGTGTTCAAGGTGATGGGCGCGGCTGCCGCGCAGGGCCACGACATCGACGAGGTGGAGCGCCTGGGCCGGGCCGCGAACTCCGCGACCCGCACCCTGGGCGTCGCCTTCTCCGGCTGCACCATGCCGGGGGAGGACGAGCCGCTGTTCACCGTGCCGGACGGTCACCTCGGGCTCGGGTTGGGCATCCACGGCGAGCCCGGGATCCGGGACGTGCCGATGCTCCCGGCCCGGGAGCTCGCCGGTCTCCTGGTCGACGAGCTGCTCAAGGCCGCCCCGGCGGGCGCGACCGGCCGGGTCGGCACGATCCTCAACGGACTCGGGACGACCAAGTACGAGGAGCTGTTCCTGCTCTGGGGGCACGTCGCGCGACGGTTGCGCGACGCCGGGTACGAGATCATCGACCCCGAGGTCGGCGAGCTCGTGACCAGCCTGGACATGGGCGGCTGCTCGCTCACCCTGATGTGGCTCGACGACGAGCTGGACCCGCTGTGGCGGGCCGACGCCTACACCCCCGCCTACCGCAAGGCCGGTGCGCCGCTGGCCGGGCTGCGCGCCCCGAGCAGCGACGAGCTGGCCGGCGCGCGGGCCGCCGTCACCGCGCCGGAGGCGGGCGAGGCCGCCCGCCGGCTGGCCGGCACCGTGCGTGACGCGCTCGCCGCCGTCGAGGCGACGGTCCGGGAGCACGAGCACGAGCTCGGCCGGATCGACGCCGTCGCCGGGGACGGCGACCACGGCCGCGGCATGCTCAAGGGGATCACCGCGGCGACCGCGCGGATCGCCGACCTCGGTCCCGAGGTCGGCGGCGGCTGGCTGCTCCAGCAGGCCGGCCAGGCCTGGGCCGAGCGAGCGGGCGGCACCTCCGGCGTGCTCTGGGGGGCCGCGCTGGAGTCGTTCGGCCGGCATCTCGGCGACTCCGCGGACGGCTACCCGGCCGACGTCGTCGCCGCCGGCGTCCGCGAGTTCGCGAGCACCATCGAGCAGCTCGGCGGGGCCCGGCCGGGCGACAAGACGCTGCTCGACGCGCTGCTGCCGTTCGCCGACGAACTGCAGCGACGGGTCGCGGCGGGCGCGGACCTCGCCACCGCCTGGACCGCCGCCGCGGACAGCGCGACGGCGGGCGCGCGGGACACCGCCGAGCTGCGCCCGCGGATCGGGCGCGCCCGGCCGCTGGCCGAGAAGAGCGTGGGGACGCCCGACGCGGGGGCGACCTCGCTGGCGCTGATCGTCACCGCGGTCGGACGAGTTCTGGAGGACGGATGAGCGACAAGCTGCGCATCGTGGTCGGTGCCGACGACGCCGGGTTCGGCTACAAGGAACGGCTCAAGGCCGATCTGCAGGCCGACGACCGGGTCGCCGAGGTGATCGACGTCGGGGTGGCCGCCGACGGGCACACCGCCTACCCGCACATCGGGGTGGCCGCGGCCCGCAAGGTCGCCGACGGCGAGGCCGATCGCGCGCTGCTGGTCTGCGGTACCGGGCTCGGCGTCGCGATCTCGGCGAACAAGGTGCCCGGCATCCGGGCGGTGACCGCGCACGACCCGTTCTCGGTGGAGCGCTCGGTCAAGTCCAACGACGCCCAGGTGCTCTGCTTCGGGCAGCGCGTGGTCGGCATCGAGCTGGCCCGCAAGCTCGCCTCGGACTGGCTGGACCACCGGTTCGACCCGCGGTCCGCGTCGGCCGAGAAGGTCGCCGCGCTGGACGGCTACGACCGCCGGGACGGCGAGCGCACCGCCGCGGCCGGGACGGTGGGGACGGACTGCTGATGTTCGACCTGACGGGCAGGGTGGCCCTGGTGACCGGCGCCGCCTCCGGGATCGGCGCCGAGGTGGCGGGCGCGCTCGCCGCGCAGGGCGCCGTCGTCGCCGGGGCCGACCTGCGCACCGACGGGCTCGGCGGGTGCACCTCGGCGCACCGGGTGGACGTCGCCGACCCGGACTCGGTGCGCGCCTGCGTGGACGAGGTGCTCGACCGGCACGGCCGGCTCGACGTACTGGTCAACTCGGCCGGGCTGGCGCTGCTCGCGCCCGCGCAGGAGCTGGGTGTCGACGAGTGGCGCCGGACCCTCGACGTCAACCTGACCGGATCGTGGCTGATGGCGCAGGCCGCCGGCCGGGTGATGGTGGAGCAGGGCCACGGCCGGATCGTGAACCTGGCGTCCCAGGCGGCGAGCAGCGGGCTGGAGAAGCATGCGGCCTACTGCGCGTCGAAGGCCGGGATCAACGGGCTCACCCGCACCCTCGCCGTGGAGTGGGGGCCGCACGGGGTGACCGTGAACGCGGTGTCGCCGACCGTCGTGCTCACCGCGCTGGGTCGCGAGGTCTGGGACAACCCGGCCGGCGACGCGCACCGCGCCGAGATCCCCGCCCGGCGGTTCGCCGAGCCGTCCGAGGTCGCCGCGGCCGTGGTGTACCTGGCCTCGGCCGAGGCGGCGATGGTGAACGGCGCCGAGCTGCGCGTCGACGGCGGGTTCACCGCCCGCTGAGCCACCCGTACCGACCGCCGGTCGTTCGTCGCCGGGCCGACCCGCGCGGCTCACACCGCGTTCATCCCGGTGCGTTGTCATGGCGGGCATGGGAACGCTGCTGGTCTCGCTGTCCGGCCTCACCGACGGCGACGACGCCGACCGCGCCCGCGCCGTCGCCTTCGCCGTCGAGCTGGACCGGCGCGGGGTGCCGCTCACCCACCTGGTGCAGCCCCGCGCCGCCGGCGCACCGCCGCTGCGCCGCGCCGACGACCTGGTCCGCTGGCTCGCCGGCCGGGTCGGCGCCGGCGACGACCTGCTGCTGCACGGCTACGACCACACCGCCGACCCGGTCGGGGCCTGGCAGAACGGTTCGGTCCCGCGGATCGGGCGGCGCACCGAGTTCGGCGCGCTGCCCCGGCACGAGGCGCTGCTGCGGCTGACCGCCGCGCGCCGGGTGCTCACCGCGACCGGCCTGTCCACCGACGGCTTCGCGGCGCCCGGCTGGACGGCGTCCGCGAGCACCGTCGCGGCGCTCCCCGAGCAGGGGTTCACCCTGTGTGCGGACGAGACCGCGATCCGGTCCACGCTGCCCGGCGGACCCGTCCTGCGGGCCAGGGTGCTGACCTTCCGCAGCTCCGAGCCGTGGCTGCGCGCCGAGCCGGCGGCGGGCGGCAGGCGGGCGCTGCCGGCCCAGGCGCTGCGGTCGGTCAGGCGGGCAGGCGTCGTGCGGATCGGCTTGCGCGCCAAGGACCTCCGGAAGCCGCACCGGGTCGGGGCCGCGCTCGAGGCGATCGACGCCGCCCGCTCCGCCGGTGCCGTCGGGTCGGTGCACCGCGGGCTGTTCCCGGTGGTCGCGGCGGCGGCGTGACAGCACCCGCCCACCGGGTTGTCCACAGTGTGTGTGTGCTGTGGACAACCAGGTCGCCTGTGGACGGATCAGCTGCGGTGCTCGCCGAGCACGCAGAACTCGTTGCCCTCGGGATCGGCCAGCACGGTCCACGGCTGGTCCCCGTGCTGGCCCACGTTGATCCGGGTCGCGCCCAGCATCAGCAGCCGGGCGACCTCGGAGTCGCGCACGCCGTCCGGCCGCAGGTCGATGTGCATCCGGTTCTTCGTCCGTTTGCCCTCCGGCACCGGCACGAAGGTGATCCCCGGGGCGCCACCGCGGACCGGCCGGATGGAGAACTCGCGCGGCGACACGGCGACGACCTCCCAGTCGAGCGCCTCGGCCCACCAGCGGCCCAGCCGTTCCGGGTCGCGGGCGTCGAGGACCACCTGCTCCCAGGTCATGCCCATCGGAGGTGTCCCGCCGGTCCCCGGCCGGTGACCGGTGCGGGGCAGGGCGGGCCCGCCGGATCGTGCGTGTGGCTGCGGTGCATGCGACCAGCATCCCCGGTCCGTCCGTGCTCGTCCGAGCGGGTGACATGGGTCGTTGCTCACGCGGCACCGATGAGAACGCCGTCCCGGCCCGGTCGGGGATGCATGGACACGCACACCCTCGACGTCGGCGACGCCGTCATCGCCTACGACGTGCACGGCCCCGATCCGGCGCCGGGCGACCGGCCGCTGCTCGCGATCGGCCAGCCGATGGACGCCACCGGGTTCCGCTCGCTCGCCGCGCAGCTGCCGGAGCGCCGGGTCGTCGCCTACGACCCGCGCGGGATCGGCCGGAGCACCCGGCGGGACGGCCGCACCGACCACGACCCGCAGGTGCAGGCCGCCGACGTGCACGCGCTGATCGGCGCGCTCGGCGGGCCGGTGGACCTGCTGGCCAGCAGCGGGGGAGCGGTCACCGCGCTGGCGCTGGTCGCCGCGCACCCCGGCGACGTCCACGTGCTGGTCGCGCACGAGCCGCCGCTGATCGGCGAGCTGCCGGACGCGGCGGCCGCCCGGCGGGCGTGGCGCGAGATGCGGGAGGTCTACGAGGCGAAGGGCCACGGCGCCGGGATGGCCGCCTTCATCGCACTGACCTCCTGGTCCGGCGAGTTCACCGACGACTACTTCGCCGCCGGGCCGCCGGACCCGGCCGCGTTCGGCCTGCCCACCGACGACGACGGCGCCCGCGACGATCCGCTGCTGTCCGATCGGTCGGCGTCGGTCCTCACCTTCGTCCCGGACGCGGCCGCGCTCGCCGCGGCGCCCACCCGGGTGCTGATCGCCGTCGGGGAGGAGACCGGGGACGCGCTCACCGCACGCACCGCGCGGGCGCTCGCCGCGCGGCTCGGCCGGGAGTTCGTGCTGTTCCCCAGCCACCACGGCGGCTTCGCCGGCGGCGAGTTCGGCCACCCCGGCGATCCGGCCGGGTTCGCCGCCAGGCTGCGCACGGTGCTCGACGGCGGCTGAGCGGCCCACGGATCAGCCGGTGGCGTGCGCCCGCAGCACGGCCCGCTCCTCGTCGGGGGTGAGCCCGGACCGGCGGTGCCGGGCCATGCCCAGCTCGCGCTCGCGGTCCAGCGCGGCGCGCGCCGTGTCGCCGACCGACCGGATGCCGAGCCCGGCCGCCAGGGTCGCGGTGACGTCCCGGTCGGCGATGCCCCAGTGCGACTCGGGCAGCCACAGCGGCAGCGACCGCGGCCCGGCCCAGATCGCGACGTCCTCGGAGACCAGCGTCTCCGCCGGCACTCGTACCAGGTCCAGATCCGGGGCGCCGACGGCGTCGGCGACCTGTTCCAGCACCCGGGCCAGGGTGGAGCGCGGCCCGGTGCCGTCGAAGACGCCGGTGGCGCCGGCCTCGGCGGACCGCACGATCCACTCCGCGAGGTCGCGCACGTCGATGATCTGCATCGGGTGCCCCGGCACGTCCGGCACGACGGCGCGCCCGCCCCGGGCGAACCGGTTCGCCCAGTACCCGAACCGGTCCGACAGGTCCCCGGCCCCGCAGATCAGCCCGCCGCGCACGATCAGCGCCCGGTCCCCGACCCGTTCGCGCACGGCCTGCTCGCTCGCCACCTTCGCGGCGCCGTAGACCTCCGGGTCGTCGGAGTCCGGATCGGGACGGGTGTGCAGCGGACCGAGGGTGGGCTGGCCGACGGTCCCGCCGCGGACCGACGGATCGGCGTAGGCGTTGATCGACGAGACGAACGTCCAGTGCGCGGCCCGGTCGGCGAGCGCGTCCAGGGCGTCGCGCACCCAGGGCGCCGACATCGTCGCGACGTCGATCACGGCGTCGAACCCACGTCCGGACGGCTCGCCGGCCAGCGCCGCCGCCAGCGCGCCGGGCTCGGAGCGGTCCGCCTTCACCGTCGCCGCACCCGGCGGCGGCGCGCCGGAGACGCCGCGGGACACGCAGGTCACGGCATGTCCGGCGGCCAGCGCGGCCTCGGCGATCGCGCGCGAGAGGAAGACCGTCCCACCCAGCAGCAGAATCCGCATACCCGATGGTGGGGCCCGGCCCGGTGGGCTGTCATCCCCGTTCGCCGTGGGACGAGCGAGTGCCGCGGAACGAACCTCTACCCTGGTGCCGTGGCCAGAGTGGTGGTGGACGTGATGCCCAAGCCCGAGATCCTCGACGTCCAGGGACAGGCGGTGACCCGGGCGCTCGGCCGGATCGGGATCTCCGGGGTGAGCGGGGTGCGGCAGGGCAAGCACTTCGAGCTCGAGGTCGACGAGGCGATCGACGACGAGACCCTGCACCGGCTCGCCGGCTCGCTGCTGGCGAACCCGGTGATCGAGGACTGGACGGTGACCCGGCTGTGAGTCGTGTCGGCGTGATCACCTTCCCGGGCACGCTCGACGACGTCGACGCCGCCCGCGCGGTCCGGCGCGCCGGTGCCGAGGCCGTCCCGCTCTGGCACGGCGACCACGACCTGCGCGGTGTGGACGCCGTCGTCGTCCCCGGTGGTTTCTCCTACGGCGACTACCTGCGGGCCGGCGCGATCGCGTCGCTGGCGCCGATCATGCGCGAGGTCGTCGACGCGGCCGGGCGCGGCCTGCCGGTGCTCGGCATCTGCAACGGCTTCCAGATCCTCTGCGAGGCGCACCTGCTGCCCGGGGCGCTGGTCGCCAACGCCGGGCTGCACTTCCTGTGCCGGGACCTGGTGCTGACCGTGGAGAACGGCCGGACGGCGTGGACCGCCGACTACGCGGCCGGCGACCAGCTGCTGGTCCCGCTGAAGTCGCAGGAGGGCCGGTACGTGGCCGACGCCGCGACCCTCGACGAGCTGGAGGGCGAGGGCCGGGTCGTGTTCCGCTACCGCGACGGCGCCCCGAACGGCTCGGCCCGCAACATCGCCGGCGTCACCAACGCGGCCGGGAACGTGGTCGGGCTGATGCCGCACCCGGAGCACGCGACCAGCACCCTGACCGGTCCGTCCGAGGACGGCCTGGGCCTGTTCACCTCGGTGCTGAGGGCGACGGTGGCCGCCGGTTCCTGAGGCGCTGACCGGGCGGGCTGTGCTTCCGGGCACGGCCCGGCCGGGTGCCGGGACCCCGCGATTACCCTGGTGCCGTGACGCAGTCCCAGGTGCAGGTCGATTCCGTCTCCCACGCCGAGGCGACGCCGCAGGCGCCGCAGCCCTACCGCGAGCTGGGCCTCAAGGACGACGAGTACGCCCGCATCCGGGAGATCCTCGGCCGCAGGCCCACCGACGCCGAGCTCGCCATGTACTCGGTGATGTGGAGCGAGCACTGCTCGTACAAGTCGTCGAAGGTGCACCTGAGCTACTTCGGTGAGACGACGACCGAGGAGATGCGCTCGGCGATGCTTGCCGGGATCGGCGAGAACGCCGGCGTGGTGAGCATCGGTGACGACTGGGCCGTCACGTTCAAGGTCGAGTCGCACAACCACCCGTCCTACGTGGAGCCCTACCAGGGCGCGGCGACCGGCGTCGGCGGCATCGTGCGCGACATCATGGCGATGGGTGCCCGCCCGATCGCGGTCGGCGATCCGCTGCGCTTCGGCCCGATCGACGCCGAGGACACCGCCCGGGTGCTGCCCGGGATCGTCGCCGGGGTCGGCGGCTACGGGAACTGCCTGGGCCTGCCGAACGTCGCGGGCGAGGTCGTGTTCGACCCGTCCTACGCGGGCAACCCGCTGGTCAACGCGCTCTGCGTGGGGGCGCTCAAGCGCGAGGACCTGCACCTGGCGTTCGCCTCCGGTACCGGCAACAAGATCATCCTGTTCGGTGCGACCACCGGGCTCGACGGCATCGGCGGCGTGTCGGTGCTGGCGTCGGAGACGTTCGGGGAGAACACCGGCCGCAAGAAGCTCCCCAGCGTGCAGGTCGGCGACCCGTTCACCGAGAAGGTGCTCATCGAGTGCTGCCTGGAGCTGTTCGCGGCCGGGCTGGTCGTCGGCATCCAGGACCTCGGCGGGGCCGGGCTGTCCTGCGCCACCTCCGAGCTGGCCAGCGCCGGTGACGGCGGGATGAGCGTGGACCTCGACGCCGTCCCGCTGCGCGCCACCGGGATGACCGCCGCCGAGATCCTCTCCTCGGAGTCCCAGGAGCGGATGTGCGCGGTGGTGAAGCCCGAGCACGTCGAGGCGTTCCTGGCGGTCTGCGCGAAGTGGGACGTGCTGGCGTCGGTGATCGGTGAGGTCACCGAGGGCGACCGGCTGGTGATCACCTCCGGCGGCGAGACGGTGGTCGACGTGCCGCCGCGCACCGTCGCCCACGAGGGCCCGGTCTACCGGCGCCCGGTCGCCCGCGACGAGGTGCAGCAGGACGCGCTCAACGCCGACCTGCCGGACCGGCTGCCGCGCCCGGAGACCCCGTCCGAGCTGCGCGCCGAGGTACTGCGGATGGCGGGCTCGCCGAACCTGGCCAGCCGCGCCTGGGTCACCGACCAGTACGACCGCTACGTCCGCGGCAACACCGTCGCCGCGCACGGCGCCGACGCCGGTGTCGTGCAGGTCGATGAGGAGACCGGCCGCGGGATCTCGGTCGCCACCGACTGCAACGCCCGGTTCGTCGCGCTCGATCCCTACACCGGCGCCCAGCTCGCGCTGGCCGAGGCGTACCGCAACGTCGCCACCTCCGGCGCGGTGCCGCTGGCCGTCACCGACTGCCTGAACTTCGGCTCGCCGGAGGACCCGCACGTCATGTGGCAGTTCCAGCAGGCCATCCGCGGCATCGCGGACGGCTGCGCGGTGCTCGGCACCCCGGTCACCGGCGGGAACGTCAGCTTCTACAACCAGACCGGTTCCACCGCGATCCTCCCGACGCCGGTGGTCGGCGTGCTCGGCGTGATCGAGGACGTCCGGCGCGCCGTCCGGTCCGGGTTCGCCGGCGCCGACGGCGACGCGGTGATCCTGCTCGGCTCCACCGCCGCCGAGTTCGGCGGCTCCGAGTGGGCGCACGAGGTGCACGGCCACCTCGGCGGGTACCCGCCGGCCGTCGACCTGGAGCACGAGCGCCGGCTCGCCGGCCTGCTCGCGGCCGCCGCCGCGGACGGCGAACTCACCGGCAGCCACGACCTCTCCGACGGCGGGCTCGCCCAGGGCCTGGTCGAGGCCGCGCTGGCCGGTGGCCGCGGCGCCCGGATCGACCTGGCCGAGGTGCACGACGACGCGTTCACCGCGCTGTTCTCCGAGTCCGCCGGGCGGGTGCTGGTCACCGTCGCCGCGGACGCCGCCGACGCCCTGCTGGCGCGGGCCGCCGACGCCGGGGTCCCGGCCGTCCGGATCGGCGGGACCGGGGGCACCGCGCTCGACCTCGGCGACGCCGCCGGGACGCTCGCGCTGGACGAGCTCCGGGCCGCCTGGGAGGCCACCCTGCCGGCCCGGTTCGGCCCCGTCTCGGTGTGACCGGCCCGCTGCACGACTGGCTCGACGGCGGCCCGGAACCCGACCGGGCCACCCGCCGGGCCGCCGTCAAGGAGTCGCTGGCCGAGCTGGTGCGGCGGGCGCCGGGGCACAGCGTCGAGGTGCGGGTCCCGCCGTTCGGCGCCGTCCAGTGCATCGACGGGCCACGGCAC
The DNA here is from genome assembly GCF_040645415.1 of Pseudonocardia sp. NPDC046786. Taxonomy (NCBI): domain Bacteria; kingdom Bacillati; phylum Actinomycetota; class Actinomycetes; order Pseudonocardiales; family Pseudonocardiaceae; genus Pseudonocardia; species Pseudonocardia sp. NPDC046786. Next base: position 34,953 of record NZ_JBEYYF010000001.1, on the reverse strand, counting down.
ACCCGCGGCACCCCGCCGAACGTCGTGGAGACCGATCCGCGGACCTGGCTCGCGCTCGCGCTGGGCCGGACCTCCTGGGGCGACGCGGTCGCCGACGGTTCGCTCCGGGTGTCCGGTTCACGGGCCGCCGAGGTGGCGGCGCTGCTGCCGGTGCACGGACCGCGGAGTGACCCTGCTCCCCGAACCTGAAGGAACCTGCTGTTGCGGCGTACGATCACGATCTGGTCCCGGTACGCCGCCAGCCGAGGAGCGCCGCGTTGAGTTCCGTCCGGAACACCCACGTCAGCACCGCCCCCACCCCGATTCCCGCTCCCGAACCCGACGAGACCGGTCCCCGCGAGGAGTGCGGGGTGTTCGGTGTCTGGGCGCCCGGCGAGGACGTCGCGAAGATGACGTACTACGGCCTGTACGCGCTGCAGCACCGCGGCCAGGAGGCCGCCGGGATCGCCGTGTCCGACGGCCAGCGGATGGTCGTGTTCAAGGATCTCGGCCTGGTCAGCCAGGTGTTCGACGAGCAGACCCTGTCCTCGCTGCGCGGTCACCTCGCGATCGGGCACTGCCGCTACTCCACCACCGGCGCGACCACCTGGGAGAACGCCCAGCCGACCTTCCGCACCACCGCCACCGGATCCGGGCTGGCGCTGGGGCACAACGGGAACCTGGTCAACACCGCGGAGCTGCGCGAGGACGTCGCGAAGCTGGAGAACCGCAACCGGTCCGGGCTGCGCGCCACCACCGACTCCGACCTGGTCGGCGAGCTGCTCGCCGCGGGCGCCGCCGATCTCGGCATCTTCGAGGCCGCGCTGCGGCTGCTGCCGCGGCTGCGCGGGGCGTTCTCGCTGGCCTTCGCCGACGAGACGACGCTGTTCGCCGCCCGCGACCCGCAGGGCGTGCGGCCGCTCGTGCTGGGCCGGCTGGAGCGCGGCTGGGTGGTCGCCTCGGAGACGGCCGCGCTGGACATCGTCGGCGCCTCGTTCGTCCGCGAGGTCGAGCCGGGCGAGCTGATCGCGATCGACGCCGAGGGCATCCGCAGCCAGCGCTTCGCCGCGCCGGAGCCCAAGGGCTGCGTGTTCGAGTACGTCTACCTGGCCCGCCCGGACACCCAGATCGCCGGCCGCTCGGTGTACGACACCCGGGTGGAGATCGGCCGCCGGCTCGCCGAGGAGCACCCGGTCGAGGCCGACCTGGTCATCCCGGTCCCGGAGTCCGGCACGCCGGCCGCGATCGGCTACGCGCAGGGCTCCGGCATCCCCTACGGCCAGGGACTGGTGAAGAACGCCTACGTCGGGCGCACCTTCATCCAGCCCAGCCAGACCATCCGCCAGCTCGGCATCCGGTTGAAGCTCAACCCGCTGCGCACCGTCATCCGCGGGAAGCGGCTGGTCGTCGTCGACGACTCGATCGTGCGCGGCAACACCCAGCGCGCCCTGGTCCGGATGCTGCGCGAGGCAGGCGCCCTGGAGGTGCACGTGCGGATCGCGTCGCCGCCGGTGCGCTGGCCGTGCTTCTACGGCATCGACTTCGCCAGCCGCGCCGAGCTGATCGCGAACGGCGCCGACACCGAGGGCGTCCGCCGCTCGATCGGCTCGGACTCGCTCGGGTACGTCTCGGTGGAGCAGATGGTCGCCGCCTCCGAGCAGCCGCGTTCCCGGCTGTGCTGCGCCTGCTTCGACGGGGACTACCCGATCCCGCTGCCGGACGAGGCGAAGCTCGGCAAGCACCTGCTGGAGGACATCCCACCGGCCGAGCGGGCCCGCACGGCGCCCGCCCCGGAGCCCGGCCCGCTGTCGGTCGGATACGGTGCTGGTGGGGCGCTGTCCCGGCCGTAGGCCCGGCGACACGCCCCGCGCACGCCCTGTCACGACCCCCGTACTGGAGAACCGACCCATGCCCTCGACCGAGCCCGGCCCCGCCAGCTACGCATCGGCGGGGGTGGACATCGACGCGGGGGAGCGGGCGGTCGAGCAGTTCCGCCCGTTCGCGGAGAAGGCGACCCGGCCCGAGGTGATGGGCGGGATCGGCGGCTTCGCCGGCCTGTTCGCCGCCCGGTTCGGCAAGTACAGCGAGCCGGTGCTCGCCGCGTCCACCGACGGCGTCGGCACCAAGGTCGCGATCGCGCAGGCGATGGACAAGCACGACACCATCGGCCAGGACCTGGTCGCGATGGTCGTCGACGATCTGGTGGTGTGCGGCGCGGAGCCGCTGTTCCTGCAGGACTACATCGCCGTCGGCAAGCTGGTCCCCGAGAAGGTCGCGACCCTGGTCCGCGGCATCGCCGAGGGCTGCGAGCAGGCCGGCTGCGCGCTGCTGGGCGGCGAGACCGCCGAGCACCCCGGCCTGATGGACGCGGCCGGCTACGATCTGTCCGCGACCGGCGTCGGCATCGTCGACGCCGAGAAGATGCTGCGCCCGGAGCGGGTCCGCCCCGGTGACGTGCTGGTGGCGCTCGGGTCGTCCGGCCTGCACTCCAACGGCTACTCGCTGGCCCGGCACGTGCTGCTCGACATCGCCCGGCTGCCGCTGGAGGGCGAGCTGGAGGAGTTCGACCACTCGCTCGGCGAGGAGCTGCTCGTCCCGACCCGGATCTACGCCAAGGACTGCCTGGCGATCGCCGCCGAGACCGGCGTCCGCACGTTCTCGCACATCACCGGCGGCGGGCTCGCCCGGAACCTGGAGCGGGTGCTGCCGGACGGCCTGGCCGCCACCGTGGAGCGCGGCTCCTGGACCCCGGCCCCGGTCTTCAAGCTGATCCAGAGCCGCGGCCGGGTGGACCGCGCCGAGATGGAGAAGACGTTCAACATGGGTGTCGGTATGGTCGCCGTGCTCCCGCCGGAGGACGTCGACCGGGCGCTCGCCGTGCTCACCGCCCGGCACGTCCCGGCCTGGATCCTCGGCGAGGTCGCCCGGATCGGCGACGTCGACGGTGCCGGCTCCGGCGGGATCGGCGCCCGGGTGCAGCTGCGCGGGGAGCACCCGCGCTTCTGAGCGGGACCGGCCGGCGCGGGATCAGCGCGCCGTCGCGGACCGCTCGTGCGGGCGGTGCGACTCCCGCAGCATCGGCGGGTGCAGCGCGGTGGCCGGGCCCCGCCGGAACAGCCGGGGCGGCCGCCCGCGGCCGCCGGTGACCAGCGTCGTCGTCGGGACCAGGAACCCCTCGGTGGAGGTCACCTTCCGCTGGAAGTTCCGCGGATCGAGCGAGGCGTCCCAGACGGCCTCGTAGACCCGGCGCAGGTCGGACACGGTGAACTCGGGCGGGCAGAACGACGCGGCGAGCGTGGTGTACTCCAGCTTGGACCGGGCCCGCTCGACGCCGTCGCCGAGGATCCGTTCGTGGTCGAAGGCGAGCGGAGGGATCCGGTCGACCGGCCACCACGCCGACTTCGCGGCGCCGCCGCCGGGCGTCGGCTCCGGCATGTCCGGGACGAACGCCAGGTAGCCGACGGACAGCACCCGGCCGCGCGGGTCGCGGTCCGGGGCGGCGTAGCTCGCGAGCTGCTCGAGATGGCCGACGACGGCGTCACCGGTGGCGGCCCCGGTCTCCTCGCCGAGCCGGCGGCTGGCGGTGTGCACCAGGTCCTCCTCGGGGCGCACGAAACCGCCCGGGAGGGCCCACTCGCCGAGGAACGGCGGTTCGCCCCGCTCGATCAGCAGCAGGTGCAGCTGGTCCGACCGGACCGTGAGCACGACGAGATTGACGGCGACCGCGAAGAGGTTGCCGCGCATGTCGTGAACACCTCGGACAGGACGGGGACCGGTGAGCGCGCCCCTCGCGGAACGCGTTGGTGATCTTGCCCTATCCGGCCGGTCGGGCGAAACCGCCGGGTACGTCCGGCGTAGCGCTCGCAGCGGCGAGCGGGTGAGGAGAGGTCGCGCACGCGACGACGCCCGGTCGGGGAACCGGAGTCCCGACCGGGCGCCGGTGCGCGGGTCAGCGGCGAGGGTGGTCGTCCTCGTCGTTGTACTTGGCGGCGAGGTCGGCGTACTCGCCGTACTCCTCGTCGCCGTTGTCGGTAGTAACCGCCGTCCCGCTCCCGATCTCGCGCTGCAGCGCGTCGAGATCCATCGCGGGGGAGCTGTACTTGAGCTCGCGGGCCACCTTCGTCTGCTTGGCCTTGGCTCGTCCGCGCCCCATGGCTGGTCCCCCTTACAACAGGGAAGGGGCGGCCCGGTCACCTGACACGACCCGGCGGCCCCTCTCGTCTCATCAATGTCGTGGGTCCAACCGTACCCTGCGCACCCCGGGGCGTGCGATGCGGCACCGTCGTCGTCACAGGTGTGGGCGCGCCGATGCGGTGGCCCGACGGCCGGCGTCCACCCGGTGGACACCACGGACGGGGTACGCCGGACCGCGCAGGTCAGCCGCGGCGCCCCGGCCCGCGCCCGGTGCGATCCCGGGCGGCCCGTCCGGGTGGCGGCTGGTCCGGGTCGGGCTCGTAGGAGTCCGGGTCGATCGTGACGGGGGACACGCGGTCGTCGGCGCCGGCGGTCAGCTCCGCGTCCACCGGGACCGAGCGCTTCACCAGGGCGAGCGCGATCGGGCCGAGCTCGTGGTGCTGGACGACGGTGCCGATCCGCCCGACGGCGCGGCCGTCGCGCTGGACCGGGTCGCCGGTGCGCGGCAGGTCCTCGTCGCCCGCGTCGAGGTGCAGCAGCACCTGGCGGCGCGGCGGGCGGCCCAGGTTGGCGACCCGGGCGACCGTCTCCTGCCCGCGGTAGCAGCCCTTCGTCAGGTGCACCGCCGGTCCGATCCAGCCGACCTCGTGCGGGATCGTCCGGTCGTCGGTGTCCCGGTGCAGCCGGGGGGCCCGGGACTCGACCCGCAGCGCCTCGAACGCGATCGTGCCGGCCGCCCGCGCGCCGGCCGCGGTGAGCGCGGACCACCGGGCGTCGCGCTCGGCACGCGGCACGACGACGTCGGCGGCGTCCCTCCCCGGCCACGGGGTGCGCCGGACGAACCCGCCGCCGTCGAGCCCGGCGACACCGTGCGGTGCGGCGGGCACCGGCAGCCCGGCCCGTTCGAGGACCTCGGGAACGTCCGGCCCGACGACGGTGAGCACGGCCAGCTCCGCGGTCGCGTCGCGCGGCTCCACCTTCGACCAGAACACCATCTTCTGCAGGTAGTCCAGCAGCGGCGCGCCCTCGCCGGGCTCGGTGTCGAGGTACACGGTGTCGCCGGTGGCGGCGACGGCCATGTGGTGCAGCACCCGGCCCTGGATGTCCAGGACGAGCGCCTCGGTGCCGGTGTCCGGCGGGAGCTCGCTCACGTGCTGGGTGAGCAGCAGGTGCAGCCAGGACAGCCGTTCCTCACCGGTCACCGCCAGCACGTCCCGGTGGCTGCGGTCGATGACGGCGGCCGAGCGGGCCATCGCACGCTGCTCCGCGGGCGGGTCGCCGTGATGGGCGGCGACGGCGGCGTCCGGGTCCGGCGGCTCCGTCGCGCCGTCGTGGGTCTCGTCGTTCTCGGGTGCCGACTGCGGTCCGGTCGTGCTCACCGGTCTCCCTTCGCGACGCCCGGTGTCGCCGGGGCCGCGTCGCCGTGCTGGGTGTCGTGCTGGGTGCTGCCGTGCTGGGTGCCGTGCTGCTCGCCGGTCTCGTCCGCCGCGCAGTCGGCGCAGGTCCCCGACAGTGCCACGTGTGTCGCGTCGAGGTGGAAACCCAGGTCGGTCAGGGTGCGTTCGGCCACACCGGACAGCAGCTCGGCCGGTGCCTCGTCGACCCGGCCGCATCGGTGGCAGACCAGGTGCACGTGCCGGTGCCGGTGCTCGGAGTAGGTCGGCGCGCCGTGCCCCAGATGGGCGTGCCGGACGACGCCGAGCCCCTCGAGCAGATCCAGGGTCCGGTAGACGGTCGTGATGTTGACGGCGGGCGCCGTCGCCTGGACACGCGTGCACACCTGCTCGGGCGTGGCGTGCCCCAGTTCGCGCACCGCGTCCAGGACGAGTTGGCGTTGGGGGGTCATCCGGAGACCGCGCTTGTGCAGCGTGCCCTTCAGCGAGGAGTCCACACCATGATGGTATTCGCTCCGGCCCGGTAGGCTGCGGTCGCGAGGACGGTAGCCGCGCATCGTGTCACGGGAGCGTCCTTCGCGGGGGACGCCACGCCGGTGAGTGATCATTGCGGGTCGCGGCGTTCGCCGTGACGGCGCTCCCGTGGCTACCCTGACCGGCGGGGTCGGATCGGTGTCGCCGGTTGCGTGGACCTCGCAGTGGTGTCTCACCGGCACTGCGCCGGACGAACTGTGAGGAGTGAGCGATGACGGCAGACGGGGCGGACCGCCCGGGCGGTTCCCCGCGGTTCGACGTCGTGCTCCGCGGATACGACCGCAGGCAGGTCGACGAGCACATCGTCGGGATGCAGCGGGTGATGGGCCGGATGCGGGCCGACATCGACGCGTTGCGAAGCCGGCCGGTGCCACCGCCGATGCCGGTGCCGCCGCCCGGCGGCTTCGTCGGGCCACCCGGGCCACCCGGGCCACCCGGTCCGCCCGGTCCGCCCCGGCAGGGCCCGCCGCGCCCCGCGCCGGCGCCGCCCGGCCCGGGCCACGAGGCGGACCGGCACACCGGGTCCGACCACTTCTCCGACCGGATGCAGGCGATCCTGCAGAAGGCGGAGGAGGAGGCCGAGGAGATCCGGGCCAAGGCCAGGGCCGACGCCGAGCGGGTCACCGCCGAGGCGCGTAAGCAGGTCGACCGGGCCCGGGCGGACGCCGACCGGGCCCGCGAGCAGGGCGACAAGCTCCGCGCCGAGGTCGGCGAGCTGACCCGGCGCCGGGACGAGCTGCGTGCGGGCGCCGGGAAGCCGGGAACCGACCGGACCCGGCCCGCCGCGGCGAAGGCCGAGGGCGCCGACGAGGCGGCCCGGCCCGGTTCGGCGGAGTCCCGCACCGGTGCGCCCGAGGCGCGCGAGTCGCGCAACGGTGCCGCCCAGCCGGCCCGCCCGGGAGCGACGGCCGGGTCCCAGCCCGGCCAGAAGGACCAGCCCTCCGGCGCTGGCCGCGGATCGGGCACGCCGCAGACCCCGTCCGGGGTGAACGGTGCCCGCCCGGCCGCCGCGCAGCAGGGCCCCGGCCAGGGTGAGTCCGGCGCGTCACCGCGCCCCGGCCCGCGTCCGCAGCCCGGCCCCGGAGCGCCCGGGCAGCCGGGCTCCGGCCGCAACGACTCCGGTTCGCAGGCCCGCCCGCAGGGCAGGCCCGGCTCGTCCGACCAGCAGTCGGACGCCGCGAAGCCGGCCGCCGCGGCCGCCGCCGGTGCCGGACCGCAGGGCGCCTGGAAGCAGGCCGGCGGGCAGGGTGCCGGGCAGCCGGGCGCCGGTCAGCAGCCTGGCGGCCAGCAGGGCGCCGGGCAGCAGGGTTCCGGCCAGCAGCCCCGGCCGGGCCAGGCCGGCGGATGGAGCCAGACGATCCGGCCGGAGCAGGGTCAGGCCTCCGGGCAGCAGCCCCGTCCGGGCCAGCCGGGCCCGCGGCCCGGTGCGGGGGCGCGGCCCTCGCCCGCCCCGCGGCCCGGTGCGGCCGCGCCCGGCCAGCAGGGGCCGGAGCAGGGCGCCGAGCGGACCACCGCGGTGCGCCCGGGTGGCGAGGAGCACGAGCCCCGGCCCGCCGAGCTGTTCCGTCCGGCGTCCGACGCTCGTCCGGAGGAGCCCGCGACGTCCGCGGTGCCGCGCCAGGACGGGAAGCAGACCGGATCGGAGAGCGACGCCGAGAAGACCGTCGCGGTCGGGGCCGTCCGCCGTTCCGGTGACACCCCATCGGATGGTTCGGACAAGCCCTCCGCGGACGACGAGAAGGCCAAGCAGGCGAGGTCCGGGTCGGCCGCCGAGCCGCCGACCACCGCCAACCCGGCAGCCGGTCGGGGCAGCGGTCACGGCGACCAGGAGCCGCGCCGGAACGGCTCCGGCCAGGCCGGCAACGGTCAGACGGCCGGCGGTGGCGGATCCGAGTCCGCGGACAAGGCCGGCGGACGCCCGGCCAACGGCCAGTCGGCCGGCCCGCACAGCGGCACGAACGGTTCCGCGGACTCCGGTCGGCCGAGTGCGGCGCAGCCCTCGTCGGGGACGCGCAGCACCTGAGGTTGCACGCGCACGGGCCCGGGCCCCTTTAGGGTCCGGTCCCATGCAGCTCGGCTCGGTCACGGTTCCGCCCCTCGCGCTCCTCGCGGCGCTGGGGGCGGCAGTGCTCGTGGTCCTGGTCCTCTGGGGTGTGTGGCGGGCCCGCAGCGGCCCGGCGCCGCTGCCCGTCGCGCCGCCGGACATCGCCGGCCCGCAGCCGTGTGCCGAGGACTGGACCGGGGAGTCGGCCGGTGGCCCGGCCGATCCGCTGCCTCCGGCGCGTCCGCGGACCGTCGCGGACATCGTCGCGGAGCGACACGTCGGCGCCGTCGCGGAGCGACAGAGTGATGCCGTCGCGGAGCCACGCATCGGCACCGCCGCGGAGCGGCACGTCGAGCCTGCCGCGGAGCGACACAGCGAGCCTGTCGCGGAGCGGCGCGTCGAGCCCGTCGCCTCACCGGCTGCCGGGGCCATCGCCGCCGGGGCTGCCGGGGCCGCCGGCGCTGCCGGGGCCAATGGCGAGCGGGGTGCCGGGGCGTACGCGGAGCGGGACCCGGGCGTGGACACGGGCCCGCTGCCGGGCCTGCCGGTCCGCCCCGGTGGGTCGGTCCCCGCCGGTGCCCGGCGGCCCGCGACCGGCGCCCCGGGCCGGCACGCCCGGGAGTCGGACCGTGGCGGCCCGCTCGACGAGCTCCTCGCCCCCGCCGACGAGCGGCCCGGCTCGGCGACCCGGGCCCGCACGCGCGGCCCGGTGCAGCCGGGCGCCGAGGACGCGGATCCGGTGACCGACGACGGGCCCGCCATCGACCGGCCGGACGGCGCCACCGCGACGGACGCCGCGGGTGCTCCGGTGGCGGATGCCTCGGGGCCGGGCGGGACCACCGGCCCGGCCGTCCCGGTCGCGCACCTGCACATCGCCGACGCGCACCCCGACCCGGCCGCCGCCGGCACGTCGGCCCCCGGCCCCGGGAGCAGCGACCCGGCGAGCAGCGGCCCGGCAAGCGACCCGGCGCCCGACGGTCCCGAGCCCCGCTCGGACGTCGTCCCCCCGCCCGCCGACCACCCCGCGGCGCCGCTGCCGCCCTGGTCCGCCGAGCGCACCGTGCCCGCGCAGGAGGACCTGCCCAGCGGCGGGTCGCCGGGCACCGCATCCCCCGCACCGACGGGCCGGGCCGCGGCCTCGGCGCAGCCGGCCCGGCCCGCACCGCCGCCGCTGTCCGAGCCGGTCTCCCGGGCCGTCCAGCAGGCCCTCGCGGCACGCGCGGTCCAGCGGGCGCGGATGCGCCGCGGCGAGACCGACCCGACCGGCCCGGATCCGGTGCCGGGTGAGCAGCAGGAGCTCCCGCTGGCGGTGGTGCCGTCCCCACCCGGCGACGACGACGCCCGGGACCGGTTGCTCGCGGTGCTGCTGGCCGACCCGGTGCGCGCGCTCGACGCCACCCGCACCCTCGACGACTCGCAGCACCGGATCGAGGAGCTCGGCGACGTCCTGCGCCGCCGCCGCGACGAGCTGGCCGGCGCCGTCCGGCACCTGAACGAGTGCGGCCTCGATCCGGCGCAGATCGGACGGCTCTCCGGGATGGCGCCGGCCGACGTCCGGACGATCCTGGACGGCGAGGACGCCGGACGCTGATCGGCCGCGCCGGCCGCGTGCCCCGTTCATGATCCCTGTTTCGGGAGTGTCGACGCGCGGGAGAACGTCCTACACTCCCGAAACAGGGATCATGGTCGGCGCCTCGCGGGGGCTCGCCACGATCCGGGCCGGTCACGCCGCGTTCCGCGGAACGCGGACGTGCGCGCTCACCCACCCCGGCACGGTCTCAGCCGAGCACGGTGAACCGGACCCGGGTCCCGGGCGCCGCCTGGGCCAGCAGCGGCAGGTCGTCCGGCTCGACGACCGCGATCACCGGGTAGCCCCCGGTGGTCGGGTGGTCGGCCAGGAACACCACCGGCGGCCCGTCCGGCGGGGCCTGCACCGCACCGGTCACCATGCCCTCGCTGCGCAGCTCGCGGTCCCTGGTGTCCGGGTGTCGCGCCGGCGGCGGGCCGTCCAGTCGCACCCCGATCCGGTTGCCGTCCTGCGACACCGTCCACACCGGACGGACCAGGGCGTCCCGCGGGTCGGCGAACCAGTCGTCGCGGGGGCCGAGCCGGGCGCGCAGCCGGATCGCCGGCCGCGGCACCGACACCGGGACCGGCCCGCCGGCCGGCAGCCCACCGGTCCGGCCGGCGATCGGCAGCAGGTCGCCGTCGGTGAGCGCGGCCGGACCGAGCCCGGACAGCAGGTCGGTGCTCCGGCTGCCCAGCACTGCGGGCACGTCGAGCCCGCCCGCGACCGCGAGGTACACGCGCAGGCCCCCGACCGGGCCTCCGATGTCGAGCACGGCGCCGTCGCGGACGTAGACCGCGGTGTGCGACGCCGCGGGCCTGCCGTCCACCCGGACCGGCGCCGGCGCTCCGGTCACCGCGACGACGCGGCCGCCGTGGGCGCGCAGCCGCAGCCGCCCGCCCAGCAGCTCCAGCCCGGCGGCGCCGTCGTCGTTGCCGACCAGCCGGTTCCCCAGCTCGTAGGCGGGCCGGTCGAGCGCGCCGGACGGCGGCACGCCCAGGTGCGCGTTGCCGGGCCGTCCGCGGTCGGTGACCAGCGCCTGCGGTCCGGTGGCGAGGACCTCCAGCCCGCTCATCGGGCCTCGAACCGCACGCGGTCGCCCGGGGTGAACAGCGCGGGCCGGTCCGCCGCCGGATCGAACAGGACGGTGTCGGTGCGGCCGATCAGCCGCCAGCCGCCGGGGGAGCGGCGCGGGTACACGCAGCTGTAGACGTCGGCGATCCCGACCGAGCCGGCCGGCACCGCGGTCCGCGAGCTCTCCAGCCGCGGCTGCTGTAACGGCCCGGGCAGTCCGGACAGGTAACCGAACCCGGGGGCGAAACCGCAGAAGTCCACCGTGTACTCCGCGCCGCTGTGCAGCGCGACCACCTCGTCCCGGGAGATCCCCGCGGTGTCCGCGACGAGATCGAGATCGGCGCCGTCGTAGGAGACCGGGATCGTGTGCAGCACACCGGTGCCACCGGCCCCGTCGCGCGGGTCGGCGTCGGCGACGGCGGCCCGCACCCGGTCCAGGCCGGCCCCGGCGGAGACCTCCACGAGGACGGTCCGGGCGGCGGGCACGAGCTCGGTCACCTCCGGCAGCCGGGCGGCCCGCACGGCGTCGACGATCGCGGCCACCTCGGCGGCGGTCCGCACCTCGAACAGCAGCGCCCGGCTACCGCACGGACGGGCGATCGCGCCCTCCACCTAGCCGACCACGCGGTGCAGCAGCGCCGAGATGTGCGGCTGCATCGTCTGGCCGACCATCGCCCGCTCGTCGACGTAGGCGAGATCGCCCTGGTTCACCAGGCCGTAGAGCCGCTTCGCCCCGGTGACCTCCTTGGCCGACGGGGTGCGGGCGATCGCGTCGGTCTCGATCTCCCAGGACCGCATGTCGCCCTTCGGCCCGTAGTAGAGCTCGACGATCCCGGTGTTGTGGGCGATCAGCACCTCGACCGAGCCGTCCGGCTGCGGGCGCCAGAAGCCGGTCTCGCGGGCGGCCTGCCGGATGATCCCGCCGTCCGGGTCGAGCAGCCAGGACCGCGACTCGTAGGACAGGAACGGGCGGCCGTCGTGTGCGAAGGTGATCTGCTGTCCGAAGTGGAACGGGCCGTCGATCGTCGGGTAGACGACCTCGCCGGTGCCCCGCCAGGTGCCGACCAGCGGCAGCAGGCCCAGGCAGGCCTCGTTCAGGTCGGGGCCCTCGCGCAAGTTCGCGGTGTCGTCGTCGACCGGCAGGTCCGGCCACTGCGGCCGGTTGCGCTGCGGCGAGTCCGGGGCGGCGTTGGCGGGGCCGGTGATGGTGGTCTGCAGCTGCTCGTCGTCGGGGTCGGTCACGAGTCGCGCTCCTCGGTGTGGTGGTGGTCGTCGGCGTCGTCCGGGACGGGACGGTCCGTGCGCCCGGGCTCGGGGGCGGCGGCGGGCTCGACGACGAACAGGCGCCGGAGCAGCCACCCGGCCCAGGCGGCGGTCCCCGCGGACAGGGCGATCAGCAGCCCGGTGGAGAACCAGTGCACGACGCGCCAGCCTACCGGCCCGCCGGTGCGGGACCCGCCGGGCCGCCGGGGCGGGCGTCCGGCTCTCCACGCGGGTCGGCGCCGTGTGGTCTATTGGTGGTTCGACGTCGGCGAGCGGGTGGCCCGCGACCGGAGGCCCTGTGGACAGCGAGTACGACCTGATCTGCGTCGGTTCGGGGATCGGCGGTTGCGCCGCGGCCGCGGCGGCGGCCGACGCCGGGGCCCGCACCCTGGTGCTGGAGCGCACCGACGTCGTCGGCGGGGTCACCGCCGTCTCGGGCGGCCAGATCTGGATCCCCGGGAACCGCTGGGCCGCCGCGCTGGGCATCGCCGACACCGCCGAGGACGGCGCCCGCTACATCGACGCGGTGGCCGGCGGGCACAACGACCCGGCCCGGACCAGGGCGCTGCTCGGCACGGCCGACGAGGCGCTCGACCTGTTCACCGCCCGGGGCCTGGAGCTGCGGGTGCTCCGCGGCCTGCCCGACTACTACCACCCGCACGCCGCGCACTCCACGGCCGAGGGGCGCTGCCTCGAACCGGTCCCGCTGCCGGCGGACGCGCTCGGCGGGTGGGCCGGCCGGCTGCGGCGGACCGCCGTCTGGAGTGTGGGTGGCGACGGCGGGGCCGGGACGTCGGCGGCCGAGCTGGTGACCGGGCAGGCCCTGGCCGGCCATTTCCTGCGTGCCGCGCTCGGTGCCGGTGCGCAGGTGACGACCGGGGCGCGGGTCACCGGGCTGCGCAGCCGCGACGGTGCGGTGACCGGGGTCGTCCTCGACGACGGTCGGGAGATCGCCGCCCGGCTCGGCGTCGTGCTGGCGACCGGCGCCTACGACCGCAACCGGGAGCTGGTGCACCGGTTCGAGGGGGTGCTCGACGACCACGGGACCGGCTCCCCACCCGGTATCACCGGGGACCATCTCGGCATGGCCGCCGCGCTCGGGGCGTCGATCCGGGCGCTCCCGGCGGCTCGCAACACCGTGCAGGTGGGCTTCCCGACCGGTGAGCCCGACGAGGACGGCGGGCCCCGCTACCGCACGCACTGGGTGGTGCACCCGCACGAGATCATCGTGAACGCGCAGGGTGCGCGGTTCGCCGACGAGAGCTTCTATCCCGCGATCAACGCCGCGCTGCACCACCTGGACGGGGCGTCGCAGCGGCTGCCGAACTGGCCCGCCTGGCTCGTCTACGATCACGATCTCGCCGAACGCGGTGTCGTGCAGGTCGACCCGGGCCGGGTCGTCAGTGCGCCGTCGGTCGAGGAGCTCGCCCGGCGCGCGGGCATCGACGCCGCCGGGCTCGCCGCCACGGTGGCCGGCTACAACGCGGCCTGCGCCCGCGGCCGGGACGACGCCTTCGGCCGCGGCGAGCGGCCCTGGACGCTGTGGATGAGCCGGCTCGCCGGCTCCGGCACCGGCCCGAACCCCACGCTGGGGCCGATCGTGCGGCCGCCGTTCCACGCCGCCCGGCTGGCCCGGGTCCAGGCCGGGCTCGGCTCGGCCGGGCTCGAGGTGGACACCTGCGCGCGGGTGCTCCGCTGGTCCGGCGAGCTGATCCCCGGGCTCTGGGCGGTGGGCAACGCGACCGCCCGCGACGACATGGGGTTCTCGGCGCAGAGCGGCACGTCCAACCTCCGGGGGATGGTCCAGGGGTACCGTGCCGGACGCTCCGCCACGTGCTGACCCGATGATCTTGATGCAGCATGCAGGATGCATTATTCACTCGTTCGGATGTGATGTAACTCGCTGACGCGTTCGTATCTTGTGGTTCCGCCTTTCGGCGCGGGCTATCCGATCCGGACCTGTACGACCCCACATTCACAACGAGGTGAAGCCATGGCGCTCGACGACGCGACGGCAGGATTCCTGGCCCAGATGGCGGAGAGCGGGGCCAAGCCGCTGCACGAGATGACCCCGGTCGAGGCCCGCGAGCTCGGCGGCATGCTGCGGGACATGTACGGCCCCGGTCCCGAGGTCGCGCAGCGGATCGACGAGACCGTCCCGGTCGACGGCGGCAGCATCGGCGTCCGGCTGCTGCTGCCGGAGGACCCGCGGGCGGTCATCGTCTACTACCACGGCGGTGGCTGGGTGATCGGCTCGCTGGACGAGTTCGAGACGCTCGGGCGGAATCTCGTGGCGCGCACCGGCGCCGCCGTCGTGCTCGTCGACTACCGGCTGGCGCCCGAGCACCGCTACCCGACCGCGGCCGAGGACTCCTGGGCCGCGCTGCGCTGGACCGTCGACCACCTCGCGGCCCGCGGCCTGCGGCTGCCGCTGATCGTCGCCGGGGACAGCGCCGGCGGGAACCTCGCCGCGATCATGGCGCAGCGGGCGAAGGCCGAGGGCGGGCCGGAGATCTCGCTGCAGGTGCTGGTCTACCCGGTCACCGACGCCGACGTGGACAACGCCAGCTACACCGACCCGGCCAACCAGCTGATGCTGAGCCGCGACTCGATGATCTGGTTCTGGGACCACTACGCGCCGGACGCCGCGGCCCGGGCCCGGCCCGACGCGTCGCCGCTGCGGGCGGCCGATCTGGCCGGCCTGCCGCCCGCCGTCGTGCTCACCGCCGAGCACGATGTGCTGCGCGACGAGGGCGAGGCCTACGCCGAGAAGCTGCGCGCCGCGGGCGTCCCGGTGCAGAGCCGCCGCTTCGAGGGCCAGATGCACGGCTTCTTCACCTTCGTCAACGTCCTGCCCGGCTCGGCCGCCGGCCTCGACTACGTCGCCGACCAGGTCGAGAAGCACCTCGCCGGCCGCTCGCAGCCGGCCTGAGCCCACCGGCCCGCAGCACGCGCTCCCCACGCCGCACTGCACTCCGATCACTGCACTCCGATCTGCACTCCGATCTGCAACGACGCACGTCAGGAGCAAGCATGTCCAACGAACGGACCGTGGACGCCGTCATCGTCGGTGCCGGACTCGCCGGCCTCTACCAGCTGTACCGGTTGCGCGAGCTCGGGCTGACCACCCGGGTGTTCGAGACCGGGGACGGTGTCGGCGGCACCTGGTACTGGAACCGGTACCCGGGCGCCCGCTGCGACGTCGAGAGCCTCTCCTACTCCTACTCGTTCTCACCCGAGCTGGAACAGGAATGGCAGTGGACCGAGCGCTACCCCAGCCAGCCCGAGATCCTCAGCTACATCGAGCACGTCGCCGACCGGTTCGACCTGCGATCCGGGATCACCTTCCGGACCCGGGTCGTCTCGGCGGTCTTCGACGAGGCGACCAGCCGGTGGCGGGTGGACACCGACACCGGTGAGTCCGTCGACGCCCAGTACCTGATCATGGCAACCGGCTGCCTGTCTCGGGCCAAGGACATCGACATCCCGGGGATCGCCGACTTCCAGGGCGCCACCTACCACACCTCGCGCTGGCCACGGGAGGGCGTGGACTTCACCGGCAAGCGGGTCGCGGTGATCGGAACCGGATCCTCCGGTGTCCAGTCGATCCCGGTCATCGCCGAGCAGGCCGCCGAGCTCACCGTCTTCCAGCGCACCCCCGCCTACTCGCTCGCCGCCCGGAACCGGCCGCTGGAACAGTCCGAGATCGACGAGATGAAGGCCGACTACCGCAACTGGCGGGAGGCGCAGCGCACCTCCGGGTTCGGCGTGCCGGTCGAGCTCGCCACCCAGTCCGCCCACGAGGTGTCGGAGGCCGAGCGGAACGCGAAGTACGAGGCGGGCTGGCGGGAGGGCACGCTCGTCTCGATCCTGGCCGGCTACACCGACACCCTCACCGACGCCGCCGCCAACGAGACCGCCGCCGAGTTCGTCCGGCAGAAGATCCGGGAGCGGGTCCAGGACCCGGAGGTCGCCGAGACACTGTGCCCCAGCACCTACCCGTTCGGCACCAAGCGACCCTGTCTGGACACCGGCTACTACGAGACGTTCAACCTGCCGCACGTCTCGCTCGTCGATCTGCGGCGGACACCGCTGATCGAGGTCACCCCGGCCGGGGTGCGCACCTCCGAGCACGAGTACGGGTTCGATGTCATCGTGTTCGCCACCGGGTTCGACGCGATGACCGGCGCACTCGACTCGATCGACATCCGTGGCCGGGACGGCGTACTGCTCCGGGAGAAGTGGGCGCAGGGTCCGCGCACCTACCTCGGACTGGCCGTCGCCGGGTTCCCCAACCTCTTCACCATCACCGGCCCGTCCAGCCCGTCGGTGCTCTCGAACATGATCGTGTCGATCGAGCAGCACGTCGACTGGATCACCGACTGCATCGTCTCGCTGCGCGAACGGTCGATCGCCGCGATCGAGGCGACGACCGAGGCGGAGGACCAGTGGATCGCCCACGTCGAGGAGGTCGGCAACACCACGCTCTACCCGACCGCGGAGTCCTGGTACATGGGATCGAACGTGCCCGGCAAACCGCGGGTGTTCCTGGCCTACATCGGCGGGGTCGGCTTCTACCGCGAGCAGTGCGACGCGATCGCCGCCGACGGGTACCGCGGGTTCCGGTTGCACGAGGCACTCGCAACGACGTGAGCGACCCTCGCACCCCCGGGGCCGGTGCACCGGACACCGGCCCCGGGGGTGACCGGCCGGAGCCGGGAGAGCATGATTTCCCGGTGTCCTTCGCGATCCCGCCGACCCGGCGCGAGGCGATCACCCGTCAGCTCCGCGGCGAGATCGTCCAGGGCACCCTCGCGCCCGGAACCGTGATCAAGGATGCCGAGCTCGCCGCCCGGCTCGGGGTCAGCATCACCCCGGTCCGGGAGGCCATCGCCCAGCTCGTCGCCGAGGGGCTCGTCGACGTCGCGCCGAACCGGACCCGGCGCATCGCCGACCTGAACGTGCAGGACACCGTCGACCTGTTCGACGTGATGGGCCTGCTCGCCTGCGCCGGCGTCGAGTGGGGCATCGAGAACATCACCGACGAGCACCTGGTCCGGCTGCGCACCCGGCTCGCCGAGTTCGAGGACGCGCTCGCCCGCCACGACGTGACCGTCGCCAACGCCGCCGGATCGGACTTCAGCACCATCCTGATCCTGGCCAGCGGCAACCGAGAGCTGCAGACCCACGTCGATCTCGTGGTGACCCGGACCCAGCGGATGATGGCGCTGAACTGGGACAGCGCCATGTGGACGCCGTGGACCGCGGGCTACCGGGCCGTCCTCGAACTGCTCGAGCGCGGCGACCGGGCGGGCGCCGTCGAGCGGTACCGGCAGATCTACCGGGAGTGCCGGGCGCTGCTCGGCGCCGCCGAGCAGCCCTGACAGCGCGAACGGGCCTCTCCCGGGAACGGATCCCGGGAGAGGCCCGTGCGGCAGGCTCAGGCGACGGTGCTGTCTCGCGCCTTCGCAGGCTCAGGCGACGGTGCTGTCTCGCGCCTTCGCAGGCTCAGGCGACGGTGATCTCCGCCTGGTGCAGTCCCGGCCCGTCGGCGACGAGCTCGGACTGTCCGTTGCCCGAGCGCGACAGCGCCCGGACGGTCCAGGTGCCCGGGGCGGCGAAGAACCGGAAGTCCCCGGACGCCGACGACACCACCTCGGCGGTGAACTCACCGGTGCCGTCGAGCAACCGGACGAACGCGCCGCCGACCGGGTCGCCCCCGGCCACCACGCGTCCGGCCAGCACGGTCTCCTTCTCCAGGTCCGTGCCCGTGGGCAGGCTCACGGTCTGGTCGGGTGCACCACACATGTCACTTCGCTCCCAGCTCGATCGGAACGCCGATCAGCGAGCCGTACTCGGTCCAGCTGCCGTCGTAGTTCTTGACGTCCGCGTGACCGAGCAGCTCGTGCAGCACCACCCAGGTGTGGCTCGAGCGCTCGCCGATCCGGCAGTAGGCGATGGTCGACCGGCCCTCGTCGAAGCCGGCCTCCTTGTACAGCGCGGCCAGCTCCTCGTTGGACCGGAAGGTGCCGTCCTCGTTGGCGGCCTTCGACCACGGGATGTTGATGGCCGACGGGATGTGCCCCGGGCGCTGCGACTGCTCCTGCGGCAGGTGGGCCGGGGCCAGGATCTTCCCGGAGAACTCGTCGGGCGACCGGACGTCGACCAGGTTCTTCGTGTCGATGGCCTCCACGACCTCGTCGCGGAACGCGCGGATCGAGGTGTCGGCCTCCTTCGCGGTGTAGGAGGTCGCCGGGCGGTCCTTGACGTCGGTGGTCAGGGTCCGGCCGTCCAGCTCCCACTTCTTGCGGCCGCCGTCGAGCAGCACGACCTTGTCGTGGCCGTAGAGCTTGAACTCCCAGTAGGCGTAGGCGGCGAACCAGTTGTTGTTGCCGCCGTAGAGCACCACCAGGTCGTCGTTCGAGACGCCCTTGGCGCCGAGCAGCTGCTCGAACTGTTCCTTGGTCACGATGTCGCGGCGGACCGGGTCCTGCAGCTCGTCGGTCCAGTTGACCTTTACCGCGCCGGGGATGTGACCCCCGTCGTAGGCGGTGGTGTCCTCGTCGACCTCGAGGAACACCACCCCGTCGGTCTCCAGGTTCTGCTCCGCCCAGTCGGCGGTGACGAGGACGTCCTCGCGGCTCATGTGTGATCTCTCCCGAATCGTGTCGCGTGAAGGTGTGGACGGTCAGGGGCGCGCGGCGGCGGTGCCGCCACCGCGCAGGCGGGCGAGCAGCCCGTACATCTCGCAGCCCAGGCAGTAGCCGAAGGCCGCGTTGAGGAACGCCGCGACGAGTGCCGCCGCGGCGGCGACGACGCCGAGCGCGGTCAGGCCGGTCAGGTACCCGGCGGCGGCGACGACGGTGAACACCAGCCCGACGGTCTGCGAGAAGCGGACCGGGGCGGCGTCCTCCCACTCGGTGGGCGGCCCCAGCCGCGGCGCGAGCAGCACCCGGTACAGCGCCCCGTACGGGGCGAACCGCATCCCGGCGACGGCGCCGACGGCGAAGACGACGGCCTGCGCGATGGCGAGCAGGCCGCTGCCGCTGACCAGCACCAGCGCCAGGACGACGGTGGTGAGGGCGGCGGAGAACCGGACACCGCGCGGATCGAGCCGAGGCTCGGTGCGCGCGTTCCCGTTGTCCGTGACGGACATGGACACTCCTGGTGAACCGGGTTTCGGCCGGGCGCCCGACGGACGCCGCGGCGGGAGGGCACGCGGGTCAGGAGTCCAGACAGAGGCAGCCGGCGAGGCGGCACAGATCGACTGCGCGGCGTCGGGTCAGCGGCCAGTTCACGCCCCGAGCGTAACCGACCCGGAGCGGCCCGCACACCCCGTGCGGCCGGGCCGTTGCATCACAGTGCGGGAGGGTGTCCGGTCAGGCCGGTGCGGCCGGCAGCGCGTCCGCCAGCTCGTCGGCGCGCGGCACACCGGAGATCCGCAGGATCTCGGCGCCGCCGGAGTCGAAGACGACGGTCGTCGGGGTGCGCAGCACGCCCAGCGTGCGGGCCACCTCGATCCGCTCCGCCACGTCGACCTCGACGTGCGCGAGCCCCGGATCGGCGGCCGCCAGGTCGCCGAGCAACCGCGCGGTCTGCCGGCACGGCGTGCACACCGGCGAGGAGAGCTGCAGCAGCAGGGCGCGCCTGCCGTCCGGCGCGATCCCGGCCAGCTCCCAGCCGCCGGGGCCGGCCGCCCGGGCCGGCGTCGTCGTCCGGACCCGCCCCGAGCGGTTGCGCAGCACCAGACCGGCCACCGTCGCCAGCGCCAGCACCACGATCAGCACGACCAGTCCACCGGTCTGCACGTGCGCCTCCCCGGGTCAGCTGGTGGAGCGGGTGGCCCCGTCCCCGCCGATGTCGAGATCCCGGACCGCCCCGGAGATCTCCAGGACGTTGTACTCCGGAATCGACGCCGACGTCGGCGTGACGCCCAGCGGGAGCGTCCCGGTATCGAGCTCGACGGCCAGCGCGCGCAGCAGCGAGTCGCGCACCGCGGCCGGGACGGGCTCGTTCGTGTCCATCTCCCGCACGTCGCGCGGCACGATCCGCAGCACGCCGTCGGTGACGACGAGCGCGCTCAGTACACCCACCCGGGTGTCCGAGCCGTCCACCGGCAGCTCGGCGACGAACCGGGCGGCGGTTCGCGGGTCGGTGCCGCGCAGGGTCGGGTCGGCACCGGCCCGGATCGCGGTGTCGATCGCGTTCGCGTCGACCTCCTCGACGGTCAGCCGCTCGACGGCGGCGGCCGGCCCGCCGGCCGCGACGACCATCCGCCGGACGTCGTTCGGGCTGATCCGGACGGCCCCCTCGGCGGCGGCCGCGCGGAACTCGGCGGGGCCGGAGCCGACCAGCGCGGACAGCGGGGCGCGCACGCCGTAGAGCTCCGCGCGGACCTCCGGGGTGCGCAGCGGGCCGATCGGCACCCGATCCATGCTCACCTCGACCTTGCCGTAGCGGCCGGTCACCGCCTGGGCCAGGAACGAGAGGCCGGTCACCCGCACGGCCGGGTCCTCCGGCAGGTCGAGGGTCTCGCGCATCTGCCGGGCGATGCCGGACTCCGCCGCGGCACCGGTGCCGAGATCGGCCAGCACCAGCACGGCGGCCACGGCCAGCGCGGCGGCGAGCGCCCGCTTCACGGTGCCTCCCACGTGCGGTGCCTCCCTGTGGCGGGGTCGGGACCCCCGAACGGTAGAGACCGGACCGTCCGCCCCTGCGCCCGGCCCCCGACCTGCCCGGAAGGGCAGGTCCGGGTGCATCGATCAGCGGATCGATACACCTGCCGGGCGTGAGGGAGATCGCGATCCGGCTGACCAGCGCGTGACGTGGCGGTATCGTCTGCGTATCGCGCGAGAGGAGGAGTCCATGGAACTGCTCCTGCTGACCACGGCTCCCGACGCGGCAGCGGTGCTGCCCGCCCTGTCCCTGCTTCCGCACAACGTCCGGACCGCGGCGCCCGAGGTGGCCGCACTGCTCGACGCCGGCCCGCACGACGCGGTCCTGGTCGACGCCCGCAGCGACCTGGTGGCTGCCCGGAGCCTGTGCCGCCTGCTCGGCAGCACCGGGACCGACGTGCCGGTCATCGCCGTACTCAACGAGGGCGGTCTGGTGGCCGTGTCCGGGGAGTGGGTGGTGGACGAGATCCTGCTGCCGGACACCGGCCCCGCCGAGGTGGACGCGCGACTGCGGCTGCTGCGCTCGCGGCCCGGTGCGGAGTCCGCCTCCGGCGGCGGCGCGCTGGTGCTCGGCGAGCTGGTGATCGACGAGGCCACCTACTCGGCCCGGCTCAAGGGGCGCCTGCTCGAGCTCACCTACAAGGAGTTCGAGCTGCTCAAGTACCTCGCACAGCACGCCGGCCGGGTGTTCACCAGGGCCCAGCTGCTGCAGGAGGTCTGGGGGTACGACTTCTTCGGTGGCACCCGGACGGTCGACGTCCACGTGCGGCGGTTGCGGGCCAAGCTCGGCGGGGAGCACGAGCAGATGATCGGCACCGTGCGCAACGTCGGCTACAAGTTCGTCCGGCCGTCCCGCGGCGGTCTCACCGCCCCGCCGGACCCGGAGGGCGAGACCGATCCCGAACCCGCCGACCGTCGTCTCCCCGGAGTGGCCCGTCCGACCCCCCCGGGCCGGACCACCCCGGGGGCACTCTCCTCGCGCTGACCGACGCCGACACCGATACCGACGCCGTCGACCGGGTGGGCACTAGGGTCCGGTCCGTGGATCCGCAGGTGCTCACCCGACTCGACACCGACACCGCCGCCGCGGTGCACGAACTGCTCGCCGCCGCATCGCGCGCGGACGGCGCGGAGCCGTTGTCCGAGGTGTTCCTGCGCAATCTGCGCCCCGGCGCGACCGCGGACGGGGTGCTGCACCTGGTCAGCGGCACCGGCGGTGCCGGAGACGTCGCGGTCGACGGGTACGCCCAGCTCGACGGCGGGTACGCCGAGCTGGCGGTGCACCCGGACCGGCGCCGGCGCGGGATCGGCAGCGCCCTGGTCGCGGCGCTGGAGGCGGCGACGCCCGATCCGCACGTGTGGGCGCACGGCGACCTGGACGCCGCGAAGGCGCTCGCCGCGGCCCGCGGCTACCGCCGGGACCGGGTGCTGTGGCAGATGCGCCGCCCGTTGGCCGGGCCGGACGCGCCGGCGCTGCCCGAGGTGGAGCTCCCCGACGGCGTCACCCTCCGCTCGTTCGTCCCCGGCCGGGACGACGCCGAGTTCCTGCGGGTCAACAACGCCGCCTTCGACTGGCATCCCGAGCAGGGCGGCTGGACCGGCGACGAGCTCGCCGCCCGGCAGGCCGAGGACTGGTTCGACGCCGACGGGTTCCTGCTGGCCACCGACCCGTCCGGCACGCTGCTGGGCTACCACTGGACCAAGGTGCATCCCGCCGCGGGCGACGAGCCCGCGATGGGCGAGGTCTACGTGCTCGGCGTCGACCCGGCCGCGCACGGCCGCGGCCTGGGCCGGGTGCTGACCCTGGCCGGGCTGCACCACCTGCGCGATCGCGGGCTCGGCATCGTGCTGCTCTACGTCGAGGCCGACAACGCCCCCGCCGTCCGGGTCTACGAGCGGCTCGGCTTCGGGGTGCACGCCGCCGACGTCAACTACACCCGGGAGTGAGCATCGCCCGGTCGCCGCTCGTCGATCGTGTGACACGGATCCCCCGACCGGCGGTCCTGTTCATTCCACGTTCATCTTCCGTGGGTCCTGCGTCCAACGGCGGCTCCTAGCGTCTGCGCTCGGACGGCCACCCCGGGCCGTCATCCCGAACGGCACCTGCCGACCACGGAGGAACCTGCAGTGAAGACGAAGCGGCGCGCGCCCCGGGCGCGCCTGGCGGCCGTCGGCGTCGCCACCACATGTGCGCTGTTCGTCGCCGGCTGTGCCGCGGCGAACGAGGGTGGCGGCGCGGCCGAGGGCGAGGGCGTCTCCGGCACGATCTCGGGCGCCGGTGCGAGCTCGCAGCAGGCCGCGATGCAGGCGTGGATCGCCGGGTTCGGCGACGCCAACCCGGGTGCGACCGTGAACTACGACCCGGTCGGCTCCGGCGGCGGCCGCACCCAGTTCATCCAGGGCGGCGTGCAGTTCGCCGGCTCGGACGCCTACCTCCACGACGAGCAGCTGGACGAGGCCCGCCAGCGCTGCGGCGGCTCGGTCATCGAGATCCCGAACTACGTCTCGCCGATCGCGATCGTCTTCAAGCTCGACGGCGTGCAGGACCTCAGCCTCTCCCCGGCCACCATCGCCGGGATCTTCCGGGGCGAGATCACCGCCTGGAACGACCCGGCGATCGTCGCCGACAATCCCGGCGTCACGCTCCCGGCCACCACCGTCACCCCGGTGCACCGCTCCGACGAGTCGGGCACCACCGAGAACCTCACCGACTTCCTGAACCAGGCCGCGCCGGACGTCTGGACCGACGAGGCCGACGGCAACTGGCCGATCCAGGGCGGCGAGGCCGCCCAGGGCACCTCCGGCGTGATCGGTGCGGTGAACGCGGGCAACGGCACCATCGGCTACGCCGACGCCTCGCAGGCCGGTGACCTGGGCCAGGCGAACGTCAAGCTGGGCGACCAGGACGTGGCGCCGACCGCCGAGGCCGCCGCGCAGATCTTCGAGGAGTCCCAGCGGGTCGAGGGCCAGGGCGACGGCTCGTTCGCCTACGAGCTCAACCGGACCGCCGCCGGCGGCGCCTATCCGGTCGTGCTGGTGTCCTACCTGATCGCCTGCCCGACCTACCCGGACCAGGCGCAGGCCGACGTGGCGAAGGCGTTCCTGAGCTACGTCGTCAGCGCCGAGGGCCAGGAGGCCGCGGCCCGGGCCGCCGGTTCCGCCCCGCTCTCGGACACCCTGCGCGGCGAGATCACGCCCGTGATCGACAGCATCTCGGCCGGTGGCTGAGCGGGTCCTGCGACCACTGGAGATCGAGTCGTATGTCATCTAGCCAGGAGCCCCGGGCGGTGTTCATCATGGACGCGCGGCCCGGGGCTCCGGGTGCCGTTCCGACCCTGCCCAGCGCACGTCCGCACATCCAGGGATCACTGTGACCACCACTCACGCCCCGTCTGAGCGCCCTGCCGGAAAGCCGGTCTCGCAGCTCGGTGACCGCATCTTCGCCGGCTCCGCGAAAGGCGCCGGGATCCTGATCCTGGTCGTCCTGGCCGGGGTCGCGGCCTTCCTGCTCATCGAGGCCTTCCCGGCGATCACCGCCTCCGAGTCGGAGCTGCCCGGCGGGATCGTCCTCTACGTCGCCCCGCTGATCTTCGGCACGCTGCTCAGCGCGGTGATCGCGCTGGTGGTGGCGACCCCGCTGGCCGTCATGGTGGCCCTGTTCATCAGCCACTACGCCCCGCGCAGGCTGTCCCAGGGGCTCAGCTACATCGTGGACCTGCTCGCCGCGGTCCCCTCGATCGTGTACGGCCTGTGGGGCGCCTGGACGCTGGCGCCGCTCTCGGTCGGCCTGTCCACCTGGCTCGCCGACAACCTCGGCTGGATCCCGCTGTTCGCCGGCCCGCCGTCGACCACCGGCCGCACCATGCTGGTCGTCGGGCTGGTGCTGGCGGTGATGATCCTGCCAATCATCACCGCGGTCGCCCGCGAGGTCTTCCTGCAGGCACCGAAGCTGCACGAGGAGGCCGCGCTGGCGCTCGGTGCCACCCGGTGGGAGATGATCCGGCTCGCGGTCCTGCCGTTCGGCCGCTCCGGCATCATCTCCGGCGCGATGCTGGGTCTGGGTCGCGCGCTCGGCGAGACGATGGCCGTCGCGATGATCCTCTCCGTGTCCGGGGCGATCACCTTCAACCTGATCAGCTCCGAGAACCCGGCGACGATCGCGGCGAACATCGCGCTGCAGTTCCCGGAGGCGTCCGGGCTGACCGTCAACGTGCTGATCGCGTCCGGTCTGGTGCTCTTCGTGATCACCCTCCTGGTCAACATGCTCGCCCGCTACATCGTCGAGCGCCGCCGCGACTTCTCCGGAGCGAACTGAGATGTCCACCGGAACCGAACCCGACCGCACCGAAGAGGTCCCCGTGACCGGAACCGGGCTGGAGGCCCCCGCCTCTGCCACGCCGGCGGTGCTGCGCCGCAAGGGCAGCCTGCCGCGGTGGGCGCCGCTGGGCATCCTCGCCGTCACCGCCGCCGTCATGGCCGGCGTGGTGGTGGCGATCGGCTCCGGCGTCGGGTTGTGGCTGTTCTTCACCGCGGTCGTGTACGCGGGTGCCACCTACACCGCGTCACGGATCGTCGAGGGCGCCCGCAAGGCCGCCGACCGGCTGGTCACGGTCGTGGTGACCAGCGCTTTCCTGCTCGCGATGATCCCGCTGGTCTCGGTGCTCTACACCGTGGTCAGCCAGGGCTGGGAGCGGTTCGACGCCACCTTCTTCACCAACTCGATGCGGGGCGTGGTCGGCGAGGGCGGCGGTGCGCTGCACGCCATCCAGGGCACCCTGATCATCACCGGGCTGGCGGCGGCCATGTCCATCCCGGTCGGCGTGCTGACCGCCATCTACCTGGTCGAGTACGGCAACAACTCGCGGCTGGCCCGGGCGATCACCTTCTTCGTCGACGTCATGACGGGCATCCCGTCGATCGTCGCCGGCCTGTTCGCCTATGCGCTGTTCGCGCTGCTGCTCGGCCCGGGTGTGCGGTTCGGCTTCGTCGGCGCCGTCGCGCTCACCGTGCTGATGATCCCGATCGTGGTGCGCTCCACCGAGGAGATGCTCAAGATCGTCCCGAACGAGCTGCGCGAGGCGTCGTTCGCGCTGGGCGTGCCGAAGTGGCGGACGATCCTCAAGGTCGTCATCCCGACGACGGCGGGCGGCATCGCCACCGGCATCACCCTGGCGATCGCCCGGGTGATCGGCGAGACGGCGCCGCTGCTGGTCACCGTCGGCCTCGCGACCGGGGTGAACCTCAACCCGTTCGACGGCCGGATGGCGACCCTGCCGGTGTTCTCCTACTACTCCTACGCGGTGCCCGGCGTGCCCCGTGAGCCGTTCCTCGACCGGGCGTGGACCGCGGCCCTGGTGCTGATGCTCATCGTGATGGTGCTGAACGTCGTCGCCCGGCTGATCTCGAAGTTTTTCGCCCCGAAGACCCGATAGGACATCCCGCCATGGGTAAGAGCGTCGAAGCCAAGAACCTGAACATCTACTACGGCTCGTTCCTCGCGGTCGAGGGCGTCAACATGACGATCAACCCGAAGACGGTCACCGCGCTGATCGGGCCGTCCGGCTGCGGCAAGTCGACCTTCCTGCGCTCGATCAACCGGATGCACGAGAACATCCCGGGCGCCCGCGTCGAGGGCAGGCTCGAGCTGGACGGCCAGGATCTGTACGGGGCGAACGTCGACCCGGTCGGCGTACGCCGGCAGATCGGCATGGTGTTCCAGCGGCCGAACCCGTTCCCCACGATGTCGATCTACGACAACGTGATCGCCGGGATGAAGCTGAACAACCGCCGGGCGTCGCGGGCCGAGTTCGACGACACCGTCGAGCGCTCGCTGCGCGGCGCGAACCTGTGGAACGAGGTCAAGGACCGCCTCGAGAAGCCCGGTTCCGGCCTGTCCGGCGGCCAGCAGCAGCGGCTGTGCATCGCCCGCGCGATCGCAGTGCGCCCGGACGTGCTGCTGATGGACGAGCCGTGCTCGGCGCTGGACCCGATCTCCACGCTGGCGATCGAGGACCTGATCAACGAGCTGAAGAACGACTACACGATCGTCATCGTGACCCACAACATGCAGCAGGCCGCCCGGGTCAGCGACTTCACCGGCTTCTTCAACATCGAGGGCACCGGCAAGCCCGGCAAGCTGGTCGAGATCGACGAGACCAAGACGATCTTCTCCCAGCCGTCGCAGAAGGCCACCGAGGACTACGTCTCCGGCCGCTTCGGCTGAGCCGGCCCCGGCCCGTCCGGCCCCGGTGTCCCGCGTGGGGTGCGGGGGCCGACCCGTGTCCGGTCAGAGGGTGACCTCGTCCGGGGTGGCCCCGGTGACCGCGTAGACGACGTGATTCGCCAGGTGCACGCAGTGGTCGGCGTAGCGCTCGTGGAACCGGGCCAGCAGCGCGGCGTCCACCGCGGCCGGCACGCCGGCCGCCCAGGTGGGCCCGAACATCAGCTCGAACACCGAGCGGTGCACCTCGTCGATCGCGTCGTCGTCGGACTCCAGCTCGCAGGCGAGGACGACGTTGCGGGTGCGGAGCACTGTGACGGCCTTGTGCCCCAGCGCGGTGACCAGCGTGCCGTACTCGGTGAACAGCTCGACGGCCTGCTCGGGCAGCGCCGGCCGGTCACCGGCCCGGACGACCACCTCGGCGACGTGCCGGGCCAGATCACCCATCCGCTCCAGCTGCTGCGAGCAGCGCAGCGCGGTGATCACCGACCGCAGCGGGCTCACCATCGGCTGGTGCAGCGCCATCGTCTCGACGGCCAGCAGCTCGATCGCGGCCCGGTGCCCGTCGATAATGTGGTCGCGGGCGACGACCTGCTCGGCCAGCCGGCGACGGTTGTGCAGGAGCGCCTCGGAGGCGTTGCGGAACGCCGTCACGACCAGCGGGCCCATCTCGTCGAGCATGGCCTGCAGCTGCGTCAGGTTGTCGTCGAGTGTCTCCCTGCGCATGCCCACGACCTTAGATCGGCCCGGACGGCGGCCTCGCCGGGACTGCGATGAACGGTCGGTGAACGAGCGGCGCTTACCGGCCGCTCAGGCGGCCATCCGCCACGCCGACCCGCAGGTCGACCTGGAAACGCTCGGTCGAGGCGAGCACGGTGGAGCGCACACCGGTGACCTCGAACCACTCGAGGGACTGCCCGGCCCGGCCGACGCCGTTCCGGATCGCCTCCTCGACGCTCTCGTCCGACGTGCCGGTCACCTCGGTGACGACACACCCCGCGTGTTCCATGGCTCAGGTGTGCCCCGGCCGTCTCACCGCCAAACGCGATCCGGCCGGCACCGGGGTTCCCGCGCGCCGTGCGGCGACCCTCAGACGGCCAGCGGGCCCGGCATCTGGCCGGTCACGACGTAGACGATCCGCCGGGCGACGGCCACCGCGTGATCTGCGTAACGCTCGTAGAACCGGGCGAGCAGCGCGACGTCGACGGCGGCGGACACCCCGTGCGTCCAGTTGCGGTCCATCAGCACGGTGAACATGTGCTGATGGAGGTCGTCCATCTCGTCGTCGTCGACCTCCAGCTCGGTCGCCGCCTCCAGGTCCCGGCTCCGGATCACCCGGCCCGCCTTCTCGGCCAGCGCCACCCCGACCCGGCCCATCTCGGTGAAGTACGGCTTGACCTCGTCGGGCAGCACCGACTGCGGGTGCCGCCGCCGGGCCGCCTGCGCCACGTGCAGGGCGAGATCGCCCATCCGCTCGATGTCACCCGCACCGTGGATCGCGGCGACGACGACCCGCAGGTCGGTCGCCACCGGGGCCTGCAGCGCGAGCAGCCCGAACGCCCGGTGCTCGGCGGTCGCACGGACCCCGTCGATCCGGACGTCCTCGGAGATGACCTGTTCGGCGAGCTGCAGATCGGCCTCGAGCAGCGAGCGGGTCGCGCGGTCCATGGCGGCGGCGACGTCGTCGCACATCCCCGCCAGGCCGGACGCCAGCTCGTCCAGCTGCTCCTGGTACGTGTCGCGCATGCCCCGAGCCTAGAGCCGGTGTCGACCCCGGTCAGCCTCGGCGGATGAACCCACGATGAACGGTGTCCGACGTCCGGAGGGTCCGGGGCCCCGCCGCAGCGCTCAGTAACAGTCGGCGTCGTCGGCCGGGACGGCCTGCACCGGGGCGGTGCCGGTCGCCCCGACGACGATCTCCAGCCGTCCGCTGCCGGTCGGGTCCGGTGCGGGCCACGCCCCGGGGAGCACGCCGACGAGCGTGCCCGCCGCGTCGGTCCGGTCGGGGGAGTAGCGGACCGTCGCGCCCTCGGCGGGATCGCCGGTGCGGACCGCGCCGATCTCGTAGCCGCGCTCCCGCAGGTTCTCGGCGATCCGGTCGACCGAGCCGGGGGAGCCGGTGGCGTCGACCAGGTCGACGACCGTCCCGGCGGTAGCCGGGGCGGCGGCGGACCGGGCGGCCGGCGCGGTCGCCGACTCGGGCAGCGGCTCGTGCTTGCGCAGCGCGGCGAACAGCGCCCGCGCGTCGCTGCGCTGCAGCTCCAGATGCCCGCGGGTGTTCGGCGTCTCGGAGACCGGCAGGCCCAGGAACAGCGGGGTGCTCCTGTCGCCTGCGGTGCCGGCCCGGCCGAGGCCGCGGGCCAGGGTCAGGATCTCCCCGGCGTCGACACCGTCGGCGACGATCGCCGCCGACACACCCTCGGCGGCCCGGCCGGCGGCCCCCGGGGTGAGCAGCGAGGTCGTGGAGAGGGCGTCGCCCAGCGCGGCGCCGAGCACCCGCTGCTGGCGCTGCACCCGGTTCGCGGGGGAGCTGTCGGCGGTCGCGGCGGCGGCGGCGAACCGGAGGGCGAGCGGGCCGTCCAGCGGGACCGAGCCCGAACCCTCGACGACCGGCCCGAGCACCGGATCGACCACCGGGCGCTCGGTGCAGACCCGGATCCCGCCGACGGCGTCGACCAGCTCCGGGGTGCCCGCCAGGTCGAGCGCGACGACACCGGTCACCGGGATGCCGGTGAGCTGCTGCACGACGCCGACGGTGCAGGCCGGGCCGCCGACGTCGTAGGCGGTCGCGAACGCCGTCCGCGACTCGGCCGGGACGGTGTCGCCGTAGCTGCCGGTCGCCGCGTCCCAGCGGTCGCACGGCGGCCGAGCCACCTCGAGCGTCGCGGGCACCGACAGGGTCACCGGCTGGCCGCCGCCCGCCGGCTGGTGGACCAGGACCGCGGTGTCGCTGCGGGCCGACTCCGGTGCGTCCGCGCGCTCCGCCTGCAGGCCCAGGACCAGGATGTTCCGGTCGCCGGCCTGGGTGTCGGCGTCCAGTATCGCGTCGGAGTCCGGGGCGAGCGCCGCGGCCGACCGGATCCCGTCGTACACCTGGCCGCGGGCGCTGAACCCGAACGCGGTCGTGACCAGGACCAGCGCGGCCGCCGCGGCCGCACCGATCCGGGCCCAGCGCCGGTGGTCGGGGCGGGTGGGCGTGGCCCCGGTCGCTTCCGTCGCGCCGCCTGCTGTTGCGCTGCCTGTCGTCGCGCCGGCTGCCGTCGCGCTGCTTGCTGTTGCCCCGGCTGCTGTTGGTCCGGCCGCGGCCGCTCCGGTCACCGGTGCGCCGGTCACGGTGGCTCCGGCCGGGTTGCCTGCGTCCGCTGCGTTGCCCGGCCCGGCCGCCACACCCGTCCCGCCCGGCGCACCGGCGGGTGGCTCGTCGGCGACCTCGTCGGCGTAGCGGCGGCGCAGCCTGCGGGGCACCGCCGAGATCAGGGTCTCCCGGGAGTCGGTGGCGCTCCGGGCGGGCGCCTTGCCGGCCGCCTTCCGGCCCTCCGCCGCGCGTTCCGGTGCGGCCGCGCGTTCACCTGCACCGCGTTCCGGAGTGGCGCGTTCCGGTCCGGGGCCGCGTCCCGGCGCAGCGGCCGGCTCCGGCGCGGCGCGGCGGTCACCGTTCGGCGCGTCGTCGGGCCCGGTGCGGGCCGGTCCTGTCGGTGCTGCCGCCGGCCGGTCGGTGGCGGGCACGCCGCCGGTGCTGCCGGCCGGGCCGGGGCGGCCGGCAGCGCCGGTCGTGGGGACTGCCGGGCCGGGGCCAGCAGGATCGTGGCCGCCGGTGCCGACCGGCCGGGGGAGGCCGGGTGGCGGTGTGGCCGGGCCGGACCGCGCCGGGCCACGGCCGGGCACCACCGACCCGGGCATGCCGGGGGCCGGCGTCGTGGGGGCGGGCCCGGCCGGACCGGACCCGGTGGGTGCCGGGCCACCCGGACGGGAACCGCCAGGTGCGGGGCCACCGGGGTGCCGGGGCACCCGGCCACCGCGCACCCGTCGCACACCGGCCGGTGGGACGGGGCCGGGCGGCACCTGCCGGCCGGAGCCGGTGGGCGGAGGCGGCGACCCGGGCCGGCCGTCCGCGGGCTGGTCCGGCGGATCGGCGGCATCGGCCCTGCGGCGGGTACGCCGGGGCCGGTGGCCGTCGTCGTCGCCGTCCTGCACCGGGCCTCCTCCTCGCGCGGCCGTTCCCGGCGCGCTCGCCGTCCGTGTCGGGGGACGCGGACGACCGGATCCTGCGCGGTGAGTCTATTCAGCCGTCAGCGGGGCCGGTGGCCCGGGGCGGCCGCCGTGTACGTCCGGTTGGGGGATCGACCTGCGTCCGGATGCCGCACCGGCGAGCACCACGCGACCGCCCGGGCCACGGTGCGCGACGGCGTTGCGGCCCGCCTGCTTGGCCGTGTAGAGCAGCAGGTCGGCCTCGGCGACCAGCGGGTCCACCGCCGCGTCCCCGGGGCCGGTGTGCGCGATGCCGATGCTGATCGTCATCCGCAGCTCGGGGTGGAGCTCGGACCAGTCGTGGGCGGCCACCCGCTCGCGGGCCGCCTCGCAGGCCGCGACGCCCTCGTCCGGGCCGAGACCGGGCAGCACCAGGGCGAACTCCTCGCCGCCGTACCGGGCGCAGAACGCGCCCCGGGGCAGCGCCCGGCCGAGCTCGAGCACGATCCGCTGCAGGACCCGGTCGCCGAAGGGGTGCCCGTGGGTGTCGTTGACCAGCTTGAAGTGGTCGATGTCGGCGAGCGCCAGGCAGACCTGCCGGTCGGCGCCGAGCAGGTCGGCGAGCGTCTCGTCCAGGTAGCGCCGGTTGTAGGAGGCGGTCAGGCTGTCCCGGCGGCTCTGCTCGTGCGCCTCGGCGTGCTCGCGACGCAGCCGGTCCAGCTCGTCCTCGACCACCGCGGCGCCGTTCAGCAGCCGGACCGCCTCGCGCAGATGCAGATACGCCTGCTCGAACCGGTCGTGGGCGGCGAGCCGCTCCGCGGCGGCGGTGTGCAGCGCGGCCCGGGCGGTGGGCGTCGTCGGCGGGACGTCACCGATCCCGGGATCGGGGGCGACGTCGGTGGGCGGCAGCGCCGCGCGCCGTGCGGAGCGCACCAGGTTGCGCACCGTCCAGGCCGTGTCGGTCACCGTCCACCTCCCGTCTCGTCGATCATCACCGGTGTTATCGGTGCGACGATTGTGGTGCTTGAGGCGCATGATGATTCGGTACCCGTTCGGCGTGTCCGGTTCCCCCGGCCCGGGGACGGACCCGTCGCCCCGGGGTGGCCCGGACACTCGGTGATCAGCCGCCGGAGTGTTCCAGGTCCGCACCGAAGGGGACGGACGGGTCGTCCGGGTCGTCGAGCCAGTGCTCCGGGAGCACCACCCGGCCGGGGGAGCCCTGACGGCCACGCGGGCCGTCGGCGTCCGCCGGGAAGGGCTCGTGCGGGTCCAGCTCGGCCAGCAGGTCGTCGAGATGCCCGATCGAGGTGACCATGCCCAGGCTGCGGCGCAGGTCCGAGCCGACCGGGAAGCCCTTGAGGTACCAGGCGACGTGCTTGCGGACGTCGCGGATGCCCTTGTGGTCGCCCATGTGCTCGCAGAGCAGCACGGCGTGCCGGCGCAGGGTCGCCGCGACCTGGCCGAGGTTCGGCGGGGCGGGCAGCTCGCGCCCGGCGAACGCCGCCTCCAGGTCGCCGAACAGCCACGGCCGGCCCAGGCAGCCCCGGCCGACCACGACGCCGTCGCACCCGGTGCGCGCGACCATGTCCAGCGCGTCCTGCGCGGAGAAGATGTCGCCGTTGCCGAGCACCGGGACGTGCGCCGGCACGGCCTCGCGCAGCCGGGCGATTGCGCTCCAGTCGGCGGCGCCGGAGTACCGCTGGGACGCGGTGCGGGCGTGCAGCGCGACGGCGACCGCGCCCGAGCCGACCGCGATCCGGGCGGCCTCGAGGTGGGTGTGGTGCTCGTCGTCGATGCCGATCCGCATCTTGACGGTGACCGGCCGGTCGCCCGCCCCCTCGACCGCGGCCCGCACGATCCGCTCGAACAGCTTCCGCTTGAACGGCAGCGCGGCGCCGCCGCCGCGACGGGTGACCTTCGGGACCGGGCAGCCGAAGTTCATGTCGATGTGGTCGGCGAGATCGCGCTCGACGATCATCTCGGCGGCCCGGCGCATCGACGCCGGATCGACGCCGTAGAGCTGCATCGAACGGGGGTGCTCGTCGCCGTCGAAGGCGATCATGCGGAAGGTGAGCGGGTTCTTCTCCACCAGCCCGCGGGCGGTGATCATCTCGCAGACGTAGTAGCCGGCGCCCTGCTCCCGACACAGACGGCGGAAACCGGCGTTCGTGATACCGGCCATCGGTGCGAGCACCACCGGCGGGTCGACCGCGTAGGGGCCGATCCGCAACGGTGGCAGCACGCGTCCGCGACGGGCGGGGGCGTACTGCACGGTCACACCGACGATTGTCCCAGGTGCGTCCCGCGCGTCGCGCCCCGCCCGCCGACGGGGGACGGATCAGAAGTCGACGGTCACGCAGCCCGGGCGGCCACCGGCGGTGCCGGCGTGCCCGGCGTGGGTCGCGGTGGGCTCCTCGTGCAGGATCACCGACTCCGCGCGGCGGTCGTCCGGGAACGTCCACGGGACGGTGCTCGTCGACTCGCCGGCGCCGGTCCCGTCGGTGTCGACGTCGAGCCAGATCTCGTTCTGCGGGTTCGCGTACGCCGGGTCGACGCTCGGCGTGACCGGGTCCTCGGAGAACTGGTAGTGCGGGCCGGCGTCGGCGCCGGCCTCGGGCGTGCACGCCTGGGTGTGCGCGTGCGAGCCGTACGTGCGGTTCGGCTGGAGGCCGGTCACCCGCAGCGTGGTCGTCGTCGAGCCCTCGCTCTCCTCGCTCGTCACCTCGACGGTCGCGCCCACCGGGACGAGCTCGGTGTCGTAGGTGTAGGCGGGACCCTCGCCGCCCTCGGCGAACGTGGCGGAGACCTGGACGGTCTGCCCGGCCGTGGTCTCGGCCTGCTGGTCGTCGCCGTTCCCGTTGCCGCCGCAGGCGGTGACGAGGAGCGCGGCCGCGCCGAGCATCGCGAGCCGGGTGGTCGTACCTCGGAACCTCATGCCCCGATGGTGCGCCGAACCGGACCTTCGGGCCGGATCCGCCACGCCGTCGTGGCCCGGATCCACCGGGTCGGGTGTCCGCTACCGTTGCCGAGTGACTACCGATGTGGTCGAGCGCACCGATGATCTCCCCGACCCGCTGGACGCGGTCGCCGAGCCGGTCAGCTGCGTCCGTTGCTCCACCGGGGCGCTCCTGACGATCGTCGGGCGCTGCGCGGACTGCATCTCCGACATGGGCCGCAATCACCCGGACGAGCGCGAGGCGTGGAAGCGGGAGCTCACCGAGGCGATCGAGAGCCGCGGCGAGTAGCCGGCACCTCCCCGTCCGGAGGTGTCGCGTTGACGAGATCGGTGCCGCCCGGCTGTACGATGTGACCCGGGATCGCCGAGACCGTCCGGGGGACAGATCATCCGGCGGCGGTTCCGCCCCGGCGTCGGTCGGGGTGGTTTCTGGGGCCTCTAGCTCAATCGGCAGAGCAGCGGACTTTTAATCCGCGGGTTCGGGGTTCGATCCCCCGGGGGCCCACACAATGACCAGGTCAAGGCGATGCGTCCGGTTCGTCTTCAAGATCAGAGTAGGGTTTTGGGGCAGTTTTCGTGTCCTCGGCGAACATGTCCTCCAGGACGTCGGCGGTCTGACGGTCGGTGAGCCGCCGCCCGAGATAGCGGCCCTGGGTCATGCTGATCTTCGCGTGACCGAGCTGGTTGATGGCGCTAGTCGAGTATCCCCAGAGGCGATAGATCAACTTCCCCAGGTGGGATAGAGCGTATTGCTCGGGGCCCGGTGTCGCCAGTGGTGTAGTTGTGGGTGTTGGTCAGGCTCGGCGTAGTGGGATCACGCCGGGTTCGGGGACGCTCGGGCGCGCAGCCTGTGGGGTGGTCAGCAGCGCGACGATCGAGACGGGTTCACCGCAGTGTGGACAGGCTTTGGTCGCGACCGGTGCCG